>FZLQ01000002.1 GCA_900197605.1 Phyllobacteriaceae bacterium Water-Bin73
CGAAAAAATAAGGTGCCGGAAAAAGTGGCTTACCCGCCGCAACGCCACGGCTTTCAGCAAAATCAAATTGCGGTTCAAGACCGCTGGCACCGGGATAACGCCAATAAGTATGCCAGCCCGGCTTCAGCTCGACTTCCAGAGCGGCATAGGCTTGGCCGTCAACTTCTGCGGCAATCATGCGGTAACGCGCCGGTTCCATATCAATCCACGGCCCGTCCACCAATGCCTGAGCCGGCACAAAAACGGCCGGCAGCGCGAGCCATAGAGCGGCGGCGGTCATCATGTTACGCAAAGCAATCATGCCCTCTTATAGCCGCTTCGTTTGTGCAAGACGAGTGAGATTCGCGTGAAAGGCGATTGTTTCAGCCTGCTGTGATGCCTAAACTCATCTGATGAGTGACACGCCGACACATATCAGTCTCGCCGGAAGGTTTTTGATAGCCATGCCGGGCATGGGCGATGCGCGCTTCGACCGCAGCGTCATCTATATGTTTGCCCATGATGATGAGGGCGCGATGGGTTTCACTGTCAACCGCCCGACAGACGGGCTGACCTTGGGCGAGATTGCCAGTAATTTACCCGCCAGCGTGTCAGAGACGGGTTTGCGGAATCTGCCGGTCTTTGTCGGCGGGCCGGTGCAACCCGAAAGCGGCTTTGTGCTGCACTCGATTGAGCCTCATGCGGACAATACCGACCAAAATACAAATCAAGGACAAGTCGGGGTGACCCAAAGCCTCGATATTCTGGTGCAGGCCGCCGAAGGCAAGGGGCCGGAATATATGCGGCTGGTGCTCGGCTATGCGGGCTGGGGGCCGGGCCAGTTGGAAAATGAAATTCAAGAAAATGCCTGGCTGATTATCGAAGCCGATGTGAAAGATGTCTTCGATGTCGATGTTGAAGGGCTTTACAAGCGACTGATTGGCAGGCTGGGCATTGATTTGGCCAAGCTCAGCCAAAGTGGCGGAGAAGCCTGACGGCTAAGACCCGCTCATGCGCGGCGGCGGTCGGGCACAAAAATCGCGCCCATCAACACCGTGCCGCAGGTCATGGCGAGGGCTATCTCGTTCAATTCAGCCGAGATTAGACCGGCGAAATCCGGCGCATAAATCTGCCAGATCCAAAATACGCCAAACGCCACCAACACCATATCGCTGACAATAATCACCCGCGTCCAGTAATTGCGATTGACGATTTGCTGCGCCATTAAATTCAGATGCGCCACCAAACTCATCGCCACGCCAATGGCCAATGCGGCGCGAATGCTGTCGAGCCGATTGACCAGCAGCCATTCAAATTGCGGATTATCGGGCAGAATATCCCGCATCCATAGACTGCTGAGCAGCACCATCAGGCCGACAGCCATCACCACAGCATAAGCGGCGCGGCGCGACCGCCGCATAATGCCGACGCCAATGGCCAGCAATAAAAGCAGCATTAAAAGCAGCAACACAGTGCTGTGAAAAGTCTGTCGATTGCTCTCATGCGACGCCAACGCCTCGGGCGACCAGAGGTAAAAATCAACCGATGCGACATCGGCCGATTGCGGCAGGAAGAAAGTCTGCACTTGTTCCGCCGGAATGTTGAACCGCAATTTCTCCGATGCGCCGGGCGCACTGGCGAATTCGCGGTCATCAGACGAAAACAGCCGCAAGACCGGGCCACTGGCAGGCTGCAAGCCTAATGCTATCGCCAAATCATTTTGCGGCGGTCGATGCAAAACCAAGTGTAAATCTTGCGAGCTGCCATTTTGCACGGCAAACACATGGCCACCGCTCTCAAGCGCGCGCATATAAGGCGTTAATTTTAACAGGCGAAAACCCTCTTTGAGGCGCAACGGGTCAGAGGCCGAGGCCGGACCACCCGTCATCATGGCCATCATCACGGCCAGCACCAAACCAACCAGCGGCATGACGCGCCGCAATGCAGTGAGCCTAGACAAGGCGCGCCTTTTCCCGAATGGCGTTTTCAACCGCCACCAGTTCATTGGCGATGGGCGTGAGACGCTCTTCTTTTTCAAGCATATCCAACACGCGCTGCGGCGTGTCGGGCGCGGCATCATATGCCGCCATAACGGCTTTGGGAAACTTCGCCGGATGCGCTGTCGCCAGCGTGACCATTGGCACATTATCGGGCAGCACGGCGCGGGCCGCCGCGCCAATACCGACCGCGCTATGCGGATCAATTTGAAAACCATGCGCCGCTTCAAAATCGCGCATAACCTCAATCGTCGCATCCTCATCGACGCGCGCCGCAGCAAATAAAGCGCGGGTCAGCGCCAATTCTTTTTCCTGCATTTCAAAACGCCCCGATTGCGCCAACGCGCCCATCATGGCGCGAACGCGGGCCGCATCGCGCCCCACCACTTCAAACAGCAGACGCTCAAAATTGCTCGATACTTGAATATCCATGCTCGGGCTTTGCGTGGCGATGACCTTATCGGTTTGATAAATGCCGGTCTCTAATGTGCGCGCCAAAATATCATTCACATTTGTCGCAATCATCAATTGCGCGATGGGCAAGCCCATTTGCGCCGCCACATAGCCTGCGAAAATATCACCGAAATTACCGGTCGGCACAGAAAAGGCGACGGGTTTTTCCGGCGCGCCAAGACGCGACGCGGCGACAAAATAATAGGTGATTTGCGCCATCACCCGCGCCCAATTGATTGAATTGACACCGGCCAGCGCCATTTCTTTGCGAAACGGCGCATCGTTAAACATGCCCTTCACCAGCGCTTGGCAATCATCAAATGTGCCGGCCACAGACAGCGTATGCACATTGGCGTCGGTCGGCGTGGTCATTTGCTTTCTTTGCACATCGGACACACGACCGTCGGGGAAGAGAATGAAAATATCGACGGCTTCGCGATTGCGAAATGCTTCAATCGCTGCGCCACCCGTATCGCCTGAGGTCGCGCCGATAATCGTTGCGCGCGCCCCGCGCCGTATCAGCGCGTCATCCATCAGCCGCGCCAGCAATTGCATGGCGACATCTTTGAATGCCAAAGTCGGTCCGTGATAAAGCTCCAGAAAATACTGCCCGTCGCCCAAATCAGTGAGCGGCGTCACCTCATCATGGGCGAAACCGGCATAGGCTTCCTCGACCATTTGCTGCAAACGCGCGCGTGGCACATCATCGCCCATAAACGGGTGCAATACATCAACGGCAATCTCAGCAAAACTTTTATCGGCAAAACCGGCAATCATCGCCTCCGACAGGCGCGGCCAGCTTTCCGGCACGTAAAGACCGCCATCATCGGCCAGTCCGGCCAATAATGCGTCTTCAAAGCCCAAAACCGGGGCTTTGCCTCGGGTCGAAATATATTTCACCGTGTCTCACCTCTTGGCGCTTGCGCGCGCTGCGATTTCAGAAAACGGATGTGCCACAGTCCTGAAACAATCACAAGCACTATGGCCAAGCCAAACCATGTGACGGCATATTGTAAATGATTATTCGGCATGGAAAACCGCGTTTGCCCACCCCGCGGCCAACTATCATTGGCGCGCGCCGCCTCGCCCAACATGGGCGGCAAGGCAAATTGCCAATGCGCCCCAATGGCTTTGGGGTCGCGCACATAAAACAAATTGCGCGACGGGTCATCTTCATTGTCAAAGGCGCCCCGCCCGTCCGGCCAACGCAATATCACGGCAAGATTTTGCAAACCCTGCGGCGGCGGGGGCGCGGTAATATCCAACAGCCGCGCCGGTATAAAGCCACGGTCAACCAAAATGGCGCTGCCATCTTCCAGCATAAACGGCACCAGCATGTGATAGCCCGCCGCATCGAGCCGGTCGAGACCGGTCGGCTTGTTTTCAATTTGGGTGAACCAAAACACAATATCATCGCCAAACCGGCCGTTAAAAATGGCCGGATAAAAATCATGGGCATCGCGCTTGAGCGCGGCAATATCGGCTTGGCCGGAGATGGATAAGGGCGGCGCATCACGACGCGCTTCCATGCGCCCCAGCAAGTCGGTTTTCCACGCCAATCGCTCGACTTGCCAAGCCCCCAAAGAGAGCAACACAGCCAGCATGACCAGCGTCAAAACAGCCGGAAAAAGAGAACGCAGGGAATGTCTCAATGCCATTCCCTGCGCTCCAAACTCAACAGACCCGAGACGGGCTTAATGGGCGGCTGGCGCACCAGCACCCAAAATGTAAATAACGATGAACAAAAACAGCCAAACAACATCGACAAAGTGCCAATACCAAGCGGCGGCCTCAAAGCCGAAATGCTGTTTCGAGGAGAACTGTCCGTCCAGCGCGCGCAATAAGCATACGGCGAGGAAAATCGTTCCGACCAAAACATGGAAGCCGTGAAAGCCGGTCGCCATGAAGAAAGTCGCGCCATAAATATGGCCGGAGAAACCAAAGGCGGCATGCTGATATTCGTAAACCTGAAAGACGGTGAACAAAGCACCCAATGCGACAGTCAAAATCAGACCCCATTTCAAACCCTCCCGGTCATCATGTTGCAGCGCATGATGCGCCCATGTCACTGTCGTGCCTGAGGTCAGCAGAACCAGCGTATTGATGAGCGGCAAGTGCCACGGGTCAAATGTTTCAATGCCTTGCGGCGGCCAAACGCCGCCGGTCAATTCGGTGCGCGCGGCTTGAATGGCCTCGCCCGGATACAGGCTGGCATCAAAATAAGCCCAAAACCAAGCGACAAAGAACATGACCTCGGAGGCGATGAATAAAATCATGCCATAGCGATGGTGCAGTTGCACAACCGGTGTGTGGTCGCCCGTATTGGCTTCCTTCACCACATCGCGCCACCAAGCCAGCATGGTATAGAGGACACCGGCAAAGCCGATAAGCATTACCCAAGGCGTGCTGTCATGCAGCATTTGCACCGCGCCAATGGCCAAAATCAGAACACTGATTGAGCCGACAACCGGCCACGGGCTTGGGTCTACCAGATGATAGTCGTGATGTTTTGCGTGACTGTCAGCCATAATATTCTATCCCCTCGGACTTGCAGGCTCTTGCTGCGTATTATTTTGCGCCGTGTTTGGCGCTTCAAAGAATGTATAAGACAAAGTGATGGTTTTGACATCATCCATTTCAGGGTCTGTCAGAATTTCCGGATCAACAAAAAAACTGACCGGCATATCGACGCTTTGTCCCGGTTCCAAAACTTGCTCGGTAAAGCAGAAACAATCAATTTTTGAGAAATAATAACCGGCCTTATCGGGCGACACATTATAGGTCGCCGTGCCGGTAATTTGGCGGTCGGTCAGATTTTTGGCGCTGTAAAAAGCCAGCCCCGATTCGCCAATCGGCAATTCAACCGCGCTGTCAGGGGCTTCAAACGCCCAGGGCAATTGGCGGTTCAAGCTGGCATCAAAACGCACCGTAATCATACGCGCCGCCTCCCCATTAACCGCCCCTGGGGCGATGTCGGCCACTTGCGTTGTGCCGCCATAACCGGTGACGCGGCAGAATAAATCGTAAAGCGGCACAGACGCATAGGCCGCGCCAATCATCAGCAACGCCATCAGCGCAGCACCGGACGCGACACGGGCGTTTGCCTTGCTGTCGGTCTTGGCGGTTTCGATGGTTGGCGTGTCGGTCATGCTATCTCTGAAATCTCTCTAAAGCGGACGATTGGCGACATTCGCGCCCAATTTAACCAGCGTGACCCAAAAGAACAACGCGATGAAAGCCAGCAAAGCAATCGCCATAATGGTCGCCCGCTTGCGGCGTTCGCGCAGCAATTCTTCGGTCCAGACGACCTCTTCTTTCGGTTTATTGTCTTCGCTCATAATCCCATCACCTTATCTGTCGGCAACAGCACGAACAGCAGAAATAAATAGAAAATCGAATAGGCAAACGTCATGCCCGCCACGCGATTGCGGTGTTTTTCGCCGGTAAAGGCCAAAACCAAACACAGAGCGACAAAAATGCCGCCCAGCACCGCCGCGCCACTGGCATAAAACAAGCCGCTAAAGCCCAAGCCATAGGGCAGCATGGTGACACCAAACAGCACAAAAGCGTAAAGCACGATTTGCGATAGGGTTGATTTAACCCCCGCCGTTACCGGCAACATCGGCACATTGGCGGCTTGGTAATCATCATTTTTAATCAAGGCCAGCGCCCAAAAATGCGGCGGCGTCCAGAAAAAGATAATGGCGAAATAAATCAACGGCTCGATGGAAACCGAATTGGTTGCCGCTGCCCAACCGATAACCGGCGGCAAAGCCCCTGCCGCGCCACCAATAACAATGTTTTGCGCCGTGCGGCGTTTCAAATACATGGTGTAAATCACAGCGTAAAAGAAAATCGTGAACGCCAGCAGAGCGGCGCTCAGATAATTAATCATCACCGCCATTGAGAGCACGGAAAGTCCCGATACCCATAGGCCAAAGGTCAAAGCTCCGTCTGCCGTCACGCGCCCTGATGGGACGGGCCGGTCTTGCGTCCGGCTCATCACCGCGTCAATGTCGGCGTCATACCACATATTCAACGCCGCCGATGCACCGGCTCCGACCGCGATGAGCAAAATCGCTGCAATCGCCATCACCGGATGCATGGCGCCCGGTGCCATCACCAAGCCGACCAAAGCGGTGAAGACGACCAGCGACATGACGCGCGGTTTCATCAACGCAATATAATCGGCAGCCGAGCCGACATCGGTCGATGCCGGCTCCTGCATTTTCAGCAATGCCTCTTTATGGGTCTGAGACATTATCTTTGCCTATTTCACTTTCGGCAGTTCAGAGAACTGGTGGAAAGGAGGTGGCGAGGACAAGGTCCATTCCAGCGTTGTTGCGCCTTCACCCCATTGATTGGCACCCGCAGGCTGCTTACGCGCCAGCGCATGGAAAACGCCAAACAAGAAGATGAGGACACCGAAAGCGGCAATATAAGACCCGATTGATGACCAGTAATTCCACCCCGCATAAGCGTCCGGATAGTCCGCATAACGGCGCGGCATACCGGCCATGCCGAGGAAGTGCTGCGGGAAGAACAACAGGTTCACGCCAATAAAAGTGACCCAGAAATGCAGCTTGCCGATAAATTCGGAATAAGTGTAACCGAACATTTTGCCGAACCAGTAATACCAACCGGCGAAAATGGCGAACACGGCACCCAGCGACAAGACATAATGGAAATGCGCCACCACGAAATAAGTATCGTGATAAGCACGGTCAACACCGGCATTGGCCAGCATCACACCCGTCACACCACCCAGCGTGAACAGGAAGATAAAGCCCAGCGCCCACAACATCGGCGTTTTGAACTCAATCGAACCGCCCCACATTGTGGCAATCCACGAGAAGATTTTCACCCCGGTCGGCACGGCAATAACCATTGTCGCAGCCACAAAATAGGCTTGCGTGTCAACGCTTAGACCGGCTGTGTACATGTGGTGCGCCCACACAACAAAGCCGACACCGCCAATGGCGACCATCGCATAAGCCATACCGAGATAGCCGAAGACCGGCTTTTTCGAGAAGGTTGAGACGATTTGGCTGACCATGCCAAAGCCCGGCAGGATAAGAATGTAAACTTCCGGATGGGCGAAGAACCAGAACAAATGCTGGTATAAAATCGGGTCGCCGCCACCGGCCGGGTCAAAGAATGTTGTGCCGAAATTACGGTCGGTCAACAGCATGGTAATCGCACCGGCGAAGACCGGCAACGACAAAAGCAGCAAGAAGACAGTGACCAAAATCGACCACACGAAAAGCGGCATTTTATGCAGGGTCATGCCCGGCGCGCGCATATTGAAAATCGTCGTGATGAAGTTAATCGAACCGAGAATGGAGGAAATACCTGCCACGTGAAGCGACAAAATGGCGTAATCCATTGCCGGTCCGGGCTGACCGCTGGTAGAAAGCGGCGGATAAATCGTCCACCCACCACCAACACCATCATTGCCCGGAGGGCCCTCGGCAAAGATGGACATGACCAGCAAAATAAATGATGCGGGCAGCAGCCAGAAAGAAATATTATTCATGCGCGGAAAGGCCATATCCGGCGCGCCAATCATCAGCGGCACAAACCAATTGCCGAAACCGCCAATCATGGCGGGCATAACCATGAAGAAAATCATGATGAGGCCGTGACCGGTCACCAGCACATTATAAAGGTGATAATCGCCACCCAAAATGCCGTCGCCCGGCGTTTGCAGTTCCATCCGCATAATCACCGACATCGCGCCGCCCAACACACCTGCGAAAATCGCGAAGATGAGATACATGGTGCCAATATCTTTGTGATTGGTCGAATAGAGGTAACGGCGCCATCCGGTCGGATGGTCTTCGTGATCGTGAGCGGCTGCTTGTTCGGTTGCCATCAGACAGTCTCCCTCTTACTGACGCGCTGCGTCTTCAAGTTCAGCCGAAGCCACCATGGCGTCAGCATTGTCAATTTCTGCATATTCGTTTTTCGCCTCTTCCACCCAAGCGGCGAATTCGGCTTTCTCGACCACTTCAATGCGAATAGGCATAAAGGCGTGGCGAATACCGCAAAGCTCTGAACACTGGCCATAAAATGTGCCGGTTTTCTCAGCCTTGAACCAAGTCTCATTCAAGCGACCGGGCACGGCATCCATTTTCAGGCCAAAGGCCGGCATGGCAAATGCGTGCAGCACATCAGCCGCCGTTACAATAACGCGCACCGTCGTATCAACCGGCACAACCATCGCCGTGTCGGTTGCCAAAAGGCGGGGCTGGTCGCCGCGCTCTTCGTCAGTCAGCATCAGCGAGTCAAAAGCAAAATCGCCATGGTCGGGATATTCATAACCCCAATACCACTGATAACCGACCGCTTTGACAGTCATCTCGGCTTGTGGAATTTCGCGTTGGAAATATAAAAGGCGGAAAGACGGAATGGCAATCACCACCAAAATGACAATCGGCACCACCGTCCAAATCACTTCGACCAAAGTATTATGGGTCGTCTTGCTGGGCTCCGGATTGGCTTTCGCGTTAAAGCGCACCATCACATAAAGCATCAGGCCAAGCACAAGAACGCTGATGGCGGCCATTAAAATCAACAGAAAATCGTTGAAATCCGTAATCAGTGTCATGTTTTCAGTGGCGGCCTCTTGAAAACCGATTTGCCATTCTTTCGGCTGCGATGCCGAAGCGGCGGCCAGACCCATAGCGAAAAAAGCTGTCAGGCTTACACTTAATTTACTGAGTTTGCTGTAAAGACCCATCTGCTGTCCCCATTCGTGTTGAGGCAGGGACTCACCCTGCCTTTTCCCATGCTTCCCTATACAAAATTATGTGAGGATTGAACACTGCAAGTCTCATCTGTGCGACTTTATGACCATTGCCGATAAAGCGCCCTTTCAAGACTTGCCTCTGCCCCCATCAGACGACATATTGAGCTTAACCGAAATGGTCAGCCATAGGGAGAGTGCCGTGAGCCGCAATCCACAGCAATTGTTTTTTAATCAAGCTGGTCTCGACTTGGACCAAACGCATCAATTCACCGAAAAAGCGTTGCACGGCGCTGATGATGGCGAATTATTTTTGGAATATACGCTGTCGGAAGCCTTTTCTTTTGACGATAATCGTTTGAAGGCCGCCAGCTTCGACACGACGCATGGCTTTGGCCTGCGCGCCGTTAATGGCGAAGCAGTGGGTTTCGCCCATGCCACGGATTTATCAATGGACGCGCTCAACCGCGCCGCTGCCAGCCTGTCGCCCGTGCTTTCGGGTCATTCAGGCACTTGGGCAGGCGGCCCGATGGCGGCCGGCAAGGCTCTTTATATGGACGCCAATCCGCTCGATGGCGCTGAATTTACCGATAAGGTCAAATTGCTCGAGGAGATTAATGCCTATGCGCGCGCCAAAGACAATCGTGTGCGGCAAGTATCGGTATCGCTGGCCGGTGAATGGCAAGCCGTCAGCATTATTCGCCCCGATAGCGCGCCGCTGTTCGATGTGCGGCCTTTGGTGCGCCTCGATGTCTCCGTCGTTGTCGGCGAAGGCGAGCGGCAAGAAACCGGCCATTCAGGGCGCGGTGGACGCGCCAATTACGCGCAATGGCTGGCCCCTGAAAACTGGCAGGAACAAGTCCATAATGCGCTCAAACAAGCGGTCACCAATCTCGACTCCATTCCTGCACCGGCCGGTGAAATGGATGTGGTGCTTGGCCCAGGCTGGCCCGGGATTTTGCTGCATGAAGCCGTCGGGCATGGTCTTGAGGGCGATTTCAATCGCAAAAAGACCTCAGCCTTTTCCGACCGCATTGGCGAACGCGTTGCCTCGCCGGGGGTGACCGTGATTGATGACGGCACAATTCCCGACCGGCGCGGCTCGCTGACCATTGATGATGAAGGCACGCCGACCTCGAAAACCGTGCTTATCGAAGACGGGCTTTTGAAAGGCTATATGCAAGACCGACAAAATGCACGCCTGATGGGCATGGACCCGACCGGCAATGGGCGGCGCGAAAGCTATAATTGCCAGCCCATGCCCCGCATGACCAATACCTATATGTTGGGTGGCAATCACGCGCCGGAAGACATTCTGGCCAGCGTCAAAGACGGCATTTACGCCGTGTCGTTTGGCGGCGGCCAAGTCGATATCACCTCCGGCAAATTCGTGTTTTCTTGCACCGAAGCCTATGAAGTCAAAAACGGCAAGCTGGGCGCGCCCTTAAAAGGGGCGACGCTGATCGGCACCGGCCCTGAATCAATGCAACGCATTTCCATGATCGGCAATGACATGGCGCTTGATGAAGGCATTGGCACATGCGGCAAGGCCGGACAAGGCGTGCCCGTAGGGGTCGGTCAACCGACGCTGCGCCTTGAGGGCTTGACTGTCGGTGGCACGGCCTGATTGCTCTAACAAGCCTGACTTTTACAATAAGTCCGGTGTCGCCCCGAAGAAATCGTCAATGACCTCTTGGTCATCGACAAACGGGCCATCAGTCGCGTAGATTCATATTTTTATATTGTGACTCAGTAGCTTAAGCCTGTTGAAAAAAATTGAGTATTTTCAAAATTATTCACTGGCGGTTATAGCGTCAGGGCGTCATAGGCTTTTTGAATGTCGCCGCCCCACGCGCCATGATAGCTATCGAGCAGTTTTTCAGCCGATGATTTTCCGCTTTCAGTGATCTCCTCGAGATAGGCGAGAAACAGACTTTCATCGGCGCCGGTGCCGTCACCACGGCCGCGATTTTTCAACCCCTGCGCCGCCATTGGCACAATTTCCCGCGCCATATCCAAAAGCGTGCCGCCCCGAAACGGCGTTTGAAGGCCGGTTTGCGGCGCACCGAGGCGCAGCGCATCGCGCTCTTCTTGCGTCCAATCGGCAATATAATCGACCAATTGGCTTTGCGTTTGCGCGTCATAAAGCAGCCCGACCCAAAAAGCCGGAAGCGCGCAAAGCGATGGCCAGGGCCCACTATCCGCGCCGCGCATTTCAATAAAACGTTTCACCCGCGCCTCAGGAAAAAGCACGGTCAAATGGTTTTCCCAATCCTCAGCCGTCGGCTTTTCGCCCGGCAAAGCAGGCAGCTCGCCATTCAGAAAATCACGGAAATTCATGCCCAGCGTATTGATGAATTCACCATTGCGGACGACAAAATACATCGGCACATCGAGCGCATAATCGACATATTGCTCAAAGCCGAAACCCTCTTCAAATGCAAAAGGCAACATGCCGGTGCGTTTGGGGTCCGTATCAGTCCAGACCAGCGAGCGTTCCGACATATTGCCGGTCGGCTTGCCGTTAATAAACGGCGAATTGGCAAATAAAGCCGTCGCCAGCGGTTGCAATGCCAGCGCGATACGCAGCTTCTCAACCATGTCAGCTTCGGAGGCGAAGTCGAGATTGACCTGCACAGTCGCTGTCAAATACATCATCTCAGTGCCGCGCCCGCCCTGTTTGGGCATGTAATCGGTCATCAGGCGATAGCGCCCTTTCGGCATGCGCGGGGCCGTGTCAAAATTCCAAAACGGCGTATAGCCAACGCCGAAATAGCCCTGCCCCAAACGCGCGGCGACGTCATGCACTTGACTCATATGCGCCGAGATTTCGGCGCATGTCTGGTGAATGGTTTCCAGCGGCGCGCCCGAAAGCTCAAGCTGTCCGGCGGGTTCCAGCGTCACCGAGCCGCCACCGGCTTCAGCAGAACGCCCCAGCCCGACCAGCGTGTCACCCTCATATTTGCCTTCCCAGCCAAATTGCATCAGCCCTTCCAGCATGGCTTTAATACCGTCCGGCCCGTCGTAAGGCAGCGGCGCGAAATCGGATTTCCGATAGCCGAATTTTTCATGCTCCGTGCCGATGCGCCAAGCCTCGCGGGGTTTGCAACCGGCGGCCATCCACTCTTTCAACTGGGTTGTATTTTCAAGCACGGGTGAGGCCGCTTCGGACATCGATGTTCTCCTGCACGCGCAATGGCATGATTGCGTTGGCGGCGTGGTATTAGCTTATATTTAGGCTCGTTTGCGACCAAGAACAAGTTAGCGCGTGCTTGGCCGTCACGCCTGCCAATCGCCGAGGCGGGCTTGCACCAATGCCAGCGCGGCAACCACTGCCGTATCGGTGCGTAAAATGCGCGGCCCCAATGACAGCGAAAAACTATCGGCCCGCGCCTGTAACATGGCGCGTTCCGCTGCATCAAAACCGCCCTCCGGCCCAATCAGCAAAGCCAATTTGCGGCCTTTCAATTCATCAAGCGCGGCCAGCCCCTCGCCTGCTTGCGCCGCCTCGTCGCAAAAAATCATCACGCGGTCTTGCGGCCAATCGGCCAACGCATCTTGCATCGGCGTGAGCTCGGCAATTTCCGGCACGCTGAGAATATTGCATTGCTCCGCCGCCTCAATCGCATTGGCCCGCAAACGCTCATGCTTGAGCTGACCGCCTTGCGTGCGCGCCGTGACAATCGGCCATAATTTGCCGACCCCCATTTCAGTGGCTTTTTGCGCCAAATAATCAAGGCGGTCTTTTTTCACCGGCGCGACCAGCAGCCAAATATCAGCCGGTGTTTCTTGCGGGCGGGTTTGTTCTTCCGGCTCAATCACCAGTCGCTTTTTATCGAGCGTGGCAATGCGTCCGCGCCATTCGCCATCGCGGCCATTAAATAAAAATATCTGCGCGCCAAGCTCGAGGCGCAATACATTGCGTAAATAATGGGCTTTTTTATCGTCCAATGTCACCGCACCGCCGAGACGCAAATCTTGTGTGACATGCAGTCGCTGACTTATCTTCTGGACGGGTGGTGAGATGCGTGGCATGAAAAACTCCTTAAATATATGTGCCATAAATGAACGGATTGGCCAATCATGTCGCCACAAGAAAAGCAAATCGCGCCCGCGGATACGCAAACAGGCTGGCTGCTGTCGCGGCTGTCGCCGCGTGGGCAGGCGATTGCCCAACTGGCGCGCTATGACCGCCCGATTGGCGCATGGTTGTTATTCTGGCCTTGCTTTTGGGGAACGGCGCTGGCCTCTGCCGAGCTGCGCAGCCTGCCGCCCTTGATGCCGCTTCTGGCTTTTGCCATTGGCGCATTGGCGATGCGCGGCGCGGGCTGCACTTATAATGATATTATCGACCGCAATCTTGATGGACAGGTCGCGCGCACGGCCTTGCGACCGCTGCCCTCAGGGCGGGTCAACCTACGCGCCGCTTGGGTGTTTTTCGGCGCGCAAATTTTTGTCGGCTTTTTGGTATTGGTCTCGTTTCAATCTTTATTCATGCTCGCGCTGGGCATTGCCGCGCTGGGTCTGGTCGCCACCTATCCGTTTATGAAGCGCATCACCTATTGGCCGCAAGCATGGCTTGGCCTGACCTTTAATTGGGGCGCATTAATGGGCTATGCCGCCATCACCGACACGCTGCCGCCGGCCGCTTTTGCGCTTTATGCGGCAGGCGTTTTTTGGACGCTGGGCTATGACACGATTTATGCCCATCAAGACAAAGAAGACGACGCGCTTATCGGCGTTAAAAGCACGGCGCTGCTATTGGGCGCGCGCACCAAGCCGGTTTTGACCCTGTTTTACGGCGCGTCATTGGCGTGTTTGGCACTGGCCGCTTATGCGGCGCAAATCGGCCCGCTATTTTGGGCGGCACTGCCGATTGTCGGCTGGCATTTGCTGGTGCAAATCACCCGCCTCGACATCAATAAGCCCGAAGTCTGCCTGCAAATCTTTCGCGCCAATCGCAATACCGGCCTGATTATTGCGATTGCCTTTGTGCTTGGCGGATTTTAGACTTATCGCAACAACAAAATGCCGCAGCATCGGGCGCGCCTTGCTATGACCATGAGGGGTGCAAAATATCGGCGAGAAGGTCTATATTAAGGCAATGAGCATGACACAAACATCGCAATTGCGACTGCCCGCCAGCGCGCTGGTGGCTCCGGCTGTTTTGAAGAAGCTACAAAGCCGCTCCAATCTGGTCGGCTTGGCTTTGGTCGCCCATGCTTGGGGCACGGTATTTGCCGCGATGGCGTTGTTTTATGTGTTTCCCAATCCGCTGACTTTTATTCTGGCCGTGATGATTATCGGCGCGCGCCAGCTTGGCATTGCGGTGCTGATGCATGACGCGGCGCATAATGCGCTGTTTCGCACGACCCATTGGAATAATGGGCTGTCCGATTGGCTGTGCGGCTATCCGATGATGGCGCGCACAGATGCCTATCGCCGCTATCATTTGCAGCACCATATGCGCACCCAGCAAGATGACGACCCCGACCTGATTTTATCAAAGCCATTTCCCATTACCCGCAAAAGCCTGCGCCGCAAAATTTGGCGCGACCTCAGCGGTCAGACCGGCTATCAGCAAAGAAAAGCGCAAATTCTCAATGCTTTCGGCGCAAAGGAATTGGGCTTATTCGGGCGGCTGGCGCATTTTTGGCGCAAGCTGGGCGGCGCTTTGGTGGCGCATTTGGTTATATTGGCCATGTGCAGCGCGCTGTTTCATTGGAGCTATTATCTGATGTTCTGGCTGCTGCCCTTTTTGACTTATCATATGGCGATTACGCGGCTCAGAAATATCGCTGAACATGCCATTGTGCCCGATAATAATGACCCGTTTCGCAATGCCCGCACCACCAAAACCAACTGGTTGACGCGGCTGTTTTTTGCGCCCTATTGGGTCAATTATCATGTCGAGCATCATTTGATGATGCATGTGCCGTGCTGGCATTTGCCGCTGATGCACAAAACCCTCTTGGCCGATGGCTATGGCGCGCGCATGGAACTGGCACCCGGCTATTTCGATGTGCTGAAACGCGCCAGCGCGCGTTCAAATGATGAAGACACACCGGGCACGATTGTGCATGATGGCCGCAACCGCCTGAAAGGCAATTTCTCCGAAGGCTTTTCCGAAACCGCGTAACGCAGGTAATTTTATGTCCCCCTCTTCCCAATTGGCTGACAATGAAGCCGCCAATATCGCTTTGGCTCAAAAACTGATTGATTTGACCCGCGCCGCCGGTGCCGATGCAGTTGATGTATTGGTCAGTGACAGCGCCTCGCTTTCCGTATCGTGCCGCATGGGCGTGTTGGAAGACACTGAGCGCGCCGAAAGCCGCGATATTGGCTTGCGCGCCATGATCGGGCAAAAACAGGCTTTTGTCTCCGGCTCAGCCATTGATGACACGGCCCTGCAACAATTGGCGCAACGCGCCGTTGATATGGCGCAGGCAACACCGGAAGACCGCTATTGCGGTTTCGCCCCCGAAGACCGATTGACCGACCATATTCCGGCGCTAGATATTGCCGATGCGTATGAGCCCGATGCCGATAAATTATTGGCAATGGCGGTGGCGTGCGAAGAGGCCGCGCGAGGCGTTACCGGCATCACCAATTCAGAAGGCGCAGGCACAGGCTGGGGTCGCGCCACCACCGCGCTGGTGACCAGCCACGGATTTGAAGGCGCTTATACCAGCACCAGTTTTTCCGCCAGTTGCGCCGTTATTGGCGGCGAAGGCGATGCGATGGAGCGCGATTATGCCAGCCATTCCGCCCGTCATTTGGAAGATTTGGACGCGCCGGAAGATATTGGCTTGCGCGCCGGTGAGCGCACGATTGAGCGGCTGAACCCGCGCAAAATTGAAAGCACCAAAACCAATGTGGTTTATGCACCGCGCGTCTCGGCCTCTCTTTTGGGGCATTTATCCGGCGCGATTTCGGGCAGCGCGATTGCCCGTGGCACCTCGTTTTTGCGCGACCAAATGGGCCAGCAAATTATGAGCGCGAGCATCACCATTGAGGACGACCCTTTGCGCCCGCGCGGCTTGCGCTCGGCCGGTTTTGACGGTGAAGGCGTGGCGACCGAAAAACTGACGCCGATTGATAAGGGTGTTTTGCAAAATTGGTGGCTCGACAGCGCCTCGGCGCGCCAGCTTGAGCTTGAAACCAATGGCCGCGCCGCGCGTGGCATTGGCGGCCCGCCCGGCCCGTCTGCCACCAATCTTTATATGCTGGCGGGTGAGGACAGCGTCGATACCATGCTGAAAAATATCGGCACCGGCCTTTATGTCACCGAGCTTATCGGCATGGGCGTCAACGGCGTCACCGGCGATTACAGTCGCGGCGCGTCGGGTTTTTGGATTGAGAATGGCGAGCTGGCTTATCCGGTAAGCGAGGTGACGATTGCGAGTAATTTGAAGGAAATGTTCTTGAACATGACCCCGGCCGATGATTTGGTTTTCCGTCGGGGCGTGAATGCGCCGACCATTTTGGTTGAGGGCATGGCATTGGCGGGCTTATAGCGACGCGTGACCCGCGTTTATGCAGGCCGTAATCACGCCACAATATGCTATACATTAGCCCATTAGGGGCGAATCAACAGGGCAATGAGGAGCGCGCAAGCGCCGGGATAATTTGAGTCAGTTGGCCACAGAATTAGACGAAAACACGCGGGATAAAAGCGTCACGCATAATCAACGTGCCGATGTGCAAGCGCGCTATCACAATCGCCGCTCGCGCTCCATCGCCCTGATTGAGCGCATGCTGCGAAGCTATTTGCGGCCCTATATTTGGCTGCTTGGTATATCAGTTTTATTGAATGTCATTATTGCCGCCACCACCGGCGCCTTGCCCTGGTTTATCCAGCTTGCGGTCGATGAGGTGTTTAACAATAAAGACCCGGATATGCTGATATTGGTGCCGGTCGGTGTGGTCGCCATTTCGTTTATCAAAGGGCTGGCGACTTATGCCTCCAATGTGATTATGAATTTTGTCGGCCAACGCTCGACTTCTAATTTGCAGCGCGATTTATTTTCGCGCCTTGTGCATGGCGATTTGGCCTATGTCGGGCAAAAACATAGCGGCGCTTATATTTCGATTTTCATGAATGATGCGACGCGCCTGCGCGCCACTGTTTCAACCATGATTGTTTCGCTCATTCGACATTTGCTGACCGTTGTCGCGCTTATCGCTTTCATGTTCACCATTAATTGGCATTTGGCGATGATTTATACGGTGATTGTCATTCCGATGGGCATTGCCGCCATGCGCCGCTTGGGGCGCGTCACGCGCTCGGCCTCGCGCGATGGTCTGCAAGAGACCGGCGAGTTTTCAACCCTGATTGCGGAAACATTGAGCGGCCTGCGTATCGTCAAAGCCTATGGCCAAGAGAACGACCAGATTGACCGCGCCGGTTCGACCATTGACCGCGTGTTGGAGTTTACCATGCGCGCCATTCGCGCCCGTGCTGCCGCCAGCCCGGCGATTGAGGCTTTGGGCGGCATTGCGGTTGGCGCGATTATTTTTGTCGGCGGCTATCAATCCATGCAAGGCAATCTGACCGCCGGTGAGTTTATGGGCTTCATCACCGCCTTGCTGGCAGTTTATCAACCGCTGCGCTCGGTCGCCAATATGCAAACCGTGCTGCAAGAAGGCGTCGCGGCAGGCACGCGTGTATTCTCCATTCTTGATGCCGAAGACCATATTGTTGACAGCCCTGAGGCCGGTATTTTGAAAGTCGATAAGGGCGCGGTGCGTTTCGACAATGTGTCCTTTCAATATGACGGGCGCGAGCATCCGGCACTGAACGGTGTCAGCATTGATGTGCAGCCCGGCCAAACCGTGGCGCTGGTCGGGGCATCGGGTTCGGGTAAATCGACCCTGCTCAATCTGACTTTGCGGTTTTTCGATGTCAGCGACGGGGTGATTGAAATTGACGGGCAAAATGTCCGTCACGTTACATTAGACAGTCTGCGCCGCGCCACCGCTTTGGTGACGCAAGACCCGTTTTTGTTTGATGATACGATTGCCAATAATATCGCTTATGGCTCGCCGCAAGCCGATGCCGAGGCGATTGCCCAAGCCGCCAAGCAAGCGGCGGCGCATGAGTTTATTTCCGACATGCCTGAGGGCTATGAGACGCGCGTCGGCGAAAGCGGTATTCGTCTGTCCGGCGGTCAAAAGCAGCGCATCGCCATTGCCCGCGCCATGCTGAAAAACGCCCCGATTTTATTGCTCGATGAAGCCACTTCGGCGCTCGACACCGCGTCTGAACAAAAAGTCCAGACCGCGCTGAACAAGCTGATGCAAGGGCGCACCTCGCTAGTTATCGCCCACCGCCTGTCAACCATTATGCATGCTGACCGCATTTATGTGATGGCCGAGGGGCAAGTAGCGGAAAGCGGCACGCATGATGAATTGCTGGCGGCTGACGGCGTTTATGCCGATCTCTATCACAAACAATTTGAAAATGAGGGCAAGTAATGGCCGTTTTGCGGCTGTATCTCTGCTTCGCATTTTTAGCCGCGCCGCTGCTTCGGTTTCAACTGCGCCAACGCGCCGAGGCCGGACGCGAAGAACCGCACCGCTTGCCGGAACGCATCGGCCATGCCTCACACCAACGCCCCAGCGGCGCGTTGATTTGGGTGCATGCCGCATCAGTCGGTGAAACCAATTCCGTGCTGCCGCTCATCAGCGATATGCTGGCGGCAGATGAGGCGTTACATATTTTGCTGACCACCGGCACTGTCACCTCGGCTGAAATTGTGGCGAGCTACCAAGCGCGCGACAAAGCTGCGGGGCAGCGTCTTATTCATCAATATGCGCCGCTCGACCGCCGCAAATGGGTGATGCGCTTTCTCTCGCATTGGCGCCCGCAAGCCGCGCTTTGGGTCGAGAGCGAAATTTGGCCGAATACGGTGTTGGCCTGCGAAGCGCATGGGCTGAAGCCGATTATGCTGAACGGGCGCATGTCGCCGCGCTCTTTCAAATACTGGCAACGCTTTGGCAAAGCGGCACGATTTCTGCTCGGCAAATTCGCGTTATTGACCGCGCAAGATGATATGAGCGCGACGCGCTTACGCGAATTGGGACTGGCCGAGGTCGCCACGCCTGGCAATTTGAAACTCGACGCGCCGGCGCTTGTTGCTGATGAAAAACAATTGGCAGACTTACATACCGCCATCGGCACGCGGCCCCATTGGCTGGCAGCCAGCACGCATCAGGGCGAGGAAGAGCAATTGCTCATGGCGCATCAAATGATTGGCGAAACAATTGGCGCACAGATGGATAAGCTGCTGACCATTATTGTGCCGCGTCACCCGAACCGTGGCGCGGCGATTGCCGAGGCGCTGGGCAAGCATGGCGTCAATATTGCCCAACGTTCCAAAGGCGAGATGCCCAATGCCGATACTGATATTTATGTGATGGATACGCTGGGCGAGATGGGGCTGGCCTATCGGCTGGCCGATATTGCCTTTATCGGCGGCACATTGGTGCCGCATGGGGGGCAAAATCCGTTTGAAGCGGCGCAACTCGATTGCGCTATTTTGCACGGGCCGCATATCGAGAATTTTGAAAGCCTGTTCACGGATTTGGCGAGCAAAGGCGCGACTGCCGAAGCAACTGATGCGGCGACGCTGGCGGCACAAGTCACCGCGCTGCTGAATACGCCGACCACCATCGCGCAAATGCAAAAGGCCGCCAAAGATTATAGCGCGGCGATGGGCGGGGCGCGGGCGCGCATGGCCGCGCTTTTGCGTCCATTTATCGGACAAGCAAACGAGGCGCGACATGGCTGAACCGCGCTTTTGGCAATCACGCCTGCATCCCATCGCTTTGGCACTGACGCCGCTATCCCTTATCTATCGCGGGCTGGAGGCCGCCAATCGCAAATTGGCGCATACCCAACATCCGGGCAAGCCGGTGATTTGCGTCGGCAATCTGACCGCCGGTGGTGCGGGTAAAACGCCGACAGTGCAATGGCTGGCCGAACAATTAACCGCGCAAAATAAACGCCCCGCCATTTTGTCGCGTGGCTATGGGGGGCGTGAAAAAGGCCCATTGAAAGTCGATGTCGGCCGCCATGACGCCACACAAGTTGGTGATGAGCCGCTCATGCTGGCGGCGGATTGGCTGGTTTATATAGGCGCTGACCGCATGCAGAGCCTGCGTCTGGCTGTGCAAGACGGGGCTGATGTGATGATAAAAGATGACGGTTTTCAAAACCCGTTACTGGCGCATCATTTCAATCTGATTGTTGTCGATGGCAAGACCGGTCTTGGCAATCAACGCTTGCTGCCAAGCGGGCCGCTGCGCCAACCGCTTGACGCGGCGCTTCAAAAACTCGATGCGCTTTTGGTGTTGGGCGCGCCGACGCATGACAGTCTCGGCTTTTTGATGGATGCGGTGGAAGCCTTTGGCAAGCCGGTTTTTCATGGGCAGATTACCGCCGCGCAAATAGAAACCGATATAAAGACCGGCAAAGTCCACGGCTTTTGCGGCATCGCCAAGCCGGAGAAATTCCGCGCCAGCCTTGAGGCGCAGGGCGTTGAGATTGTCGGTTTCACAACTTTTGCTGACCACCATAATTTTACCGATAGCGACGCTCAAAAATTGCTCGATACAGGCGAGGCGCTGATGACCACGCAAAAAGATATGGCGCGGTTGCGCGGCGCGCCCTCCGGCAGCGCGCGAGCCATATTGGCCGCCACGGCTCAGGTTTTGTCGGTTAAGCTGGTCGTCGATAATGCCGCCGCCTTAATGCATGCGATTGACACCGCGCTGGCCAATGGCCAAGCCAATCAGCTTTATAAATCTTATTAATCAGGTTTAGTTTGGCGGCCCGTCTGTTAGCAAAGCCGGGTCGATGCGCGCACCGCGCCAAAACATGCGCCAATCGAGATGCGGGCCGGTAGAGCGTCCGGTCGAGCCGACGGTCGCAATCACGTCGCCGCGCTTCACCTTATCGCCGACTTTCACCTTCAGACTGTCGAGATGCATATAGGCCGAGGTGACAGACAGCCCGTGATCGATGAACACCAGACCGCCCTCAAAATACATATCCGGCTCGGCCAGCGTCACGGTGCCGGAAGCCGGCGCCTTGACCGGCGTGCCGCGCGGCGCGGCAATATCAATTCCGAAATGCGGGCGACGTGGCTCGCCATTGTAAAAACGCTGGCTGCCATAAACCCCGGTCACTCGGCCTTTAGTCGGCCAGACAAAGCCTTCGGTGAAACCATTATGGCGGCTGGTGGTGGCGCGGGCGGCTTTTTTTAATTTGCTGCCACGGGCAATGCGCGGCCATGCTTCTTCGGGCGGCGTGACCATTGCCGGTGGCAAGCCATCAATGCGTTGGATTTTATAGCGGCGCTTTTTCAGGCTCAGCGAAATTGTTGCGCGCTTGCCCTTGCGTTGAAATTCCAATTTTTGCGTCAGCTTGGCATCGCGCCCAAAGCCCAACACAGTGCGGCCATCGACTTGCGGCAATGGCGCGCCATTCAACTTCACTTTCGTTTTATCGGTGAGATGCAGCACCACCATGCCGCCTTGCGAGAAAGCCCCGCTATGCGCGTGCACAAAATCGCGCGGCAATTCCACCGCCGCCGCGACGAAAGGCATGAGAGCAATAAAAAAGAAGAGACTAGCTGCGCGCCGCATTATCCAATTCCGCCTGCATGGAAGCATCGGCATCAAGATAGGCTTCTTGGCGCGCCACGCTCCAATAGCGCAAATCCTCAAGCGCGATTTGCTTGCCGGTCACCGCGCAAAGCACATAAGCGCCGGGCATGATGACGTCGAAATCGCCATCGAGATATTTGATTTGTGCTTCGCCACCGGCCATAAGCTCTCCTATTGCGCGCTCATAATAGCTGACCCTGCCCGCCATCGCCAGACGGTTTGGGTTTTGCTTTGGGTTTGGATTTGGGTTTTGCTTTGGGTTTGGATTTGGGTTGGGCCTTGTGCTTAACCGACGCCTCGCCCGCCTCCACCCGCGCCGCCACGCTTTGCGCATGTGCCAGACGAATATCCAGCAAGCTGCCGGTTTTGGCTTGCGCCGCATCGCGCAAGGGCGCGCCGGTTTCATCGAGCACCAGCGCAAAGCCGCGCTCCAACACGCTTTCATGACTCAATAAACGCAATTGGCGGCTCAGTGCCTCTAAAGCCGATTGGTAACGCGCCAAACCGGTCTGCATTTGTCGCGCCGCGCGGGCCGTCAGCGCCTGCACCCGCTCATCTAAGAACTGCAATCTTGCCTTCAACGCTGCCGGGGTGAGCCGCGCCGTGCTTTGTGCCAGCCGTGCCGCCTGTTTGGCGATATTGGCCTGCAAGCCACCGCCCAGCCTTTGCGCCACCGCATCGAGCCGTTGCGCGGGCAGGGCCAATATATCCTCCAGCTTGGGCAGACCCCGCGCCAAGCCGTCCATATGATGGCGCGCCTGCGTCAAGCGGCGCGTTTGCGCGCGCAAGAGCCGCGTTTCAAAATCATTTATCTGTGCCGCCAAATCGGCCCGCACCGGCACGGCCATTTCCGCCGCCGCTGTTGGAGTTGGGGCGCGACGGTCAGCGGCATAATCAATCAGCGTTGTGTCGGTCTCATGGCCAACGGCTGAGATGAGTGGAATATCGGATTGCGCCGCCGTGCGCGCGACAATCTCTTCATTAAAGCCCCACAGGTCTTCCAGACTGCCGCCGCCGCGCGCCACAATCAGCACATCGGGACGCGCAATCGGCCCGTCTTTGGCCAGCGCGTTAAATCCGGCAATCGCTTTGGCGACTTCTTCGGCGCAAGTGTCGCCCTGCACGCGCACCGGCCAGACCAGCACATGACGTGGAAACCGATCGTCCAGACGATGCAGAATATCGCGAATAACGGCACCTGACGGGCTGGTAATCACGCCAATGGTTTCCGGCAGATAAGGCAAAGCCTGTTTGTGAGCCTCATCAAACAGCCCCTCGGCGGCGAGTTGTCTTTTGCGCGCTTCGAGCAGTGCCATCAGCGCGCCCTCACCCGCCGGTTCCATTGCTTCGACAATCATTTGATAACGCGATTGACCGGCAAACGTCGTCAGCTTGCCGGTGACGATAACCTCAAGCCCTTGTTCGGGTTGCATGGTCAGCTTTTGCGCTGTGCCCTTCCACATCACGCCCGACAACACGGCTTTGTCATCTTTCACATCGAAATAAACATGACCCGAGGCCGGTCGCGACACGCGCCCCAATTCACCGCGCACCCGTACCCGTCCAAAACTGTCCTCAACCAGCCTTTTGACCTGTCCCGACAGTTCCGAAACCGTAAGTTCCACAAGATTATCGCCGTGTTCGCTCACTCTATGCCGCTTTTTCCTGTTCTCGTGTTATGAATCGTCGCCATCATGGCACGGTTTGCAAAAGAGACAAATATGATGAGTGAAAAACGCAATATTTTGGTTCTAGGGTCGGGCGGGCGCGAGCATGCGCTGGCTTGGAAAATCGTCCAAAGCCCGCTGCTCGGTAAGCTGTATTGCGCGCCGGGCAATGGCGGCATGGCGACACTGGCCGAGAATGTGGCGCTTGATATGGCCGACCATCAGGCGGTTATTCAATTCTGCCAAGACAAGGCGATTGACCTTGTGGTCATCGGGCCGGAAGCGCCTTTGGTTGCCGGACTGGCTGATGATTTAACCGCCGCCGGTATCGCTGCTTTCGGGCCGGGCAAAATCGCCGCGCAATTGGAGGGGTCGAAAGGCTACACCAAAGACATGTGCGCCGAGGCTGATATTCCGACCGCCGCTTATGGCCGTTTCGACAATGCTTGCGATGCGCTGGCCTATCTCGACACGCTTCCGATTGCACAAGGGCGCGCGCCGATTGTTGTCAAAGCTGATGGGCTGGCCGCCGGTAAGGGCGTGATTATTGCTGAGGATATACAGACCGCGCGCGATGCGGTGGAGGATATTTTTGACGGCGCGTTTGGTGAAGCGGGCGCGGAATTGGTGGTCGAAGAATTCATGACCGGCGAGGAAGCCAGTTTCTTCGTGCTGTGCGATGGTGAAAACGCCCTGCCGCTGGCCACGGCGCAAGACCATAAGCGCGTCGGTGATGGCGATACCGGCCCGAATACGGGCGGCATGGGGGCTTATTCCCCCGCTTCGATTATGACGCAAGCCCTGATTGACGAAGCCATGAGCAAAATCATCGCCCCGACTTTGGCGACCATGGCGCGGCGCGGCGCGCCTTATCGCGGCGTGCTTTATGCCGGTTTAATGCTGACACCGGACGGGCCGAAACTGGTCGAATATAATGCGCGCTTTGGCGACCCTGAATGTCAGGTGCTGATGCGCTTGTTGAAATCCGACCTTGTGCCCGCACTCGAAGCGGCGGCCATTGGTTCGGTTAAAGATATGACGCTGGACTGGCATGATGATGTCGCCATGACCGTGGTGATGGCGGCCAATGGCTATCCGGGGTCTTATGATAAAGGCACGGTGATTAACGGCCTCGACGCTGTGAGCGATGACACTGTGGTGTTTCATGCCGGCACGGCGCGGGCTGAAGACGGCACCATTACCGCCATTGGTGGTCGCGTATTGAACGTGACGGCACGCGGCAAAACAGTGGCGCAAGCCCAAGCAAGCGCCTATGCTGGCGTCGATGCGATTGATTGGCCGCAAGGTTTTTGCCGCCGCGATATTGGCTATCGGGAAATTGAGCGCGAGAAAAACGACTGAGACCGGAAGAGACTTTGAGGGGACGCATTTCATGAAAGATGAGGGCATCGAAAAATTTGGCGGCACAAAAGATGTGGCCGAGACGCATAAGTTTAATCAGAAAAATCTGGAAGACTATATGGCCGCGCATGTTGACGGCTTTGAAGGCCCGCTGGAAGTGCGCCAATTTAAGGGCGGGCAATCCAACCCGACTTATCAGCTTGTGACACCAAATAAAAAATATGTGATGCGGCGCAAGCCGCCAGGCAAATTGCTGCCCTCTGCCCATGCGGTTGACCGCGAATATAAAGTCATTACCGCGCTGGGCACGACCGGGTTTCCGGTGCCGCGCACTTATTGCCTATGCGAGGACGAAAGCATTGTCGGCACCATGTTCTATATTATGGACATGATGGATGGCCGGATTTTATGGGACCCGCAACTGCCCGATATTCCGAGAGAAGGCCGCCGCCCGATTTTTGAAGCCAAAGTTAAAACTCTGGCTGATCTGCACAATACCGATTACGAAGCCATTGGCTTGGGTGATTTCGGCAAGCCCGGTGATTATTTCGCCCGTCAGATTTCGCGCTGGACGAAGCAATATCAGCTTTCCGAGACGCAAGAAATTACCAGCATGAACAAGCTGATTGATTGGCTGCCCGGCAATATTCCGCCCAGCGATGATGTCTCCATCGTGCATGGCGATTATCGCCTCGACAATATGGTGCTGCACAAAGACAAGCCGGAAGTCATCGCCGTATTGGATTGGGAATTGTCAACGCTGGGTCATCCGCTCGGCGATTTCACCTATCATTTGATGCAATGGTATATGCGTAGCGATGCCGGCAGCACCAATACGCTTTTGGGCTGCGATTTCGACGCGCTCAACATTCCCAATGCCGATGAATATACCCGCCTTTATTGCGATGCCACGGGGCGCGACGGCATTGAAAACATGGATTTCTATATCGCCTATAATATGTTCCGTCTGGCCGGTATTTTGCAGGGCATTGTCGGGCGGGTGCGCGATGGCACAGCCTCCAATGCCCACGCCGCAGCAATGGCCGACCGCGTGAAACCGCTCTCCGATATGGGCTGGGAATATGCGTTAAAGGCAGGGGCGGTATAAGCACCCGTTTGCCCCATGGGCGAACACGGTGCGCCTTCCGCCAGCGAGCCGCCGATAGGCGGTGAGTCGGCTGGTATAAGCAGCCTCCCCAAAATGACGAAAGCCCTGCGCAAGCAACACCTTCTCGTTGGCTCTGCTATAACCCAAGAGCAATCAGCAGACGGTTGATTGGAACGAAGAAGAATAAGACCTGCTAAGAAAAGCACTTTGGCATGGCTATCACTCTGACCAATTGGTGTTTACGTTTTGGCGGCAGGCTAAAAATATTGAAGCCAAAGCCAAAGAAAAAGGGGGTGTGCTTTAACCCCGAAACAAAAACGCCATAAAGCCCATAACGGCGAGAATGATCGTGGTGTTGGAAACGGCCAGCACGCTGAATTTCCGATCAATTGTTTGAAAGCCGGTTTTCATCACCCCTTCAAGATGCGCCTCGGTTTTGCGCACATCAATTTGCACATCATCAATCAGCAAGCGGGTTTTTTGAATTTGCTCATTCACCTCGCGGCGCACGGCGCTGGTGGCCTCGTCAATTTTTCCATCAATTTCATGGCTGAGGCCGACTTGCTCGGCGAGAAAGCCGGTGCGCATATCTTCGAGATCTTGCTTGCTGGCCAATTGCCCCAACATGACAGCCTGATTTTCGGCCAGCAATTCGGCTTGCGCTTCTTCCATGCCGCTTTCGGTG
The DNA here is from genome assembly GCA_900197605.1 of Phyllobacteriaceae bacterium Water-Bin73. Taxonomy (GTDB): domain Bacteria; phylum Pseudomonadota; class Alphaproteobacteria; order RS24; family RS24; genus UBA8337. Next base: position 26,672 of record FZLQ01000002.1, read on the forward strand.
AAATCGGAAACAAATTTGCCTTTATCAAAAGGCATGGGCCGCGCTCCTTATTCTTATTAATTTGAAATTATCATATGGGCGCCAGAAATATCAATTGCGTATCGCCCTTTATTCGCCGTTCATTTTCCGTGTAATTATCGGGCGCGATAAAGACCGTGCGCTTGTCTTCTTCCAACACCAGCAACGCATCATCAGCCAAAGCGGAGCGCAAAATCGGCAGCAGCGCCTCAGCCAGAGCTTTGCCATAGGGCGGGTCGAGCAACACCAAATCAAAGGCTGAGTTTGCGAAATCGACCTTGCGGGCATCGCGGCGCAATAGCGTCGTCATATCCGTCGCCCCGCAGCTTGCGATATTTTGCTGAATGACCGCACCGGCCGCAGCGTCATTTTCGATAAATGTGCAATGCGCCGCGCCGCGCGATAAGGCCTCCAGCCCCAGCGCGCCCGAACCGGCAAATGCGTCCAGCACATTGAGGCCATCAAAATCGAGGCGCGCGCCCAGCATGGAAAATAAAGCCTCGCGATTGCGGTCCGTGGTTGGCCGTGTGCCGCGCCCTTTGGGCGCCAGCAAACGCGTGCCGCCCCATTTACCGCTTATGACGCGCATTTTTTTGAGCCCCTTTTGATTTCGGCGCGCGCGGTTTATCGCCTCTTGGCTTTCGCCCTTTTGCGTCACCGCCGCTTGGCTTTCCAGAAGGCGGTTCGGCGGCATTGTCATCGCCACCTTTGGGAATTGTGCCATCGACAATCGCTTGCCAGTTTTTGCCAAGCTGTTGGCGCAATACGCGGCGCGGCACTTCTTCGACGCGGCCGCTATCCAATTGCCCCAATTGAAACGGCCCGAAGCTCAATCGAATAAGGCGGTTCACCTTGAGGTCGAGGGCTTCCAGCACTTTTTTAATCTCGCGATTTTTACCCTCGCGCAACGCCATGGTCAGCCACACATTGCCGCCCTGCACGCGCTCCAATGTCGCCTCAATCGAGCGATAATTAACGCCGTCAATCTCAATGCCTTTTTTCAGTGCCGCCAGCCGCGCCTCATCAGCCTTGCCGAAAGCGCGCACGCGATAGCGGCGCAGCCAGCCAGTGCTGGGCAATTCCAAAAACCGCTTCATGCCGCCATCATTGGTCAGCAGCAGCAGGCCTTCAGTATTAATATCCAACCGCCCGACCGCATTTACGCGCGGCAGGCTCGCCGGTAATTTTTGAAACACGGTCTCGCGGCCTTGCGGGTCGCGATTGGTCGTCACCAGGCCGGCCGGTTTATGATAGCGCCATAGACGCGGCGGGTCGGGCTCGCCAACCGGTTTACCGTCCACCGTGATATTATCATTGGGCGTCACATTGAGCGCCGGTGTATCGAGGCGGCGGCCATTTACCGCCACCCGCCCATCGGCAATCATACGCTCGGCATCACGGCGCGAACACACGCCCGCGCGCGCCAGCACTTTGGCAATGCGGTCGCCCTCATAATCAGATTTTTTATCGCTCGGTTTATTCATGCCCTGCTGTAGCATGCGCCGCGCCCGCCATGCTAGTCTCGCCTTTATGAGTGATGATTTCATGCAAATGGCGCTCGACGAAGCCCATGCCGCTGCCGCTGCCGGAGAAGTGCCGGTAGGTGCCGTTTTGGTGAGCGCGCAAGGCGCGGTTTTGGCGCGCACAGGCAATCAAATGCGCGCGCTGAATGACCCGACCGCGCATGCCGAAATAGCCGCTATTCGGCAAGCATGCGAAACCTTGGGCAATGAGCGGCTGTCGGGCTGCAGTCTTTATGTGACGTTGGAGCCTTGCCCAATGTGCGCCGGGGCGATTGCCGAAGCGCGCATCGCCAAATTATTTTATGGCGCAGCCGATGTGAAAGGCGGCGCGGTAGATAATGGCGTCGCGCTGTTTGACCAGAAAAGCTGTCACCACAAGCCGGAGGTTATTGGCGGCTTGCGCGAAAGCGATTGCGCCGCCCTGCTGAAAGATTTTTTCGCCCTGCGGCGAAATGGTTAGGCATTAATCTCATTTTTCTCTTGGCACTTGGCCAGCCATTTCCTAGAGTTTGGCCAATCGAGAGGGAGACCAAAATGATTTTTGAACATAATGACCGCACAAAAGAATTGATTGCCCGTGTCGAAGGCTTCATGGACGCGCATATTTATCCGAATGAAGCGACCTATGCTGAGCAAATGGACGCATTTCGCGCCGACGGAAATCCGTGGCAAGTCGTGCCGATTTTGGAAGAGCTGAAAGAAAAAGCAAAAGCCGAAGGCCTGTGGAATATGTTCCTGCCCGAAAGCGAACGCGGTTTTGGTCTGTCCAATGTTGAATACGCACCTTTGTGCGAAATTATGGGCCGCGTCGGTTTCGCGTCTGAAGTGTTTAACTGCTCCGCGCCCGACACCGGCAATATGGAAGTGCTGGAACGTTATGGCAATGACCGCCATAAGGAAGAATATATGATGCCGCTGCTGAACGGTGAAATCCGCTCAGCCTTTTTGATGACCGAGCCTGCCGTGGCGTCATCAGATGCCACCAATATTGAAACCCGCATTGAACGCGATGGCGATGAATATGTGATTAATGGCCGCAAATGGTGGTCGTCAGGTGTCGGTGACCCGCGCTGTAAAATCGCCATTGTGATGGGCAAAACCAATCCGGAAGCCCCGCGCCACCAGCAGCAAAGCCAAGTTCTTGTGCCGCTTGATGCCCCGGGCATTGAGATTGTGCGCATGTTACCGGTCTTTGGTTATGACGATGCCCCGCATGGTCACGCTGAAGTTATTTTGAAAGATGTACGTGTGCCGGCTGAAAATCTGCTGCTCGGCGAAGGTCGCGGTTTTGAGATTGCACAAGGCCGCCTCGGCCCAGGGCGTATTCACCACTGCATGCGCACCATTGGTGTCGCTGAACGCGCGCTCGAAAAAATGTGCGCCCGTTTGTTGACCCGCACGGCATTTGGCAAGCGCGTTGCTGATCACAGCATTTGGGAACAGCGCATTGCCGAAGCCCGCACCAATATTGAAATGTCACGCCTATTGACCATGAAGGCCGCTTATATGATGGATACGGTCGGCAATAAGGTTGCGAAAAGTGAGATTGCGCAAATTAAAGTTGCCGGTCCGCGCATCGCGCTGCAAATCATTGACGACGCCATTCAAGCCCATGGCGGCGGCGGTGTGACCACTGATTTCGGTCTGGCCAAAATGTATGCCGGTATCCGCACGCTGCGTCTGGCCGATGGCCCCGATGAAGTGCATAACCGCACCATTGCGCGCCTTGAGATGAAAAAATATGCCGATCTCAGCCAAGCCGGTGACGCAGAAATGCAAACATTGGATGTGCCGCGCTCTTAAAGCCCGACACACTCAAATATCAGCCCCGCTATCTAACAAAGATGGCGGGGTTTTTATTTGCCCATTGGAAACTGTCGTTACCGCCGCCCGAATAGCCGCTCAATATCGCTCAGTTTCAATTCCACATAGGTCGGGCGGCCATGATTGCATTGGCCTGAATTGGGTGTCGCTTCCATATCGCGCAAAAGCGCATTCATCTCATCAATATTGAGGCGGCGACCGGCGCGCACCGAGGTATGGCAGGCCAGCGTTCCGGCAATGTCTTCGAGCTTTTCTTTTAACGCCAATCCGGCGCCCAATTCGCGCATCTCCTCGGCCATATCGGCCAGCATGGCTTTCAAATCCGCGCCATAAAGCATGGCCGGTACTTCGCGCAACAGCACGGCTTTGCGACCCGCTTGGGCCGGGCCGAAATCTTCAATCACAAAACCCAAATCGGCCAATTCTCCGGCGCGCGACAACAGCAGCACAGCCGCGTCTTCTTCAAGCTCGGCGATTTCCGGCACCAGCAAAATCTGACGTTTAATACCGGCTTCGGCAATTTGCGTTTTCATGCGCTCATAAACCAGCCGCTCATGCGCCGCGTGTTGGTCAACAATCACAAAGCCGTCATGGGTTTGCGCCAAAACATAAGTCTCGTGTAATTGCGCGCGCGCCAAACCCAGCGGCAAGCCTGCCAATGAAGAGGCCGAAGCCGAAGCCGGGTCGGCCATCGCCGCCGCTTGCGGAGTCGATAGCCATTCCGCCGCCGCCTCTGCCATGCCCTCAGCCGAGGGGGTTATCGGGGCTTGAAAATTTTGCGCATTGATATTTTGCGCCGCGAAATCGCCCTGTCGGCTCATATCTTGGGCATAGCCCGGGCGAAACGCCGCCATTGTCTGTCCCGCCACGGTTGTCGATGCGCGGTGGCCTGCCTCAGCCAAAGCGGCGCGCAAGCCGCCGACAATCATCGAGCGAATAAGACCGGCATCTTTGAAGCGCACTTCGGTTTTGGCCGGATGCACATTGACATCAAGTTCGTCCGGCGGCACCTCGATAAACAGTGCCAAAGCCGGATGACGATTGCCCGCCAAAAAGTCTTGATACGCGCCGCGCACCGCGCCGTTGAGCAGCTTATCGCGCACCGGACGGCCATTGACGACGAGATATTGTTTTTGCGCTGTTGCGTGATTAAAAGTCGGCAATCCGGCAAAGCCATAAAGACGCACATGGTCGCGCTCGGCCATTACCGGCACGGCGTTGTCGGCAAAGTCGCGACCCAAAATTGCGCCCAGCCGCTTGAGTTGGGCACCCACACTCGCCTCGCCACCGGTTTCAGCCGGATAGGCAAATGTCTTGCGGCCATCGCTGGTCAGCGAAAAGCCAATTGCCGGATGCGCCATCGCCAGCCGTTTCAAAATATCGCTCACCGCCGTGGTTTCGGCGCGGTCGGATTTCAAGAATTTAAGCCGCGCCGGTGTGGCGAAAAATAAATCGCGCACCTCAACCCGCGTGCCAATGCCCCCGGCTGCCGGTGCAATATCGGAAATTTTGCCGCCATCAACCTTCACCATATGAGCGTTGTCGCTATTGCTGGGGCGACTGGTCAGGCTGAGATGCGCCACCGCGCCAATGCTGGGCAGCGCCTCGCCGCGAAAGCCGAGACTGGCAATCTGAAACATGCGATTGCCGCCATCGCCTTCGGGCAATTTCGAGGTGGCGTGACGTTCAATCGCCAGCGCCAATGCCGTGGCGCTCATACCATGCCCATTATCCTCAACCAGAATGAGGCTCTTGCCGCCATTGCCGAGACTGACATCAATTTGTGTGGCGCCCGCATCAATGGCATTTTCAACAAGCTCTTTCACCGCACTGGCCGGACGCTCCACCACTTCACCGGCGGCGATGCGGTTAATCGTTTCCTCACTCAGGCGGCGAATTTCAACCATTCTTCTAGGCCATTTCCGAGAGATAATGTTTGGCGCGTATTTTACCCGCCTCGACGGCAGGCTGGTCAAACGCATCAACGCCCAAACCGTCCGCCGCATAAATCGTCTCAAGCTGAAAATGCATCAGCAGCGCGCCAATGCTCTCATCATCAATGCCGGCGAGCGCCATATGACGCAAGGGTCGCCCCGCCTCAACCAGCGTATCCATTGTGCCGCGCGCTTCTGCGTCCACAAGATTGCCCATTGTGTGACCGGCTAAAGCGGCCAGCCCTGCATCATCAGCAAAGCTGTCGGGCACGCTGGTGCCGTGACCGCGCGTTGCCTGGGTCAGCACGGTGTAAAATTTATCATCAGGTCCGGCCATATAGAGTTGCATCTGGCTGTGCTGGTCAACCGGCCCCAGCGCGTTGACCGGCACTGAGCCATTGCCCTGCTTGCCGAGACTTTCTGCCCAAATCTGGCGATACCAAAAGGCCAAGCGCTCCAAGCGGTCGGCATAGGCCATCATCACTGAGATATTGCGCCCCGCCGCCATATGAGCAAGCTGCGCCGCTGCGCCCAAAAGCGGGGGGTAATCGGCGGCTGCGCCCGATAATCCGGCCATGACCGAGGCCGCACCGGCGCGAATTTTCTGCACATTGCCGCCCGCCCAAATGGCCGGCAAAAGCCCGACATTGGTAAAGACCGAAAACCGCCCGCCAATCTCTTCTTCATGCTCAAGCAAAGAAAATCCATAAGCCGTCGCCAGTCGCCGAAGCGCATTATCGCCGCGACCGGCAATGCCGCCCATATGTTTGCCAATGGCGAGCCCCTGCGCCTCCAACGCCAAAATCGCGCCGCCCGCCTGCATCATGGTTTCTGCCGTGCCGCCCGATTTTGAGACGACCAGAAAACGGCTGGTCGATAAATCTCCGGCCAGCAGCCGCGCATAGGTTTCAGCGTCAAGATTATCGACAAAAATGAGATCCGGGCCGCTTTCCGGCGCGGCTATTTTTCCGGCCGGGGTCAGCGCGCCATGCACTTGCGCCAGCACTTGCGCGCCCAAGCTGGAGCCGCCCGTGCCGAGAATGAGGATACGCGCCGCGCCATCGCCCAAAGCATCAGCCATAGTTTGCATGGCGGCGATGTCATCGGTTTTGTCACATAGCAGCATATGCGGCAAAGGCCGGTTTTGATAACGTCCATGCGCGCCGGACAAGGCTTCAACCATGCCATCAAAATGGGGCTGCGCGGCGGCATCAATGGCGTGGGTCAAAATTTGCTGCATTATATCTCCTATCACCTCGACTGGCGAAGCGTGTGTTAATTTGCGGACGACTCGCCCACATAGTAACAGCCCGTGACGCGAAAACCACTCCGCGACCGGCTTTATGGACAGAACTTGCACAATAATTTTTCATTGCTAGATTAGGCGCGATGAATGGTGATGAGTTATATGAAAAACGGATGCGTCGCGGCTTGGCCGCTGCCGCCGTGCTTGGCCTGTTAATTGCGTTGGTGGCGGCAACGCCGGCTGACCGAGCGCGCCTGAACGAGGCCGGTGCCATTGCCAAAGTCAATGAGCGTCATATCGACCGCACCGAATTTGCTTCGGCCTATCAGGCCTTGCTGTCTGATAAAACCAAAGCCCCGACGCAAGGCGACAAAAAACTGGTGCTGGCCCGTTTGATTGAAGAGGAATTGCTGGTGCAGCGCGGGCTGGAAATCGGTCTGCTCGATGGCGATGCCGCCGTGCGCAAAGCCGTGGCGATGGCGGTGATTGAATTTGTGCTGGCGCAAGAAGGCTCGGACGCGATGAGCGAAAACCGATTGCGCGCCTTTTACAATAAAAACAAGCAGCGTTTCGCCCCGGCCAGCCGCTTGCAAGTGGCGCAAATTTTTGTGCCCTATGGCGACAGCCCCGACGATGCGGCGGTGATTAAACGCCTTGATGAGATTCGCAATGCGCTGCGCCGCGGTGATGATTTTATCGCCACAGCCGACGCGTTGGGCACGGAAATTCTGCCGCCCCTGCCACGCGTTATGCTCACGCCCAATAAAATGACTGATTATCTCGGCCCCGATTTGACGGCTGCTGCGGCGCGCCTGCCGCAGGGTTCGATTTCTGACGCTTTGGCTGGCGCGACCGGTTGGCATTTTCTGAAAATTACCCGCAATCAACCGGGGGCCGCCCCGGCCTTTGACGATATTCGCGGGCAAATTATCGACGCTTTGCGCCGCGAAAATGATGATACGGCCTTGCGCGATTATCTCGATTGGCTGCACCAACGCGCCGATATTGTTCTCGCCCCTGACGCGCCGCGATAGGGAAGCGTTATGCTGCGGGGTGTATTTGCGTTTCTAGTGCTGGCGATGGTCGCCCTCACCCCGTCAATGGCGCATAATAAAAGCCTCAGCTTTTCTGATTGGTTTTGGGACGGCAAAACCTTGCAAGTCAGCTTCACCGCACCGGCGCGCGATGTCACTCTGCTGCCCGAAGTGGTGACCAGCCAAAACCTCGCGCAGGCCTTGTCGATACATGTTGAGAAACATTTAAGACTTGTGCAAGTCAACACGCCGTGTCGATTGGAGCGCGGCTTTGAGACGGCGCCCGCGCATGACGGCTATGTGCGCGTGACCGGCCGTTTCGGCTGCTTTAACGACACCACGCCGATTGAGATGCACAATCATGCCTTCTTTAATCTGGCGCGCAGTCATGTGCATTTTGCGCGCCTGTCTTTGCAGGAAAAGCCGGAATTGGGCGGCGCCGAAATTTTGTTTACCGCAACCCAACGCATGCACCGCATCGCGCCGGGCGAAGAAGGCCGCATTGAAACCGGTGTTCGTTTTGGCGAGATATTTTCCAGCCATTTTTGGCTCGGCATTGAGCATATCGTCACCGGTTATGACCATTTAGCATTTGTCTTTTGTCTGCTGCTTATCGGCGGCACAAGGCGGCAATCGCTTTTGCTCATCACCGGCTTCACCATCGGCCATTCGCTGACTTTGGCACTGGCCGTATTGGACGTGGTGCGCGCTGACCCGCAAATGGTCGAAGCTCTTATCGGCTTTTCCATTGCGCTGGTGGCCGCCGAACGCATTTTGGCACGCAATCGGCTCATGCCCTTAACCGGCATGGCGGCGGCGGGCGCATTTTTTGTCCTGTCCTTTATCTTCACCTTCACCCAGAGCGGGTTCGCCTCTGATATCGGCTTGGGCATTTGGGCGGGTTTGATATTATTCTGCTTGGCCTATGGGCTGGTCATTCGCGATGAGGCCGATGCGCTGAAACTGGCACCGCTGATGACGCTGGCCTTCGGGCTTATACATGGCTTCGGTTTCGCCGGATTGCTGAGCGATATCGGCCTGCCGCCCGATAATGTCGCGGGAGCTTTATTCGGCTTTAATATCGGTATTGAGATCGGGCAATTATTGGTCTTTCTGCCGCTGGTTGTTTTCGGCCCTTATTTGCTGGAAGAAGTGCCGACACCGCCGATAAAATGGGCCGATATTGCCGCGCTCATGCTGACGGTTTTAGGCGTTTTCTTATTTGTCTCGCGCCTCATTATCTAGGCCGCGCTAAACCGATAATGATTGCTTTGAAATAATCACGCCATCTTCATCGGCATAAACCCAATCGCCCGAGTGAATGGTCACGCCGGAAAATTTGACCGTCACATCATAAGTGCCGAGGTCGCGTTTTTCGCTTTTCTTCGGATGGCTGGCCAGCGCCTTAATGCCGATATTCTCAGCCGCCAGTTCAGCGCGATCGCGCACGCAGCCATGAATAATGATACCCGCCCAGCCATTTTGCGCCGCCAGCTTGGCAAGATTGCCGCCAAATAGCGCACAATTCATCGAGCCGCCGCCATCAACAACCAGCACACGCCCGTCGCCCTTTTGCTCGACAGCGGCGCGGATTTTTGTATTGTCCTCGAAAGTCACCAGCGTTTTAACGACCCCGTGAAAGCGTATGGTGCCGCCGAAATCTTGATAGCCCGGCGCCAAATAGCGCAAGCCCTGATGCGCGTCGGATAAATCCGTCGTCATAAATTCAGTCTCAGCCATCATGCCTCCTTAAAAAATAAAAGGGCCTCGCGGCGAAACCGCGAAGCCCCAAAATTGTCGTGAACCTGATTAGAATTGGTTCATTGTGTTGTCTTCACCCGATGCCAAAAGTGCCATGTCACCGGAGAAATATTCTTTATGGTCGTCACCAATATTGGAACCGGCCAAATCTTGGTGCTTAACCGAAGCCATGCCACGGCGGATTTCTTTCCGCTGCACGTCACGCACATAGGCCAGCATGCCGAGGTCACCAAAGTAACCTTCTGACAGAATATCTGTGCCAAGCGCCGTATCGTGATAGGTCGGCAGGGTGATGAGGTGGTGGAAGATACCGGCTTCGCGCGCGCCATCGGCTTGGAAGCTTTGCACCAGTCTATCGGCTTCCATAGCCAATTCGCTATCGTCAAATTTGGTATCCATCAGACCTTGCGGGTCAGATGCGGGGTCGGGATAAGCCGACACATCTTTACCGGCAGCAACCCAATCGCCATGCACTTGGTTGCGGAAGTTCAACGTCCAGTTAAAGCTCGGTGAGTTGTTGTAAACCAGCTTGGCATTCGGAATGACTTCACGAATACGGCTGACCATGCCACCGATTTGCGCGACATGCGGCTTCTCGGTTTCAATCCATAACAGGTCGGCACCGTTTTGCAGCGCCGTCACGCAATCCAGCACGCAGCGATCTTCGCCCGAGCCGTCCTTAAACGCATACAGACCGTTGGGCAGACGCACCGGCTTATAAGTTTTGCCGCCTTGCGTGACCACTTGGTCGCCTTGTTTAATGCCGGACAAGTCGGAAACTTCTTCGAGTTGCAGGAAGGCATTATATTGGTCGGCCAAATCGCCCGGTGTTTGTGAGACCGGAATTTTTTGGGTCAGACCGGCACCGAGGCTATCGGTCCGCGCAACAATCACGCCATCATTCACGCCCAATTCGAGGAAGGCATAGCGCACAGCGTTGATTTTTGACAGGAAGTCTTCATGCGGCACGGTAACTTTACCGTCTTGGTGACCGCATTGTTTGGCGTCCGACACTTGGTTTTCAATCTGAATACAGCAAGCACCGGCTTCAATCATTTGTTTGGCCAGAAGATAAGTCGCTTCTTCATTACCGAAACCGGCATCAATATCAGCGATAATCGGCACAATATGCGTCTCGTGATTGTCAATCGCAGCCAGCGCGGCATCGACATCTCCGCCATTGGCGCGGGCCTCATCGAGGTCAACAAACAAGTGACGCAGCTCGCGCGCATCAGCTTGGCGCAAGAAGGTGTAAATTTCTTCAATCAAGCCGCTGACGGCGGTTTTTTCGTGCATGGATTGGTCAGGCAGCGGGCCAAAATCAGAGCGCAGCGCGGCAACCATCCAACCGGAGAGATAAACATAAGATTTATCGGTTGTTTTGCGGTGGCGTTTAACAGCCATCATCATTTGTTGCGCGGTGAAACCGTGCCAGCACCCCAATGATTGGGTGTATTGGCTGCTGTCGCCATCATAATCGGCCATGTCTTTACGCATAATACCGGCTGTGTAGCGGGCAATATCCAGACCGGTTTTGAAGCGGTTTTGCAGTTCCATGCGGGCTGCATATTCAGGGTTAATGGCGGCCCAGGGGGCTCCGCCTTGTTTGATGGTGGCGGCTTTTTCAGCAACCAAATCGGTATATTTTGACATCAGAGAATCCTCTCGAGGCGTTTCGGATGCCTGCTGATACACATATGACAGCTTTATGTCGAGTGAAACTTAAGCTATTGAATATATTAAAGTAAAAATTTTTACACAAATGGGCTTATATTTTGTTATATATGTAAAACTTGTAAACTTTTAGATTTTGAATAATGCTTAAAGCGTTGATTCATAAGCCTGATTCAAAAAGGAACCGCGCGTGGCAGAACAGGGAAAATTGGTTGAGCGCAAATTATTTGCCGGCGCGCGGGTGCGCCGTTTGCGGCGCGAGCAACGCCTCACCCAAGCCGCGATGGCCGAGGCGCTGGGTATCTCGACCAGCTATCTCAATCTGATTGAGCGTGACCAACGTCCGGTCTCGGCGCAAATCCTTTTGCAATTGGTTGAGGTGTTTGACATCGACCCGCGCGGCCTGGCCGGTGACGAAGAAGCGCGCGCGCAAACGCAACTTCATGAAGTGTTTTCCGATCCGATGTTTCGCGACACGGCGCTGTCGCGGGCTGAATTAAAAGACCTGGCCGCCGCCAGTCCGGCTGCGGCTGATGCGGTGGCGCGGCTCTATCAATCGCTGCTGCAAAGCCGCGCCTCCAATGCGCTATTGGCCGAGCAATTGGCCGGTGGCGATGCGGTGGATAGCGGCGGCAATGCGCTGGCGCTCGATGAAGTGCGCGATTTTATTTCAGCGCAGAATAATTATTTCGCCGCCCTCGATGAAGAAGCCGAAGCCGTGCATGAAGAAGCCGTGGCCGGAAATGATGAGCCTTATCTGGCGTTGCGGGCGCGGCTGGAAGAGCGCCATAAGGTCAAAACCCGCATCGCCCCGATTGAGGTGATGGAAAACACGCTGCGCCGTTATGACCGCCATCGCCAAACGATTTTCCTGTCGGAATTGCTCGACCAGCCGGGCCGCTCGTTTCAACTGGCTTATCAGCTTGCCTATTTTGAGCAAATGCCCGCCATTGAAGATATTATTGTCGCCTCGGGCATGGAGAGCGAGGAGACGCGCATTGTGGCGCGCATCTCTCTGGCCAATTATTTCGCCGCCGCCGTGCTGATGCCCTATTCGGCCTTTTTGAAAACGGCGGAGGTCAATCAATATGACATCACGCTGTTGGGCCGCCGCTTCGGCACCAGTTTTGAGCAAGTGTGCCATCGCCTGACGACGCTGCAACGGCCGGGCGCGCGCGGTATTCCGTTCTTCCTCATTCGCGTTGATAATGCGGGCAATATTTCCAAACGTTTTTCAGCCGGCGGGTTTCATTTTGCGCGCTTTGGCGGCACTTGCCCGCGCTGGCATGTGCATGATGCGTTTCGTATCCCCGGCAAAATCTCGACCCAGACCGTGCAGATGGAGGACGGCACGCGTTATTTCTCCATCGCCCGCACAGTAAGCCGCGATAATTCGGGTTTTGGCGTGCCCGATAATCAGTTCGCCATTGCGATGGGCTGCGAGATTAAACACGCCGAAAAACTGGTTTATGCGCGCGGCATGAATCTTGAAAATGATGAAGGCGACACGCCGATTGGCGTGAATTGCCGCTTATGCGAACGCCGCGATTGCAATCAACGCGCCACGCCCTCCGTCAATCGCGCATTGCGCCTTGATGAGCATGTGCGCGGCCTTTCCCCCTTTGATTTTTAGGCGAGATGCGATAGGAAATCCCCTTAGACAGGTGAACAAAATGACCGAGATGAGTGACCAACCCTCCAAGCGCAAAGCCAAGAAGCAGAAAAAGTTCAAGCCGAAAGCGCGCACGCCGCGTGGGCTTAGAGATATGGCGGGTGATGAGCTGCACCTGCAAAACCATATGCTGGACACCATCTCGCGAGTTTATGAGGCTTACGGCTTTGAGGCTTTGGACACATCGGCGTTTGAATATGCCGATGCGCTGGGCAAGTTTTTGCCCGATGATGACCGCCCGAATGAGGGCGTGTTCGCGCTGGAAGATGATGACGGGCAATGGATGAGCTTGCGCTATGACCTGACCGCGCCGCTGGCGCGCCATGTCGCGGAGCATTTCGACCGTTTGCCCAAGCCCTTGCGGCGTTATCAATTCGGGCCGGTTTGGCGCAATGAAAAACCGGGGCCTGGGCGTTATCGCCAGTTTATGCAAATCGACGCCGATACGGTCGGTGCAGGCAATCAGGCGGCTGACGCTGAAATTTGCATGATGGCGGCAGACTGCATGGAAGCTTTGGGGATTGAACGCGGCGATTATGTCGTGCGTATCAATAATCGCAAAATTATGGACGGACTGCTGGAAGCCATTGGCCTCGACCCCCAGGGGGAAGAGTTTGAAAGCCGTCGTCTGACCATTTTGCGCGCCATGGATAAATATGACCGGCTCGGTCTCGATGGCGTGACGGCGCTTTTGGGCGATGGTCGCAAAGATGAGAGCGGCGACTTCACCAAAGGGGCCAGTCTCGATGCGGGTCAAATCGACAAGGTCGCGCAAATGGTTTCCATAGGTGCAGATGATCGCACAAGCGCGCTTGAAAGCATGGCCGAATTGGTTAAGCAAACCGAAAGCGGCAAGCAAGGGCTCGATGAATTGGTCGAGATGGCGGCGCTGTTCACCAAGCTTGGCTATGACGCAGACCGGCTGGCCATTGACCCAAGCGTGGTGCGCGGGCTGGGCTATTACACCGGCCCGGTTTATGAGATTGAACTGACTTTCGAAACCCAAGACGAAAACGGCGAATTGGCGCGCTTCGGCTCGGTTGGCGGCGGCGGGCGTTATGATGACCTCGTCAAACGCTTTAAGGGCATTGAAATTCCGGCCACCGGCATTTCCATCGGTGTGTCGCGTCTGGCCGCCGCGCTTATGCTGTTGGGCAAGGGCGCCGCCGCAGCCCCCGCGCCGCTGGTCGTGGTCGCGGTCATGGACAAAGGCACCCGCCCCGATTTAATGGCACTGGTCAGCGAGTTGCGCGCTGCCGGTATTCGCGCAGAAATGTATATGGGCGACAGCGCGATGAAAGCGCAGTTACGTTATGCCGATGCGCGCGGCGCAAGGCTGGTGGTGATCGAAGGCGAAGACGAGCGCGCCAAAGGCGAAGTGACGCTAAAGGATTTACAGCTCGGCGCAGAAAAATCGGCAGAAATCGAAGATAATGCCGAATGGCGCGCCTCTGAACACGCGCAAAAGCAAGTGACGCGCGCCGATTTAGTAGCTGAAATTCAGAAGATTATTTCATAATTTGTGAAATAATTCGTATTTTTAAGTATATTTTATATAATTGAATTACATTTTTATTAAATATTAGGTTATTGAATTCATTTTCATTGACTTTGAATCACTTTCCACCTAGAAAGCAGTATGGAAGAACGTCCTCAAGCCGCTCAAGCCTCTCAGGCACAAGTGGCCCCCAGCCGCTTATCCTCTGCCAGCGAGGTGATTGACGCGCTGGGCGGCACAAATAGCGTCGCGGAAATGCTGGATATTGGCGCCTCTTCGGTTTCAAATTACCGCAAACAGGGTTTTCCCGCCCGCAGCCATTTCATTTTAGCCAAAATATGCGCTGAGCGCGGCCTCGATGTCGCTGATGCGGTCTTTGGCGGCTATCAGCTGCAAGCGCGCCCCAAGGCCTATCAACGCGCCGCCACCAGCTCGGCTTTGGCTTCTGCGGCCGCCTCACCGGCTTTGATACAGCTAGAGCAAGCCGGGTTTAAGCGCGTGTCTCTGCCGATTTTGCAACCGGCCGCGCCGTTTATCGACCGCATGGGGCCGGAAATGCAGCGTCGCCTCTTTACTTTTACCGATCCGGGCGGCGAGCAACTTTGCCTGCGCCCGGACCTGACCATTCCCACCGCTTTGGCGCATATCGCCTCCGGACAAAGCGGCGAGGCGCGTTATTGCTATCAAGGCACGGCTTTTCGCTATCAGCCGCGCGGCTCTGGCCAGCCGGAAGAATTCACCCAGCTTGGCATGGAAATTATCGGCGGCGGAAACGGGCTTGATGATGATTTGGCAGTCCTCGAAACCATTATTAATACGCTGCGGCAGGCCGGGCTGAACCGCAATCTGCGTTTTGTTTGCGCCGATTTCGACATGATGACGCATTTTCTGACCGCATTGGATATGAGTTCACAAGCGCGCGAAATTGTCTGGCGGCTGATAAATCGCGCCCAAGATGCCGATGATTTCAAAAAGCTGGCAAGCCTCCAAACCGGCGATAAAAATGCCGCCGCCGAGGCCGCCAAGCGGGTTGATGCCAATGCCATGATTGCCGGTCGCTCGGGCAACGAAATTCTGGCGCGCCTGTCGCGGCTTGATGGCGCGGCGCTTGATGCGGACAGCCTTGATGCGGTTCATAAATTTCTCGCCTATCTCCCTGCCCCCAATGGATTTGCAGAAATATCGACCGCCTTTCCGCAGATGAAATCTTGGTTTGAGACGCGCACCGCGCAGCTTGGCAGCGTTATTTTACCGGCAATGGCCGGCGCGGCAGAGATGAGCGATATTAGCTTTGCGCCGATTATTGCGCGCGGTATGGCCTATTATACCGGCCTATCTTTCGAGATTTACGCGCAAGGCATAGACCGACCGATTGCCGCCGGTGGCCGCTATGATGATTTGCTGCAAAGCCTCGGCGCGCCCCAACCGCTTTCTGCCATTGGCGGCGCAATTGCGTTGGAACGCTTGAACAATGCGGTGGAGATGCAATCATGAGCAAGCTTATTCTCGCCATTCCGTCAAAAGGCCGCCTCGAAGAAGCGGCGGCTGAGATTTTCGCCAAAGCCGGATTGACCTTAAAACGCGATGGCGCGCGCGGTTATACCGGCAGCCTGCCCGACCTTGATGAGGTGCTGGTTGAATATGTGTCCGCCGGCGATATTGCGGCGCGGCTGGCCGAAGGCTCTGTGCATATGGGCATTACCGGCGAGGATTTATTGCGCGAAGAAATTCCCGATATGGAAAGCGCGGTTCAGCTTTGCCTGCCGTTGGGCTTCGGCCAAGCCGATGTGATTGTCGCCATTCCCGATGGCTGGGTCGATGTCACCACCATGTTTGATCTGGCCGATGTGGCTGCTGAATATCGCGCCCGCCACGGTCGCCTGATGCGGGTGGCATCGAAATATGAGCATCTGACCTATGATTATTTTATCCGCCACGGCGTTGAATTTCAGTGGCTGCCAAGTTTCGGCGCGACCGAAGCCGCCCCCAATTCCGGCGCAGCGGAGGCGATTGTCGATATCACCTCAACCGGCGCAACACTGAAGGCCAATAATTTGCGGGTGCTCGAAGACGGGGTGATTTTGAAAAGCCAAGCCAATCTCGCCGCCGCCCTCAAAGCCGATTGGTCGGCTGAAGTGCGCCGCGTTGCCAAGCGCATACTGGCGCAAATCTCGGCCATGCAAGCGGGCGAGAAGATGATGGAATTGAAATTCACCGCCCCCGCCCCGCCGGATCAGATGGTCGATGTCTCTGACGCGCTGATGCAGTCATCTGTGCCAAGTGGTGGCGATTATGCCTGCTCGATGATTATTGAGCGCAGTCGCTTTTCGACTTTGCGCGATGCGCTGGGTCAACGCGGCATTGCGGTGATTGCCGACACGCCGAAATTTATTTTCGGGCCGGATAATAACCGCGCTTTTGAAAGGCTCACCGGCGCGTTAAGCTAAGCGCATGAGCGTCATAATCACCGCCATTATTCTGCTCGCCACTTTGGCGACGGCATTTTTATCGTCCATATTCGGCATGTTGGGCGGGCTTATTTTGATGGGGCTGCTGGCCAGTATTTTGCCCATTGCCTCGGCCATGGTGTTGCACGGACTTATTCAGCTGACCTCAAACGGCTATCGCGCTTGGCTCAATCGCGCAGATATTGTCTGGCCCATCGTTACCACATTATTCATGGGCAATATTGCAGCACTGGCTGCGCTGGTTTGGGTGGCTTTCACACCCGACCGTATCACCGTGCTGATGGCTTTGGGGCTTCTGCCCTATATCGCTTGGGCCTTGCCGAAGAATATGGTGCTTGATGTCAGTAAAAAACCGATCGGCCTGTTGGCCGGTGCGGTGGTGGTCGCGACCAATCTTTTGGCCGGTGTCGGTGGGCCGATACTCGATGTATTTTTCCAGCGCGTGCGCCTGACCCGCCATCAAGTCGTCGCCACCAAAGCGGTGGCACAAGCGCTCGGCCATATATCCAAAATCGTTTTTTATGGCGGGCTGGTTGCGTCTGCCAGCTGCCAAGATTGGCCGTCACTTTATTTACTGTGCGCCGCCATTATCGCCTCGATTATCGGCACCACATTGGGCAAGCGCGTGCTCGACACCATGCGCGACGTCACTTTCTTCACCTGGACGCAGCGGATTTTACTGGGCGTTGGCGCGGTGCTGATTGGGCGGGCGATTTATCTTCTGGCTGCCTAGCCCGCACGCATCGACGCCGTGCATATTGAATACGCCGCGCGCGCGCAAACTAACTAAACGAGGCTTCGATTGTCAGTTAAAGGCACATTCTTTCAAAAAAAGGCCGCCCCGAAGGACGGCCTTAAATTACTGATAATAAAACGATTTGGGCTTACATCATGCCGCCCATGCCACCCATGCCGCCCATATCGGGCATGGCCGGAGCCACAGCACCCGCAGGAGCCGGTTTTTCGGCGACCATGGCTTCGGTGGTGATGAGCAGACCGGCCACAGATGCGGCATCGCGCAGGGCCGTGGTGACCACTTTGGCCGGGTCAACAATGCCCGCGCCAATCAGGTCGCAATAGACCTCATTTTGTGCGTCAAAGCCGATTTTGCCCTTACCGTCCAGCACTTTGCCGACAACGATAGAACCCTCGACGCCCGCGTTTTCTGCGATTTGACGCAGCGGTGCTTCCAGCGCGCGGCGAATAATATTGATACCGGATTGGATATCAGCATTTTCGCTGCTTTCTTTATCAACCGCTTGCGTGGCCAGCAATAAGGCTGTTCCGCCGCCCGGTACGATACCGGCTTCAACCGCAGCGCGTGTTGCGTTCAGCGCATCATCGACGCGGTCTTTACGCTCTTTCACTTCCACTTCTGTTGCGCCGCCGACTTTCAGCACGGCAACACCGCCGGCCAATTTGGCAACGCGCTCTTGCAGTTTCTCGCGGTCATAATCAGATGTGGTGTTTTCGATTTGCGCGCGGATTTGGCCGACACGCGATTCAATGTCTTTTTTCGAACCGGCACCGTCAACGACAACTGACTCGTCTTTGGTGATGTTAACGCGCTTGGCTGTGCCCAGCATATCGAGGGTCACATTTTCCAGCTTAATGCCGAGGTCTTCCGACACCACTTGACCACCGGTCAAAATGGCAATGTCTTCCAACATGGCTTTGCGGCGATCGCCAAAGCCCGGAGCTTTGACAGCCGCAATTTTCAGGCCACCGCGCAGCTTATTGACCACCAAAGTGGCCAGCGCTTCGCCTTCAATATCTTCTGCGATAATCAGCAGCGGACGCGAGGCTTGCACAACGGCTTCCAAAATCGGCACCATGCTTTGCAAGTTTGACAGCTTGGCTTCGTGCAGCAAAATCAGCGGGTCTTCCAACTCAGCCGTCATTTTATCGGCATTGGTGATGAAATAAGGGGACAGATAACCACGGTCAAACTGCATGCCTTCCACAACGTCCAAATCGCTATCCAAGCCTTTGGCTTCTTCAACCGTGATAACGCCTTCATTGCCGACCTTATCCATCGCTTCGGCAATCATCGAGCCAATTTCAGCTTCGCCATTGGCAGAAATCGTGCCGACTTGCGAAATCTCTTCATTGGATTTCACTTTTTTCGACCGCTTTTCAATATCTGCCAAAGCCGCTGCCGACGCTTGTTCGATACCTCGTTTCAAATCCATCGGGTTCATGCCGGCGGCAACCGCTTTATGGCCTTCTCGGACAATCGCCTGCGTCAGAACCGTGGCGGTTGTAGTGCCGTCACCGGCGACATCATTGGTGCGCGAAGCCACTTCGCGAACCATTTGAGCGCCCATATTTTCAAACTTATCTTCAAGCTCGATTTCTTTGGCAACCGATACACCATCTTTGGTGGTGCGCGGCGCGCCAAACGCTTTATCGAGCACAACATTGCGGCCTTTCGGGCCTAGCGTCACTTTGACAGCATCGGCAAGAATATCGACGCCTTTCAGCATTTTATCGCGGGCTTCTGAGCCAAATTTCACTTCTTTAGACATAAGAGTCTCCTATCAGATAAGGGGTCGGGGTTAGCCGATAATTCCCAAAATGTCACTTTCCTTCATGATCAACAGCTCTTCGCCATCAATCGTCACTTCGCTGCCGGACCATTTACCGAACAGCACTTTGTCTTTCGGCTTCACGTCCAACGGCGTGACAGTGCCGTCATCACCCTGCAAACCATTGCCTACGGCAACGATTTCACCTTGTGACGGCTTTTCCTGCGCCGAATCGGGAATGATAATCCCACCGGCTGTTTTTGTGTCTTCATCGACGCGACGTACCAATACGCGGTCATGCAAAGGACGAAATTTCATTGGTCAATCTCCCAGTGATTGAATTTGATTGAGTTCACTTTGGCACTCCCACCAAGAGAGTGACAAAACGCAATTTGGAAATAGGGAGAAGGCCCGTTCATGTCAAGAGATTGGGTTAAAAAAAGCCTAAAAAGGCGTTGCTGTTTTGGGCGTTTATATGGTT
>FZLQ01000033.1 GCA_900197605.1 Phyllobacteriaceae bacterium Water-Bin73
TTGCGTTGTATTGGGGGGGGCTAAAACCCGGCTAAGGCCGGGCCCGCCTAGTCCACAAAAGCGCGCTCAATCACGAAATCGGCCGGGTCGGAGTTTGCGCCTTCGCGCAGCCCGTGTTCTTCCATCAGGCCTTTAAGCTCTTTGGTCATGTCAATCGAGCCACAAATCATGGCGCGGTCGGTTTCGGGGTCGAGCTTGGGCACGCCCAAATCAGCAAATAATTTGCCCGAACGAATAAGATCGGTAATGCGGCCTTCATGCTCAAAGGCTTCGCGCGTGCAGCTTTGATAAAGCCGCAGCTTGCCGCGCCCCAGCTCGCCAATCTCAGGGTCGTTCAAAAACCCGTCCACGGTTTCGCGGCTATAGGCCAGCTCCGATGCCTCGCGGCAACTATGGGTGACAATCACCTCATCGAATTTCTCGTAAGTTTCAGGGTCGCGCAACAGGCTGGCAAAAGGCGCAAAGCCCGTGCCGGTCGAGAACATATAAAGCAGCTTGCCGGGCTTGAGCGCATCAAGCACCAATGTGCCGACCGGCTTTTTGCCGAGCAGCACCATATCGCCTTTAGCGATTTTCTGCAGCTTGGAGGTCAGCGGCCCGTCGGCCACTTTAATTGAATAAAATTCCAGCGTGTCGTCCCAATTTGGACTGGCCACGCTATAGGCCCGCAAAAGCGGCTTGCCGTTTTCTTGCGGCAGTCCAATCATGATAAACTCACCCGACCGAAAGCGGAAACTTTGCGGGCGCGTGCAGGTAAATTTGAACAAGCGGTCGGTATAATGCTCGACGCTTAAAACTTTCTCTTCGCTGGGCGCATTGCTCATCAGACTATCCTTGTCACTCTTGCGGCGGTTATAACGCAAAGCCAGCCGCCTCGCAAAGCTATTTTCCAATTTTTTTTGCATAAATATTTTTTCTACATTTTTATTTGTATATATACGCAGAATAATCAGCCGGGCGGCGGGTTTTTCTGGAAAATCGTCGCCATCTCGGCTAGTCAAAGCGCATGCGTTTTATGACCCTCATCATGGCCGTGTTTTTGCTGGCCTCCAGCGTCACCGCCTCGGCGTGTCACAGTGTCGGTGATTTGCATGTCATTTGTAAAAATGGCACGATTTCAGCGCTTTATGTCGAGAATAAAGGCAAGGCCACCGAGGCCGAAAGCCCCGATTGCTGCCCCATGGCCGGTTTTGCTCTGGCTGAAACCGCTCAGGCGCGACCGGTAAACCGCCCGCTCGACACCCAAACCACGCCATTGCCGCATAGCGCGCCGATGATGCGCGCCGATGCCCCTGCGCCCCCAAGAGGGCCCCCCACCGAACTGTTTTTCTAAAAATCTCTATTTTTTTGAAAGGACAGTCTGATGACACAAAGATTGACCCGCCTGACAGCGGCTATTTTAACCCTGCCGAGCCTGAGCTTGGCTGATGAAACCCACACGCAAACCGCAGCACCGGAAGGCCATGCACCGATTATGGTGATGGGCGACCATATGCACCAAGCCGGTGAATATATGGTCTCGCTGCGCCAGATGAATATGCGCATGACGGGCAATATAAGCGGCACAAATAAGCTGAGCGATGCGCAAGTGCTGGGCCAACCCAATGATAATGCGATGATGCCGGCCAATTTGCGCGTTGTGCCGCAAAAAATGGATATGGAAATGACCATGCTGGGCGCCATGTATGCGCCCAATGACGCCATCACCCTGCTGGCTATGGTGATGCAGATCGACAATGACATGGTGTTGCAAAGCTATCAGGGCATGATGGGTGACACGCCCTGCGCCTCGACTTTTGTCAGCAAAACATCGGGCACGGGCGATACGATTATCGGCGCGCTGTTTCGCGGCGGCGCGACGTCAAACGGCCAATGGCATAGCGGATTGGCCGTGTCTTTGCCGACCGGCGCAATAGATAAAACCGGCCGCCCGATGACGCCAATGGGCTGCGCCCAAGCGACAATGGATATGCGCCTGCCCTATCCGATGCAATTGGGCTCGGGTTCTTATGAGCTGAAACCCTCGCTGACTTATACCGGCGATTGGCAAAAATGGGGTGGCTGGCGTGTCGGCGCGCAAGCCAATGCGACGCTGCGGCTAAACGATAATGACGAGGATTATCGGCTTGGCGATAAATTTGAAGTGCAGGGCTGGGCGATGAAAAATCTGACCCCCTATGCCAGCGCCTCATTGCGCCTCGATGCCAGCCATCAAGGCAAAATGGACGGTCGCGATGCGGCCATCAGCTTGCCGGTGCCGACAGCGCAAAGCCGTTCCAGCGGCGGCACTTATGCCAATCTGTCGCTCGGCATTAATCTCATCGGCCAAAGTGGCATGCTGCGCGACCATCGTCTGGCGTTGGAATATGTCATGCCGGTTCATCAAGACGCCAATGGCGTGCAGATGAAACGCGACGAGACGCTGACACTGGGCTGGCAAAAAGCCTTTTAGCCAAATGGCGCGGCGCGCGATTTAATTATTGCGCGCCCGCATACCGCCATCGACCGGAATCGCCACGCCGGTAATATAGCTGGCCGCCGGCAAGCATAAAGACAGGGTGATATGCGCCACTTCTTCCGGCTCACCATAACGCCTGAGCGCGGTGCGCCGGTGCGCAAATGTCGCCTTATGCTCGTCCGGTATCGCCTCGGTAATGCCGGTATGAATCGGGCCGGGGCATACCGCATTAACGGTAATGCCTTGCTTGCCAAGCTCAATCGCCAGCCCTTTGGTCAGCCCGATAATGCCGTGCTTGGCCGCCGTATAGGGCGAGTTTCCGGCACTGCCGCCCAGCCCCTCAGTGGAAGCAATATTGACAATGCGCGGGGTATCCGAGGCGCGCAAAGCGGCCAATGTGGCGCGGATAAGCACTTGCGGGCCTTCCAACATGACAGCCAGGCTTTTCTCCCAATGGGCCGGATAATCATCGCCGTCAATCGGTGAGGGCAACGCCATGCCGGCATTATTGATGACAATATCAAGCCCGCCCAAATCGGCGATGATGGTTTTGGCAGTGGCGGCAATCGCCGCATTATCGCTCATATCCATCGCATAGGCGCGCGCGGTTTTGAAACCGGCGGCTTCAATTTCGCTGACGATTTTTTCACAAGCCGCTTGGTCTAAATCGGTGACCGCCACATGGGCGCCCTCGCGCGCCAGCAAATGCGCCGTGGCGCGCCCCATGCCGCTGGCCGCGCCGGTGACAATGGCTTTTTTACCGGCAATCGACCGGCTCATCTCAATATAATCCCGCATTTTTTGCTCCCTCATATGAGCCAAACATTAAGCAGGCGCGCAAACCCTGTCCAGCATCGCTTTTCCGGATAAACCGCTTGCGGCGCAGGACGGCATTTGCTGTGCTAATGCGCAGAGGGGAAAATTCATGAGCATTTCAAAAGACCAACATCCGATTGAGACCGGTATGGGCCCGCGCCCCGAGCCGCAAGAAATTCTAAACGGCATTGATTTATCGGGTAAAACCGTTCTCGTGACCGGCGGCTATTCCGGCATTGGCCTCGAGACAGTGCGCGCTTTGGTCAAGGCCGGCGCACAAGCGCATGTTCCGGCGCGGCGCGTCGCGCAAGCCCGTACCATGCTCGATGGCATTGTCGCGCCCGACCATATTGGTGAAATGGATTTGGGCGATTTAACCTCGGTTCAAAAATTCGCCGCCGATTTTTTAAGTCAAAATGACCGGCTCGATATTCTTATCGGCAATGCCGCAGTGATGGCCTGCCCGCTCGACCATACGGCGCAGGGTTTTGAAAGCCAGATTGGCATTAATCATTTCGGTCATTTTATGCTGGTCAATGGGCTGATGCCGGCGTTGCAAAGCGCCGGTCAATCGGACGGCGCGCGCATTGTCTTATTATCCTCTGTCGGTCACCGCATTGGCGGCATTGATTTTGACGATATGCATTTCAAAAACCGGCCTTATGATAAATGGCAGTCTTATGGCCAATCAAAAGCCGCCAAAGCCCTGCAAGCGGTTGAGCTGGACCGTCGCGGACAAAGCGATAATATTCGTAGCTTTTCAGTGCATCCGGGCGGTATTTTCACACCCTTGCAACGTCACTTGGCCAATGAAGAAATGGTGGCGCTTGGCTGGACCAATGAAGACGGCTCGCCATCTGAGCTGGCTGCCGCAGGCTTCAAAACCCCGCCGCAGGGCGCAGGCACAACGCTGTTTGCCGCCACCTCGCCCAAGCTGAACGGCATGGGCGGCGTCTATTGCGAAGATTGCAATATTGCTGAAGCTGTGCCGGCTGATAGCCGTGACATGGGCGGCGTGCGCCCCTGGGCGGTTGACCAAGAATTGGCGATAAAATTATGGGACGAGACAGAAAAACAAATCGCAGCTTTATAAAACTCTGATGCGTAAACCGGCTGGTTTACCCGCCCGCTTCCGCCAGCAGCTTTTCGACATAGCCGAAAATCTCGCCATTAATGGCGCGCGATACCGGTGCGTCAGGGACAAAGCCGTTAAAGCCGTGAAACGCGCCGGGGACAATATGAAAATGCGTCGGCACACCGGCGCGGGTCAGCTTGCGCGCATAGGCAATATTTTCGTCGAGAAACAAGTCCAAATCACCGACCGGCATATAGGTTGGCGGCAGGCCGGACAGGTCTTCGGCGCGCGCCGGTGCAGCATAAATCGGCACGTCTTTGGCGCCAAACAAGTCCCCAAGATAACTTTGCCAGCCAAAATGATTATAGTGACGCGACCAGACCGGCGTGTCGGGCAATGTATCTGAGGCCGGTTGCAAATTGGTGTCGTCAATCATCGGATAAAGCAGCACTTGGCCGAGCGGCGCGCAAAGCCCGCGATCGCGAATAAGCAAAGCCAATCCGGCGCATAAGCCCCCACCGGCGCTCACCCCACCGATAATGATGCGGGTTTTATCAATGCCCAGCGCATCGGCATTGTCCAATAAATGCGCCAGCCCCTCATAACAATCGTCGAGCGGGCCGGGATAGGCGGTTTCAGGAGCCAATCGATATTCGACCGAGGCCGCATAGCAGCCCATTTGCGCCGCGCGCAGGGTAAAACTGTCGCCCTGTTTGGCTTGCCCCAAAACATAACCGCCGCCATGCATCCAATAAAAAAGCGGCTTTTTGCCCGCCCCATCGGGCTGCATGATACGCATCTCAATATCATGTCCGGCTGACGCGGTGGCAGTCCCCATGCCCTGCAAAATATGTGTCGGCAGGTCGATATTCGACAAAAGCATGTCATCGCGCGCATTGGCGGCCAGCCGTGCGGCGGCCAAATCTTGGGTCAAATCATTATCGCCGGTCAGCGTGCGCATCATCTCCAAACCGGCTGTTAAATCCGGGTCGATATAATGCGACTTATCTTTAGAAACAGCCATGCGCCCGCAGCCCGACTTATGCGCCCATGCGGAAATAAAGCCCCGCATTATCGCATAGACGCTTGATAAGTTTGTCACCCATGGCCGGTGCGGGTGTATAAAGCCCACCGGCCAGCCCATCACTATCTTCGAGCAAACACATGGCGCTTTCCGCCAGCATTTTCGAGGTTGAGCCATAGCCCGGGTCCATATCGCCACCGACGCTGGCCTCAATGCGCTCCCCATTGGCGGTGAGGCCGATAAACAGCACATCATAATTACCCGCTTCGCGGCTGGCTTTATCGGGGCCCTCGCCCGGCTGCGGCACATCATCACCTTCCAAAGGATTATTGGTGGCGACAAATTCAGCCATGGCTTTGCCCTCATCGCCCGTGCCGGCCACCATCATTTCGTCATAGAGAAAATCTTCCCCATAAGCATGGCCCAATAGCGCATTGGAGCGGTGAATGTTTTTAGTATTAATCGCCGCCATGATGAAAGGCGCAACCCATTGACCGGTCGCTGCATCTTCATAAGGCCGATTATCCGCCGGTTGTTCGGGCCCTTGAAACGCGCCCTTATCGGTCGTCGCCAAAGAAAACGGATTAATGAGAATACCCAAAAGATCGGGGTTTTTGCTGACCGCCGCCATGGTCGCGCCCAGCGAGGCGGCTGTGCCACCGGAGAACTCACCATTCATGGCGCGCACGCGGCCATGCACTTGGCGACACGGGCGGCCGAATTTTTCCTGTGCGGCTTGTTGGAGGAAATAAACCCCCAAATCAAACGGAATGGAATCAAAACCGCATGAATGAACAATGCGCGCGCCGGACGCTTTGGCCGTATCATGATGCGCCCCAATCGTGCCATGCATCCAACCCGGCTCGCCCGATAAATCGACATAATCCGTGCCCGCCGCAGCACACGCTGCCAGCAAGGCATCGCCATAAAGCTGATAAGGCCCGACTGTGGTGATGATGACTTTGGTGCGCGCCGCCATCGCCGCCATATCATCGGCGCTGTCAGCATTGGCGGTAACCAGCGGGGTCGCCGCATCAATGCCCATTTCATCGCGCACTTGAGCCAGTTTTTCTGCACTGCGACCGGCCATCGCCCAATTAACGCTGCGGCCATATTGCTGCTGCATATATTCCGCCACCAAACGGCCGGTAAAGCCGCTGGCGCCATAGACGATAATATCAAATTCCCGGTCTGCTTTAGTCATGCTCATATCACTCTCCTTAATGTGCAGCAGAGTTTAAGGCCGCCCACGGCGCAAGCAAGGATAAATCTCAGTTTTTGCTTTTCATTTGAGTGGGTTTTGTTAGGCTCTGCGCTCAACTTTTGGGAGGGGTTTCATGTCATCTGCAACAGCCGAAAAAGAAAAAATCTACAATGCCCGTCATTATGCGCTCGGCATTTTGGTGGTGATTTACACATTCAATTTCATCGACCGCCAAATCCTGTCGATATTATTGGAGCCGGTGAAAAATGATCTCGGCCTATCAGATACCGCCATGGGCATGTTGACCGGTTTTGCTTTCGCCATGTTTTACGCCACTTTGGGTATTCCGATTGCGCGCTATGCCGACCGCTCCAATCGCCGCAATTTGATTGCTCTGGCGCTGGGTATTTGGAGCTTCTTCACGGCACTGTCCGGTGTCGCGCAAAACTTCTGGCATTTGCTGGCGGCGCGTATCGGTGTCGGCGTTGGCGAGGCCGGTTGCTCACCGCCGGCCCATTCGATGATTGCCGATTATTATCCGGCAGACCAGCGCGCCACGGCATTGGGCATTTATTCATTGGGTATTCCCATTGGCATTATGTTTGGCCTGTTTGCCGGTGGCTGGATTAATGAACTTTTCGGCTGGCGCATGGCGTTTTTCTTGGTCGGCGTGCCCGGTGTCTTGCTGGCCTTTTTGGTGCGTTTCACCCTCGCCGAACCGCCGCGCGGTCTGGCTGAGGGGCGCGATGATAGCGGTGAACAGCCAAGCGTCAGAGAAACGCTGGCTTATTTATGGCGCAAAAAATCATTCCGTCATATGTCCTTTGCCGCCGGTCTGACGGCTTTTGTCGGTTATGGTTTTGTGACTTGGGCACCGGCTTTTCTCATTCGCTCCTTTGGTATGAGCACGGGCGAGGTCGGCACATGGTTCGGCTTGCTGCTGGGTGTCGCCGGGGGTATCGGCATTGTGGCGGGGGGGTGGGTGGGCGAGAAATTTTGTGGCAAAGAACCGAAAAGGGATCTCCTGGCAACCGCCATTGCGCTGGTGGTGATGACGCCGTTTAATTTCTTGGCGTATAATGCGGCGACCGCCACGGCGTCTATTTTGGGCATGGTGGTGCCGGTATTGCTGGGTAATTTTTATCAAGCCACGACTTTCAGCCAAACCCAGGGTATTTCGGAACTGCGTATGCGCGCTGTCGCGGCGGGTATTTTGCTGTTCATCATTAATATTATCGGGCTTGGTTTTGGGCCGCAAATTGTCGGCATTGTGTCAGATTTATTGGCCGATACTTATGGCACACAAAGCCTGCGCTATGCCTTGCTGATTTGCTCATTCGTCAATATTTGGGCGGGCTATCATTATTATGTGGCCGGTAAATATTTGAAAGATGATCTGGTTAGCGAAGGCTGATACGCACGGGGCCGCATCCAAAGCGGCTGCGGCGCGTATAAAGCGCATGGATAAGATTACACAGGAAACCGGATCGCGGCGGCCGAAAATTCGCTTCATGTCCATGTTCAGTGAAATTGCGCCGCTGGCAGCATTTTTTCTGGTCAATCAGGCTTACGGGCTTTATGCCGCCGCGCTGGCCGCGATTGGCGCATCTGCCCTTCTGGTTGCGGTTACATGGGTGTTGGAAAAGCGCTTGGCGCGCTTTGCCATATTCGCCACCTCAATTGCCGCTTTGCTGACATTGGCGGCCATTTTGGCTGAAGAAAAGACCTATATTAAAATCCAACCGAGCCTGTTTTCCGGAGCTTTCGCCGCGGTTTTACTGATGGGACGTCTGCGCGGTAAGGCGATGATGAAAATATTCTTTCACGCGCAATTTGACTTGCCCGACCGTGTTTGGAAAAGCTTGTCGCTGCGTTGGGGGCTATTTTTCCTGGCCGCCACGCTGGCCAATGAACTGGCATGGCGGGCTTTGAGCGATGATGATTGGGTCAGTTTCCGCGTCCTCATCATGGCACCAGCAACCGGGCTTTTCATGCTGGCGCAATTGCCGATTACCTTACGCGGCCAAAAAGAAATGGCGGCCATGATGCGCAATGACAACGCCTCAGCTTAAACGAGCTGCTTATATTTAGGCCGCGCGCCCGCGCAACCTCATCCATAATTGCCCGAGCACCAGCCCGACCAGCCAACATAAAAAGAAGCCTATTGACCAGAATTTGGCCAATGTGGTCGCGCTGGCAAAGGCGATTTGCGGGTCGCTGATATCAGGAAATTGCGCCAGCATGAGCGCGATTTGCATATTTTCAGCCAAATCCAGCACCATCACCGCCAGCACCGGTGCCAAAATGGCTGTCGTGAAAATGCCGCGCGCTGCCAATACCAAGACACCGCCAAAGAAAGCGCCATAGGCAAATGGAAACAGCGTATCGAGGATAAGCGTAAAGCGCAGATGTAAAACCCGCCCGCTTTCGCCAAAAAGCAGCATTTGGGTTTTCAGCGTTTCGCTATCATAGCCGGGCAATTCATCGAGCATGGTCGTGCCCAATTGCTGCTTCAGCCAGCCAAACCCCAAACTGCATGAGACCACTGCGAGAAAGCTCAAAATAAGACTGATACGCCGTGTCAGAAGCGGGTTCAGCGCGTCCAAACGCGTTATCAAAGATGATTGCAAAACGACCTCCTCTTGTTATGTTCTTGGCAGTTCTTAAAAGACTATAACGCATAGTCTATCGCGCAAACATTTTGACAAGGCGGCGCGCGCCTTTTGGAGAAGCCCTGATTATGGCCAATTATGAAGCTGTGATTTTTGATTTTGGCGGGGTTGTGACCTCCAGCCCATTTGAAGCCTTTAATCGCTATGAAGCGGCGCATCAATTGCCGGAAAACTTTATCCGCACCATTAATGCCACCAATCCTGACACCAATGCGTGGGCGCGCTTTGAGCGCAGTGATATAGACGCCGCCGCCTTTGACGGGGCCTTTCGCAGCGAAGCCCGTGCCGCCGGTCATGATGTTGGCGGGGCTGATGTGCTGGCGCTTTTGGCCGGTGATGTGCGCCCTGAAATGGTCGCGGTGCTGGATACGCTTAAAGCGCGCAGCTATCGCATTGCCTGCATCACCAATAATGTCAAAACAACGCCAGACAGCCCCGATGGCGCCAATCCGGGCATGGCGCGCAGCGCCGATAAGGCCGCCGAGATTGCCGCCGTTATGGCGCGTTTTGAAATGGTCATTGAAAGCTCGGTCGAGGGCGTCAGAAAACCCGATCCGGCCATTTATCACCTGGCCTGCGAAAGGCTGGGGCTCGCGCCTGCGGCCTGCATCTTTCTCGATGATTTGGGGATTAATCTAAAGCCCGCCCGCGCCATGGGCATGGGCACGGTCAAAGTGCTGAACGCCGCCCAAGCGATTGCCGATTTGGGCGCGCTTTTGGGCCATGACTTGCCCTAAAAACACCCGCCAAAATACGCTTAAAGAAAAACCCCGGCGATAAATCGCCGGGGCTCTTTTGGCTCCGGCGATAAATCACCCGAGCTATTTTTATCGCTTAACCCGTCTAATGGGCCAGCGCACCGCTTGGCGCTTTAGGCGGCTCACGACGCGGCAAGATGATTTCCATCACCACAGCCAGCGCCGGCAGCACCGTTACCGCCATGACCATATTAATCATGAACATGAAGGTTAACAGCAGTCCCATATCGGCCTGGAATTTCAGCGCTGAGAAGGCCCATGTCGATACACCGACAGCCAGCGTCAGTGCCGTAAACACCACAGCCATACCGGTTTCGTTCAGCGTCTCCTTAAAGCTCGCCGTCACATCAAGACCGGTTGAGAGGTGATATTGAATACGGTTGTAAATATAAAACGCGTAATCAACACCCAGCCCGACCGCCAGCACCATCACCGGCAGGGTTGCCACAGTGAGGCCGATTTCCAGAACTTCCATGAACCAATAGCCCATAAAGGTCGCCAGTGTCAGCGGCACACAACAGGCCACTGTGGCGCGGAAATCGCGATAAGTGATTAAGACCAACGCAATAATGGTGATATAGACATACATCATCATCGGCAATTCAGAGACTTCAATCTCTTCATTCACCGCAGCTTGCACACCCATATTACCCGATGCGAGGCGGATAGAGACCGGCACGACTTCATGCTTGTCAATTTTCACGCCCTGCGCGCGCAATTCAGCAAGCAGGCTTTCAGGTGAGTCCGTGTCCACTTCATAAGTAATGGCCAAAGCCGGTGACACGCCATCATCAACCACATCCGTGCGAATACCGAGGCTGATATTGCCCGGGTCGCGCATGGGCGGGTCGGTGATGACCATCAAATCGGCAATCGGCGCAGGCTGCTCTTCGCGGAACTGTTTGATGGCGTTGGTGACGCCCTTAATGGTTGTCGCTTTGGCGTCTTCCAAAAACACCAATTGAGTGAGCAAGGTGCATTCTTCATTCAACAGACCGGTTGACGCCCCAATCGGCGAGGACGACTGCACCAGCGCATATTTATTGCGCGGCAAAGCCTGCCATTTCAGATTGCCCTCATTAAAGCCGGCGCTTGATTGACGCGTAACCGACGGCAATGACAAGACCAAAGACACCCCATCCACATTACGCAGATACCATGAAAACTCGTTGAGATATTTCATGTAAGGATAATTAATGCAGGCCTCGCGCGGTGTCTCAACAATCACCGTCAACAGATTAAGGCCGAGCGCAAATTTCTCGGCAATCTGACGACTGTCTTCATTGTAGCGTGCCTCTTTACGCAATTCCGGCGACCCGGCATGCAGCGCACCGACGTGACGGTTTTGGCTTTGAATAAAGGCTGTGACGAATAAAATCGCCGCCAAAATCACCACACCGATTGCGGCGCGTGGATTGGCGATATTGCCCAATTTCTGCATCAGACGCATACGCGTTTCGCGCGCCTTGCCGATACGCTCCACAAAACCGTCATCAATTTTGAAATAGCTGGCCAGAATGGGCAGCATGATGAGATTGGTCAGAATTTTCAATGCCACACCAATGGAGGCGGTAATGGCCAGTTCTTGAATCATCTGAATTGGAATCAAAACCAATGTGCCGAAACCAACAAGGTCAGTGACCAGAGCCATTGAGCCCGGAATCAGCAGGCCGCGGAAACTGGCGCGGGCGGCTTCATCAGCCGTTTTGCCCGAGGAGATTTCCGCCGTGATGAGATTGATTTGCTGCACCCCGTGGCTCACCCCAATGGCAAACACAAGGAACGGCACCAAAATGGCCAGCGGGTCGAGGCCATAGCCCAGAATGTTCAAAATGCCGAACTGCCAGACCAATGAGGTCAAAGAGCAGAACAAGGGCAGGAAGGTCAAAATCGCTGAACGGGCATAAATATAAACCGACAAAATGGTCAGCAGGAAGGCGATAATAAAGAACTGCACCACTGTGCCCGCACCATCGGCAATATCGCCAATGAGTTTGGCAAAGCCGATAATTTGCACTTCATATTTATCGTTTTCATATTTATCGCGAATATCGGTTTCCAGCTTATCTGCGAGGTCGAAATAATCGAGCCGCTCACCGGTTTTCACGTCATAATCGAGCAATTCGGCGCGCACCATGGCGGCCGAGAAATCATTGGCGACCAGACG
This sequence comes from Phyllobacteriaceae bacterium Water-Bin73, assembly GCA_900197605.1. Taxonomy (GTDB): domain Bacteria; phylum Pseudomonadota; class Alphaproteobacteria; order RS24; family RS24; genus UBA8337. The sequence goes on from FZLQ01000033.1 coordinate 12,175, forward strand.
ACCGACAAAACCACCGCGCACAACATTATTTTCAATGATTTGCAGCGCCGGTTCACAATTTGTGGCCAGGCTGGCTGTTTTCAAACGCGACACGCATTGGCTGTCAATATTGTCCAGCGTAATCGTGCCCGGAATAACATCATCGGCGACAAAGCCGTCTTCGGTAATTTCAAAATAGCGCGAATTGGGAGTCCATAGCGACGTCAGCGTATGGCGCGCAACGCCGGGCAGATAAAACAAAGCATCGGTCAAATCTTTATATTGCGAGAAGAAATCGCGATTCCAAATCTGACCTTCGCGCATTTTCAACACCACAATGATGCGGTTTGAGCCGAATAAGCGGTCACGATATTCTTGGAATGTTTGAATATATTCATGGCCGGCCGGTAATTGCTTTTCAAAGCCGGCGGTCATTTTCAATTGCGTTGCGTAAAATCCGCTATAAATCGTGAAGGCAGCGAAGACCGCCAAAATAACACCACGAAAACGGAATAAAATAGTCTCTAATTTTTCTACCATTGGGCCCTCCCAAAGCCGTGCGAATTTTGGCAATTTTGCGCCAAATTATGCGCCGACTGTCCCACTAAACTGCACCCATGACAAGCGAAATTTAGCCAATTTCTCTTGCAAAATGCCGCAGCTTGCGGTGGTGTGGGGCGGAACTGACAGGTGGCCAAATATGACGGATTCGAAAAGCGAAGATGGGTTGAGTTTGGCCGATATCGGACTGGACGATGGCCGCCAATCAGATGCGGCTTTGGCCATTCAGCGCGGCACGATGCGGCTTTTATCGCAATTTAACATTGCCTGTCTGCCCGAAGTGGTGCTGCCCAATCATCGCCGCGCCGATTTAATGGCGCTGACGGATAAGGGCGAAATTTGGATTATCGAGATAAAAAGCGGGCTGGCGGATTTTCAGGCCGATGATAAATGGCCCGATTATCTGCCCTATTGCGACCGTTTTTATTTTGCTGTCGCGCCTGATTTTCCAAGCGACAAACTGCCCGAACAAGCGGGTATGATATTTGCCGATAGCTATGGCGCGGAAATTATGCGCGACAACACCCAGCCCAAACTGGCCGCCGCGCGGCGCAATTTATTGCTGCGCCGCATGGCCCGCATTGGCGGTTTTCGGTGGTCGCGGTTAAGAGATAAAGCGGAAAATTAGCGCGGCGCGCGTTTGGCCAAAATCCGCTGCAACGTGCGGCGATGCATATTCAAGCGTCGCGCCGTTTCAGACACATTGCGATCGCATAATTCAAACACGCGCTGAATATGCTCCCACCGCACACGGTCGGCTGACATTGGGTTTTCCGGCGGCGACGCGCGCCCTTCAGCTTCAGCCACCAAAGCGGCGTGAATTTCATCTGCATCTGCCGGCTTGGCCAAATAGTCAACCGCGCCGCGTTTGACCGCCTCAACGGCGGTCGCGATATTGCCGTAACCGGTCAACATAATGATGCGCGCTTGCGGGTTTTCGCTCCGCAAATTTTCCACAACATCCAGGCCATTGCCGTCTTCAAGGCGCATATCAACCACCGCATAGGCCGGTTTCACCGACTTGCCGAGCTTAATGCCCTCGCTGACCGAACCGGCGCCATGCACCACATAGCCGCGACTTTCCATGGCGCGGCCAAGTCGATTGAGCCAGGGTTGGTCGTCATCGACAATCAGCAAATGAGCCCCTTCATGGGATTTCACCTGCTGGTCTATTGCTTCATTGGACTGGGTCATTCTCTACCTGCCTTTTGCTAGACTTTATATAGGACAAGCGGTTTTGTTTTCAACCGAAGCGGTGCCGCAAAGAAAATGCGCCGCTAAAACGGCGTCTCTAATTTTTGCCGCGGCCAGACAACCCGCACACAGGCCCCGCCCGGCATGGCCCCATCGATGAGCTCGGTTTTCTTCAAATTACGTGCACTGACGCGCGCGCCGCTGCGCTGCAATAATGTGCGGGCAATGAAAAAGCCCAGCCCCAAGCCAAACTCATCACTATCTTGAACACCTTTTGAGCTGCGCGAGGAGGTATAAGGCTCGCCCAAACGGCCGATAATGTCAGACGCGAAACCCGGCCCATCATCGGCAACTTCAACAACCACTTGCTGGGCCGAATAGGTAACCGCCACATAAACCGTGTTATCGGCAAACTCCGCCGCATTTTCGATAAGATTGCCGAGGCCGTAAATCAATTCGGGCTGACGCTTCAAGCGCGGCTCGCGTGTCGCCAATAAGCCATTGGGACGGCAGGAAATGATAATCTCCTTATTGTGCAAGCCCGCTTCCAGCGCCGCCTCTTCCATCAGCCCGCGCAAATGGGTTTGCGAGACCACCGGATCATTTTCTTCACTGACCAAATCGGCCAATATATTGCGGCACCGCATGGCTTCTTCGCGCATCAAGGCGACATCCTCGCGCAAGCCTTCGGGTAAATCATCGCGCCCGGCCAATTCGCCCGAGACCAAAACAATCGTGCCAAGCGGTGTGCCCAATTGATGCGCCGCCGCCGCCGCCAAGCCGTCCAGCGCCGAGAGGCGTTGCTCGCGCGCCAGAACCGAGCGGGTCGCGGTTAAGGCGGCTGACATGCGGCGCCCTTCGCGGCTCACGCCCCAAACATAAGTCGGGATAAAGACCATCGCCAAAAGCAGGGCGACCCACATGCCGATACGCAATAATTCAGGAATTTCGGGCGGCAGGCCAAGCCAGGGCAAGGGCGCATGAAATATCGATAGGAGCGAGACAATCAGACCGGCAAATAAGACCAAAATGGCGGTGGTGCGCGCATTGAGCAGGCTGGCCGAAATCGTCACCGGCGCCAACAGCAAAAGCGAAAACGGATTTAACAAGCCACCGGTAAGAAATAATAAAAGACCCAATTGCACCATATCATAGGCCAGAAACAGCGCGGTTTGGCGTTGCGTCAGCATGTGATTGGCCGGAAATAAAACCAATAGGGCGATATTCAGCGCCACAGCCAAGCCGATGACAATTAAGGTTGCCACCACCGGCAGGTCAAAACCGAAACCCAGATAAACAATGGCCACCGCCGCTGCCTGTCCGGCAATCGCCATCCAGCGCAGTGCCGTTTGCACCCGCAAGCGCACCGCAGGCGCGGCCAGCGTGTTTGGGTCAATCGCGTCAATCGGGGCGTTTTGGCTCATCGACCTTTATCTCCTATCGGGCTTTATGGCGCAGACCGCCATATTGCGCGTCTTGCCTGCTCAAGATATAACCGCCTTTACCAACTCGGCAATAGCCGCGCCGAAAGAAAGCATTTTTATGAGCCGCAATATCAAAACCAGCCTCCTCATTGCCTTGCTTGGCCTGACCGCTTTGCTGGGCCTTATGCTGCTCGAATTGGGACAGGGTCAAAAAGCCGATGCCCCACCGGCGCGCCGATTGACGGCGGCGATTGGCGGGCCTTTTGAGCTGACCGACCAAAATGGCGTGCGCCGCAGTGCCGCCGATTTTGCCGGACGCCCCATGCTGATTTATTTCGGTTTCACCTATTGCCCCGATGTTTGCCCGACCGCGCTCGATATTATGGGCGGCGCGTTGGATATTTTGAAACAGACAGCGCCGCGCGCCTATCAGCGCGTGCAACCGATTTTCATCTCAGTTGATCCGGCGCGCGATACGCCGCCTGTTTTGCGCGATTATCTCAGCTATTTTCATCCGCGCCTGACCGGTCTGACCGGCAGCCAAGCCGAAATTGATGCGGTCAAAAGCGCTTATAAAATCTATGCGGCGCGCAGCCAGACGCGCGATGAGAACGGTAATTATAATGTCGACCATTCGAGCTTTTACTATTTAATGGATGGCGACAATCGCTATTTGGCGCATTTCGACCATGCGGTCACGCCCGAAGAATTGGCTCAAAAACTGGCGGGTTTGGTGAATTAACCCGCCTCCTCGCGCGCGCCTAATCGCTTCCAAATAAGCGCCGCAATAAGCCGCCAATGCCGCCGCCGCGATTGGGTAAATCACTCCCGGGCAAGGCCACTGACGCGGCCAGTTCTTTTTGTTCGTCCATGAAAGCGGCAAAAATATGCGCCGGTAAGCCGCCGCCGGTCACGCGGTTCATCGGCGCGCCATCATCATTGCCGACCCAAACGCCGACCACCAAAGCACCCGAATAGCCGACAAACCAAGCGTCGCGCCAATTTTGCGATGTGCCGGTTTTACCGGCCAGTTCAACGCCCTCAAGGCGCGCCGCGCGTCCGGTACCAATACTGATGGTGGCGCGCAGCATCTCATTCAATGCCCCAATATGGCGCGGCGCAATAATTTGCAAAGGCGATGGCGACAGCCGGTCATATAGGGTCTGACCTGAGGCGCTGATAACGCCATGAATAATATGCGGCACAACTTGGCGCCCGCCATTGGCGAAATGGGCATAGGCGGCGGTTAATTGCATTAAATTAACCTCAAATGTGCCCAGCGCCAAAGACGGATGCGCGCGCATGCGCCCGCTCAAGCCAAGACGGCGCGCCATATCAATCACCTTATCGCGTCCGGTCTGTTCGCTGACCTGCACCGCCACTGTATTCAGCGACCGCGCCAAAGCCTCGCCCGCCGTCACCGTGCCGCGATAAGTGCCGTCATAATTTTTCGGTGACCAGCCATTTATCTCCAGCGGTGAATCGTCAAAAACCGCATTGGCATCGAGCCCGCTTTCCAGCGCGGCCAGATAGACCACCGGCTTAAAGGCCGAGCCCGGTTGGCGACGCGCTTGCACGGCGCGGTTGAACTGGCTTTTGCCATAAGCACGCCCGCCGACCATAGCGCGAATGGCGCCATCGGGGGTCATCACCACCATGGCCGCTTGCGCCGCTTGGCGGGCGTCGCCTTGCGCCGCCAATATCCGATTAATGGCGCGCTCTGCCGCCAATTGCATGGAGCGGTCAAGGGTCGTCATGACATCTAAATCGGCGCGTGGGCGACCGACAAAATCGGGCAATTGGTCAAGCGTCCAATCAACGGCGTAATGCGCGCCATCAGTTGAGCGATTGGTGATGATAATATCCTCGCCCGACAATGACACGGCTTCTTCGGCGGTTAAATATCCCGCCGCGCGCATGGCGGCAATGACGATTTGCGTGCGCCGCGCCGCCGCCACCGGATCGCGGGTCGGGGCATAGCGCGAGGGCGCTTTCAACAGCCCCGCCAGCATGGCTGCTTCAATTTGAGTGAGGTTTTGCACCGGCCGATTGAAATAGGTTTCGGCAGCCGATTGCACGCCATAAGCGCCGCTGCCGAAATAAACCCGATTGAGATAAAGCGCGATAATGTCTTGCTTGGTGAAATGGGCTTCCAGCCAAAACGCCAACAGCAATTCCTGCACTTTGCGCTTAAAGCTGCGCTCGGGGGTGAGAAATACATTTTTCGCCAATTGCTGTGTCAGGGTTGAGCCGCCTTGCGCCAATCGCCCTTGTCGCAGATTAACCGCCATAGCGCGTAACAGCCCGCGCGGGTCGAGGCCGAGATGCGAGAAGAAACGGCGGTCTTCAATGGCAATCACCGCCTCGATTAAATGCGGCGGCAAATCCTCATAGCGCATGGGCCGCCCGCCGGGGCGCCCGCGCCGCGCCACCAGCCCGTCATCGCGGGCATAAATCGACAATTCGGGCTGGCTGCCGGTTTTCCATAAATCATCGGTATCGGGTAAATCGAGCGCGTAATAAACCACCAAAACGCCCGCCGCCAAGCCCAGCCAAAGCAGCGCAATAAGGCTCCAATAGGCGAGTTTTTTTAGCGGCGCGCGGCGCGGGCTGAAGCCCGTTAAGTCGTCATTTGGCCCCTGCTCTGGCATGTGGCTCATGCGCCTTTCCGCAACAAATCTATCTTGGCCTAAATATCAAGATTGGCGACAGCCAGCGCATTTTCCTGAATAAAGGCGCGGCGCGGCTCCACCACATCGCCCATAAGCTGCTCGAATAAATCATTGCTCTCGGCAACATCTTGCACTTTGACCTGCAAGAGCGAGCGCGCATCTTTATCCAATGTGGTTTGCCAAAGCTGGTCGGGGTTCATTTCCCCCAAGCCCTTATAACGTTGCAAGGCCACGCCATTGCGCCCCTGCGCCATCACGGCGGCCAATAATTCGGTGGGCGTATTAATGGCAATATCGCGCTCTTTAATGGTCAGCACGGCCGGGTCGAGATAGACCGGCTGTAGGGCCGGTGCCAATTCATCAAGCGCGCGCGCATCTTTCGATGAAATGAGCGGCCCATCAATATTAAACGCCTCGCGCACGCCGCGAAGTTCGCGGGCAAACGTCAGCCCGCCATCACCCGAAGGCGAGCCCTCCCAACCGCGCTCTACCTCGTCTGACATGCGGTTTAGGCGCGCTGCAATATATTGCGCGCTTTGCGCCGCCAATTCGGTTTTTGACAAAATCTCGGGTGACAGCGCACCGGCAATGGCGGTTTGCTCAATAATAAATTGCGGATATTTGGGCGGCAGGGCCGATAATATGGATTTAATCAGCCGCGCCTGTGTCAACATTTCAGCCAAATCAGGCCCGCTTCTTTGTTCGCCCGATGCCAGCGTCAACACGGCCTCGCCCAGCCCAGCCTCAATCAGATAATCCTCCAAAGCCGCATCGTCTT
>FZLQ01000024.1 GCA_900197605.1 Phyllobacteriaceae bacterium Water-Bin73
TAATCACACTGGATTATCGGCTGTGCCCTGAAAACGAATTTCCGGCCGCCATTGAAGACGGTTTGGCGCTTTGGGATTATGTACATGAGCAGGCCGAGCCTTTGGGCATTGATAAACGCCGTATCGCGCTGGCCGGCGACAGTGCCGGTGGGCTCATCGCTTCGGTGATGTGTCAGGTCTTGCGCGACAAGGCGCGCGCGGCGGACGACAAGCCTCAGAAAATTGCCCAACCGGCGGCGCAATTACTCATATATCCCTGGGTTAGCACACGGATTGAAGAAACCGGCTCAATGCAAAGCTGCGCCGAAATGTTTCCCCTAACCCGCGCGACGATGGAAATGTTCAACGCCAATGTCTTTCCCAATGACAAAAACATCGACCATGATTTGGCCAATCCGCTGCATAATGAAAATTTGCAAAAACTGCCCCCCGCCATTATCGCTACGGCCGGTTTCGATCCGGTGCGCGATCAGGGCAATGAATATGCCGAGGCTTTGGCCGCTGTCGGCAATCAGGTGACGCATTATTGCTTTGGCGAATTGAGCCATAGTTTTCTGTGTTTGGCTCGGGTCTCCAATCCGGTGCAAAAAGCTTGCGAACAGCTCGCCCGCGACTTGGCAGCGCATTTGGGCAGATAGCTGGCGAGATAGACCGCGAATGCCTATAGTCGGAACATGCCCGATAGCTATGCCTTATCGCCGCAATTTGACGGCTGGTTTCGCGCCCGTAACTGGCAGCCCCGCGCTCATCAATTGGCGTTTTGGCAGGCCGCCAAAGCTGGTGATGACGCGCTGCTGATTGCGCCGACCGGCGGTGGTAAAACGCTGGCCGGTTTCATGCCCAGTCTGGAGGCTTTGGTGCGTGGCGGCTCGCATGGCAAATTGCATACTTTATATATGTCGCCCCTGAAAGCACTGGCGGTCGATATTCAGCGCAATCTGATGCAGCCGGTTGAAGAGCTTGGCCTTGATATACGCATTGAAACGCGCAGTGGCGACACGCCGCAAAACCGTAAAACCCGTCAGAAAACCCACCCGCCCGATATTTTGCTGACCACGCCGGAGCAATTGGCCTTGATGCTGAGCTGGCCTGAGGCTGCCGATTATTTTGCCGATTTGGAGACGGTGATTATCGACGAATTACACGCGCTGGCACCCAATAAGCGCGGCGATTTATTGTCGCTCGGCTTGGCCCGTCTGGCGCGCTTGGCACCCAATGCCAAACGGCTTGGCCTGTCAGCAACGGTTGCCGATAAAGAGGCGTTGCGCCGCTTTCTGACACCGCAAAATAATGGCGATGAGGAAGCCGTGCTGATTGAGGGCAAAGCCGGTGCGCCGCCGCGCCTGTCTATTCTCGATACAAAAGAACGCCTCCCCTGGGGCAGTCATACGGCGCGCCATGCCATTGGTGACGTGCTGGCGGCGATTAAAACCGCCGATACAAGTTTGGTTTTCGTCAATACGCGCTCGCAAGCCGAAATGGTGTTTCGAGAATTATGGGCGCTGAATGATGACGGGTTGGAGATTGCGCTGCATCACGGCTCTTTAGCACCTGAGCGGCGACGCAAGGTCGAGGCGGCAATGGCGCAGGGACAATTGCGCGCCGTGGTCTGCACCTCGACGTTGGATTTGGGCATTGATTGGGGGGCGGTCGATTTGGTCATTCATGTCGGTGCGCCGAAAGGGGCAAGCCGATTGGCGCAACGCATTGGCCGCGCCAATCACCGGTTCGACGAAGCCTCGGCAGCGCTTTTGGTGCCGTCCAATCGGTTTGAGGTTTTGGAATGTAAAGCAGCGCGTGAAAGCGTCACTGCGGGTGAACAAGATGGCGCGATGATGCGCACGGGCGGGCTTGATGTGTTGGCGCAGCATATTTTCGGCACGGCATGCCATGCGCCTTTCGCGCCCGATATGCTTTACGAGGAGGTCTGTCGCGCCGCGCCTTATCATGATTTGCCGCGCGGCGTTTTTTACCGAGTTTTGGAATTTGTCGCGACCGGCGGCTATGCGCTTAAAAGTTATGACCGCTATGCGCGGCTGCGGGTTGAGAAAGACGGCGGCTATCGTTTGGCGCATCCGCGTTTGGCGACGCGCTATCGCATGAATGTCGGCACGATTGTCGAAGCGCCAATGTTGAAAGTGCGGCTGGCGCGCCCGAAAAAAGGCCGCCGCCCGCTTATGGGTGGCCGCGTATTGGGCGAGATGGAAGAATATTTTCTGACCGCTTTATCGCCGGGCGACACTTTTGTTTTTGCCGGTGAGACCCTGCGATTGGAGGCTGTGCGCGATACCGAAGCGCTGGTTTCGCGCGCCAGCAATGCCGACGCCAAAGTGCCGACCTATCAGGGCGGCAAATTTCCGATCTCGACCCATTTGGCGGAACGGGTGCGCGCCATGTTATCCGACCCGACAAGCTGGAAAGATTTGCCCCCGCAAGTGGCGCAATGGCTGGCCATGCAGCAGGCTTTTTCGGCCTTGCCCGAAAAAGATGTTTTATTGGTCGAAAGTTTTGCGCGCGGCGCGCGATTTTACATGACGGCGTTTCCGTTTGAGGGACGCTTGGCGCATCAAACATTGGGCATGTTATTGACCCGGCGGCTGGAGCGCATGGGCGGGCGACCGATGGGATTTGTCGCCAATGATTATGGCCTCGCCATTTGGGGCTTGCGCGATATCGGCTTGCTGGTCGAGCAAAAAAAGCTGACGCTGGCAGCGCTATTTGCCGAGGATATGTTGGGCGATGACCTTGAGGCGTGGCTCGATGAATCGTCCCTGATGAAGCGCACCTTTCGCGATTGCGCGATGATTTCCGGCTTGATTGAGAAAAACTTGCCGGGGCATGAGAAGACCGGTCGCCAAGTTACGTTTTCGGCTGACCTGATTTTTGATGTGCTGCGAAGCCATGAACCCGACCATATTTTACTGCAGGCGGCGCGCGCCGATGCGGCGACCGGCCTGTTGGATATTGGGCGGTTGGGGCAAATGCTGGCGCGTATTCAAGGCAAATTATTGTTCAAGCGGCTCGACCATGTGTCGCCGCTCGCCGTGCCGCTATTGATGGAAATGGGCAAAGAACCGATACGCGGCGCGGCAGATGATGAGCTATTGGGCGAAGCCGCCAAACCGGCAAACCAACGCCAAGATGATTTGGTGCGCGAGGCGACAGAAGGGATAAGCGGGTTCGGCCATGCAGACGCAATATGAATTCACGATAAATGGCGCACGCCTGATTGCCGATTTATCGGGCGCGCTTTATTGGCCCGATCAGGACATGCTGATTGTCGCTGATTTGCATTTTGAAAAAGCCTCGGCCTTTGCGGCGCGGGGTGTCGCTTTGCCGCCCTATGATACGGCGGCGACATTGCAGCGTTTGGCGGCGGCATTTCAAACCTATCAGCCAAAGCGATTTGTTTCTTTGGGCGATGCGTTTCACGATGATGATTGGCCTGCGCGCATGAGCCCGCGCGACCGCGCCGCGCTGGCGCAATTGGCGGCATCGGTTGAGACGGTTTGGGTGACGGGCAATCATGACCCGACCCCGCCCGAGGGCTTGGCGGGTGATGCGATTGCGGTGTTGCGCGTTGTCGGTGATGGCGCATTGGTGATGCGTCACGAGCCAATGGCGCGCAATACAGATTTTGAGGCCGGTGAATTGGCCGGTCATTTACACCCTTGTGCGAAATTGCGCCAACGCGGCCGCAATCTCAGGCGGCGCTGTTTTGTGCATGATGGCGCACGCGCTATTTTACCGGCTTTCGGGGCGCTGACCGGCAGTCTGAATATTCGAGATGAGGCGTTTGACGGCCTGTTGGAGGGTGCGGCCTATGAGGCGATTATGCTGGGCACGGCGCGGCTCGCCGTGGTCGCGCCGAAGCGTTTATTGCCCGACCGCTTGCGCTAAAATTTAATGGGTCAGCGCATGCAGGAATAAAGATGTCATGGACACACCGGCAATCAGCGTCAACAGCAGCCGCAGCGGCGCATACCAGTCGGCCATATCGCCCTGATGCGCGCTGTTAATATCAAGCACGGCCTGCGCCACAAACAGAATAATCAATAGGGTGAACGCTTGCGGCAGAGGCAGCATGAAGGCGATGAGCGCGATGAGTGTCGGCACAATCGCCATCACCAAATGGCGTGGTAATTTTCCGCTATGCGGGTCGCGGTCATTATTTTGCATCGCCGCACCCCAGCGCACGCCGCCGAGAAAGCTGGCAATCAAACAGCCATAAGCAATGACGATGAGCGGCAAGGCGAAGCGCAGATCACCCAATCCGGCCAGCCAAACACCGACGCCGCCGATGACGAAGGGAATGAGTCCCAAAATGCCAAGCGTCAGAGCCATTGGCGGCACGGCTTTGAGGCGGTTTAGAAAATTGCTCATAGGCTAGCCCAACGTCGCCATGAAAGGAAACCAGTCGAGCAAATAGCTGGCAATGCTTTGCAGGCTACCGGCCATAATCAAAACACCGGTGCCGATCAGCAACGCGCCTGCGCCGCGTGTTACCCAAATCATATGGCGTTTGATGTTTTTGCTGGCGGCCAGAAAACGCCCGACACCGAGGCTTGCGAGAATAAATGGCAGGCCAAGTCCGGCGGCATAAATGGCCAATAGGCTGACCCCCTCACCAAGACTGTCGCGGGCGGCGGCCAGCGCCAATATGGTCGCCAAAATCGGCCCGATGCAGGGCGTCCAGCCAAAGGCAAAAGCCAGCCCCATAATGAAAGCGGTAATTAGCGGCGCGCGCGAATTGGCGACGGATTGATTGTCTTGCAGCCGCGCCTCGCGCGCCAGAAACGGAATATGGATAAGCTCTGCGACATGCAGGCCGAGAATAATAATCGTGCCACCGGCGAGATAAGCCAGCTCGGCTTGATAGGCAATGAGCAGCGGATTTATCGCCGCCGCGCCCGCGCCCAAAGCGATAAACACGGCAGAGAAGCCACCAACAAAAGCCAATGCGCCGGGCAGGATACGCGCTGTCGCTTCGCCTTTTTCTTCAAGCGCGCTCAATTCTGAAAATTGCAATCCGGCAGCAAAGCAGAGATAGCCCGGCACAAGCGGCAATACGCAAGGTGAGAGAAAACTCAGCGCACCGCCAAAAAAAGCCGCGAGGGCCGAAGCCAAAAACCCGTCCATAAATACCTTCTATCTGCGCCTGAAAATAGCCGCCACACCCCAACCCATAAACACCGCCAGAGCGACGCCCGACAGGCCATAAAGCAGCGGTTGATTATGCGCCACCTCTCCCAATATGTGTCCGGCGCCGACAATATCAACCGGTAATTCGCCGGTGCGATAGCCGACGACGCGACCATTTTTGAAGGCAAAAAATTCAGTGACATATCGGCCGACCGGCATGCCGGCGGGCAGATTTATCTCGGCGCGAAACAATCGGTCATCGATAATCTCAACCGCTTGGGCATTTTCGGCAAACAGCCGGTCTTTTTGTTTGAGCCGAATAAAAGCGGCCAGCGCGGCGCGTTGTTCTTCATCTGTCGGCGTGCCGCGCAGCATATTGGCTTGCAATTTATCGGCGCCGATATTGAGCAAGCGTCTTTCTTCATCGGGAACTAAATCGACCAATGGCGCGGAGCTGACAACAGCAAGAAAGCCGGGCAACGGCCCCATTGGATAGGCGGCTTGATTGACCCATATGCCGAGGGTCTTTTGCTTTTTACGCAGGGTGATATTTTCGCCGGGCCCGCGCAAAATAACCACCACCCCGTCAACCACACCATGCGGTGCCGGGTCAATCGCGCCAAACAGCAGCAGCGTCTCACCGGCAAAATCGCCGCGAATGGAAATCTGGTCTTTCGATAAATCCGTGACCAGCACATTGGCATGCGCCATTGGCGGAGCCAATAAAGCCAGCAAGCCGAGCAAGCAAAGGGTGATGGGCGCGCGCTTCATCATTATTGGCTGCCCCCCGAAACCGGCGTGAGGGGGTTGATGGAGTAAAGCTCTTGCGGCTCAATGACCAAATCGAATAACAGCCTTGCCCCGACCGCCAGCACAATAATGGCCAGCAGGGCGCGTAATTGTTCGCCTTGCAATCGCTGCCCGACATAAGCGCCGATTTGCGCGCCAATGACGCCGCCAATCATCAGCAAGACAGCCAGCACAATATCCAGCGTTTGATTTTCCACGGCATGAAAAACCGTGACCGAGGCGGTGACGAAAATAATTTGAAATAAAGATGTGCCAATCACCACATTGGTCGGCATACGCAAAATATAAATCATCGCCGGCACCATAATAAAGCCGCCGCCGACCCCCATAATCGCCGACATCATGCCAACAAAAAAGCCGATAATCAGCGGCGGAATGACACTGATATAAAGTTTCGAGCGGCGAAAGCGCATGCGAAAAGGCAGGCCCAAAATCCAGCTATGCTGGCCGGGGCGGCGCGCGCGCACCGGTTGGCCTTTGCGCCGCGCATTCAGCGCTTGAATACTTTCGCGCAACATTAGCGAGCCAATAACCGATAAGAACAGGACATAAGATAGGGAGATGAGCAGATCGACTTGGCCTTGCGCGCGCAGGGCTTTGAAAATTTGCACGCCGCTATAAGACCCGGCCAGCCCGCCAAACATTAAAATCAGCCCCATTGGCACATCAATGGCGCGGCGTTGCCAATAGGCCAGCCCGCCGGAAACTGACGAGGCAACAATTTGATTGGCCTCGCTGGCCACGGCAACCGCCGGCGGCACGCCGATGAAAATCAATAATGGCGTCATCAAAAAACCGCCGCCCACGCCAAACATGCCGGACATGAAACCGACCAATCCACCCATGCCGATAAGGGTCATGATATTGGCACTCATTTCTGCGATGGGCAGATAGATTTGCATGTAAGCCGAGCCTTTCGCGCCTTGCCGAACATTTGTGCGTGAAACCGAATTAAGGCTCGGCCTAGCATATTATCGCTATTTTGCCTAGCAAACCGCCGCCACACCGGCTTGACTTATTTGCCTCGTTTTTCGCCATATCCTTGCCTTTTGCGTCGGCTGATGCATATTTCCCGCAAGAAGGAACAATCTATGTTGCAGCATCATCAAATTTCTTTGCCGCATGAAAATGCGGGCAGCTTGTCGCTTTATCAGTGGCAAAATGAGGTCTCTGAGCGACCGGTCCTGCACTGGGCGCATGCCAATGGCTTTAACGGGCGCACTTATGATCCGTTGCTGTCGCCACTGGCGGCGCAATTTGATGTTTATGCTTGGGACGCGCGGGGGCATGGCCTCAGCACTTTTGCGGCCGAGCCAAAGAAAATGACCGGTTGGGATATTTATGGCCGCGACCTCATCGCATTGATTGAGCATTTGGCCGAAAAACATGGCCGCAAAATCTGGCTGGGCGGTCATTCTATGGGGGGCTTCACATCGGTTTTTGTCGCTGCCCAGCGGCCCGATTTGGTCGCCGGTTTGATATTGGCCGACCCGGTGATTGTGCCACGCATCGGCCCCTTGACCTATTTGGCGGCCAAAATCACCGGCAAGCATGGCGGCTTGGCATTGGCCGAAATGGCGGCCAAAAGGCGCGTTGACTGGCCGAGTAAAGAAAAGATTAAAGCCGCCTATTTCGGGCGCGGCGCGTTTGCCAGTTGGCAAGACGGGTTTTTGGACGCTTATGTCGAAGGCGGGGTTTTGCCGCATGATGATGGCAGCAATACGGTCAGTCTGGCTTGTGCGCCGCATTGGGAGGCGGCCAATTTCAAAGGCCCGCAATTAAATTGCCATGCTTTCATTCGCCGCATTAAGGCGCCGTTCACTTTATTGACCGCCGAACATGGCTCGACCACGCGGGCGCGTCAGTCATTTGCCACACTGGGTGTTGATAAGAAAATATCAGTGGTTGCGGGCACATCGCATTTTCTGCCAATGGAAGTGCCCGATTTATTGCGCGGCGAAATTATTGACCGGATTGAGGCTTAGAGCTTAAAGCCGGCATTTTCAAAGGCCGGTAGATATTTTCCATAGCCCTGTTTTTCCATATCGGCCAAAGGCACAAAACGCAGCGCCGCCGAATTAAGGCAATAGCGCAATCCGGTCGGGGCCGGGCCGTCGTCAAACACATGGCCTAAATGGCTATCAGCAAGTTTGGAACGCACCTCAATGCGTTTGATAAATAATTTCCAATCATTGCGCTCGACAATGGCTTGCGCTTCCAGCGGGCGGGTGAAACTGGGCCAACCCGTGCCGCTGTCATATTTATCGAGCGACGAAAACAATGCCTCTCCCGATACGACATCAACATAAATACCGGGCGCTTTTTCATCCCAAAAAGGATTGCGATAAGGCGGCTCGGTTTTATCGTTCTGGGTGACGGCATATTGCAATGGTGTCAGCATTTGCTTCAATTGGGTGTCGTCGGGTTTCGTAAACTCTTGGGCCGAGGCTGAGAGGAGAGGGAAGCCGAGGAGAACCATGCCGAGGAGAATCAGCAATAGCGGGTCACCCACAAGAGGTCTTGTAAACAGAGAGGTTTTTTGTTTTTTCATGAGCCTAAAATAGAAATTAATTGTGGCGTTATTGTGAAGCGCCTTTGGGGCGCTGTCGAAAAATCGCCCGTTCTTATTCTTCTTATCCCTTCTTCTTATTATGCGGCGACAAGGCATTTTGACCCCTTGCTGCCTAATTTTTGGTAAATCCGGCAGCGAATATCGACGTAATTTCTATGGGTTAGGGATAAATCGCTTTATGGCATTGAAAATGTCATCTTCATGGCGCAATATCGCGCCAGTTTCGAACCCATCTTTTGAATAAAGGGAGATAATTATGAGAGAAGCGTTAATCGTATCAAGCGCACGCACGGGTCTGGCAAAGTCGGGTCGTGGTGGATTTAACATGACGCATGGTGCCGCTATGGGTGGCCATGCCATTAAACACGCGGTCGAGCGCGCCGGTATTGATGCCGGTGACGTTGAAGACGTCATTATGGGTTGCGGCACGCCGGAAGGCGCGACCGGACAAAATGTCGGTCGCCTTGCTGCTATTTGGGCCGGGTGTCCGGTCACCACATCGGGCGTGACGGTCAACCGTTTTTGTTCATCAGGTCTGCAAACCATCGCCATGGCTGCCGGTCGGGTACTGAATGAAAATGTGCCGGTAACAGTCGGCGCCGGTGTTGAAAGCATCTCAATGGTGCAAATGCAGGGCGCCAATTACAATAATATTACGGAAGAAAAACTCATGGGCAGCTATCCCGCTTTGTGGATGCCGATGATTGAAACTGCTGATATTGTTGCCGATCGCTATAATGTGTCGCGCGAGGCGCAAGACGAATATGCGCTGCAAAGCCAGCAACGCATGGCGGCGGCTCAAGAAGCCGGCCTGTTCGCTGACGAAATCGTGCCGATGGAAACCAAGATGAAGCAGGTCAATAAAGAGACCGGCGAAGAATCAATTGTCGATTACACAGTTGACCGCGATGAGTGCAATCGCCCGCAAACAACGATTGAAAGCCTGCAAGGTCTTCAGCCAGTGCGCGGCGAAGGCCAGTTCATCACTGCCGGTAATGCGTCACAATTGTCAGACGGCGCTGCCGCAGTTGTGGTCATGGAAGGCAAAGAAGCCGAGCGTCGCGGCGTTGAGCCGCTTGGCGCGTTTAAGGGTTTCGCCGTTGCCGGTTGTGAACCTGATGAAATGGGCATTGGTCCGGTATTTGCCGTGCCGCGTCTGTTGGAACGTCACGGTCTGAAAGTTGATGACATTGATTTGTGGGAGCTGAATGAAGCTTTCGCCAGCCAAGCGCTTTATTGCCGCGACCAGCTGGGCATTGATAATGAGAAATATAATGTCAATGGCGGTTCTATCGCCATCGGTCACCCTTATGGCATGACCGGTGCACGCCTGGTCGGCCACGCGCTGATGGAAGGCAAACGCCGCGGTGCGAAAAATGTGGTCGTCACCATGTGCATTGGCGGCGGCATGGGTGCTGCCGGTCTGTTCGAAGTGCTGTAAGCCATTTCGTTCAAACCGATTCGGTGAAACCGAACTGACGATTAAGGCCGCGGGGCATATCGCCCGGCGGCCTTTTTCTATTTGAACCGAGACGGTTGATTCGGCGTAAAATGCTTAGGAGATAATGATGAGCAAACACCAATTGACTGTTTTGAAGGGCGCCGTGTCGCTGGCCGGTATTTTATTTTTGACCCTGTGCTTTACCGCCTATCAAATTGTTGGCGGCAGCGGCTTTGACAATGTGCTGGCCGAGCCCTGGGGGCTGGTGACCCTGGCCGATGTGATGCTGGGTGGCGTCTGCATGGGGGCGGTCATCTTTGCCAATGAAAAACAAAAACGCGTTGCCGCGATGTGGACATTGCCGATTTTTGTGCTGGGTCATGTGGTGAGCGTGGTGTGGTTATTGGTTCGGTTTTTACCGTCAAAAGGGATAAATCAGTGAGGTGATTTGCAACTGATTTGCCTGATTTGTTCTCCTGTGGATAAGTTGGTGGACGAATGGCCCAAAATTGCCTCGCGGCAGGGATATTTTATATCCGGTTAAATAGCTGAATAATCAGTGAAAAATAGAAAAATCAAAAAAAAATTTAGTTTCATACAACTAGCTGTTGACGTTTTCAATGCAAATAGACACTATATCTAGTGTCCGGTAGGGGGGTAAATGGTTCAGAGCTTTTGTTCAAAGCCAGTTACAAACCGCCGAAAGTTAAAAACATCCCGTGATAGGCTCTCTTAAGGGAGCCAACAGCGCCGCATGGCGCTCGCGGGTAAGCTGTCCCTTAATTTAGGCCAATTTCGGTCGGTTTTGGGTGCGTTTTTAGCCTTAAAGCGGACCGGAAATGACAGCAATGGCGTCGTCAAAAGCGGCATTGATCGCCAAGATTGAGGAGAGAGCATGTTTAGAGAGAACGGGGCCGATGATGGGGCCACCAAAAAAGGTCAGGATAAAGAGAAAATGCAAGACGAAGTGCTGACCAAAGAGCAATTAGATGCGCGCCAACCGCGCCGCGCCGAGGGTGACCCGGCCCATAGCGAGCCGCAACTTGACTTTGACCGTCATGACCAAGCCGTGCAGTTTAAGGCCGCGCCGCGTGTTAAAACCGACCCGTCACGTGACGCTCTGCTGACCGCTTTTGGTAAGGCGACCTTGACCGACCGTTATTTGATGCCGGGCGAAAGCTTTCAAGATTTATTTGCCCGCGTTGCCTCTTATTATGGTGATGACGAAGCCCATGCGCAGCGTCTTTATGATTATATCTCCAAACTCTGGTTCATGCCGGCCACGCCTGTTCTCTCCAATGGTGGCACGGATCGCGGTTTGCCGATTTCCTGCTTCTTGAACGAGGCCAATGACAGTCTTGGCGATATTGTCAATTTGTGGAATGAAAATGTTTGGCTCGCCTCACGCGGCGGCGGCATTGGATCTTATTGGGGCAATTTGCGTTCCATCGGTGAAAAAGTCGGTGAGAATGGCAAGACCTCCGGCATTGTGCCGTTTATCCGTGTGATGGACAGCCTGACTTTGGCGATTTCGCAAGGTTCTTTGCGCCGTGGGTCTGCCGCGGTTTATCTCCCGGTTGACCATCCGGAAATCGAAGAATTTGTCGAAATTCGTCGTCCGACCGGGGGTGACCCGAATCGCAAAGCGCTGAACTTGCATCACGGTATTCTCATTTCAGACGCCTTTATGCGGGCGGTTGAGAATGATGAAGAATGGGCGTTGCGGTCGCCGAAAGACGGCTCGGTGCAGGCAACCTTAAAGGCGCGCGATTTATGGATTCGCATGCTGACGGCGCGTATTGAAACCGGCGAACCCTATATGGTGTTCAAAGATACGGTGAATAATCTGCGTCCTGAGCATCAAAAGCTGCTCAATCTTGAGATTAAGACATCGAATTTATGTTCAGAAATCACCCTGCCGACAGGCGAAGACCATTTGGGCAATGACCGCACAGCCGTGTGCTGCCTGTCTTCATTGAACGCAGAAAAATTCGATGAATGGAATAAGGAAGAAGAATTTATTCCTGACGTGATGCGTTTTCTCGACAATGTGCTGGAAGATTTCATTCAGCGCGCGCCCGATGATATGGCCAAAGCTAAATATTCCGCCCAGCGCGAACGCTCGGTCGGCCTCGGCGTGATGGGTTTCCATAGCTTCTTGCAAGCCAATATGATTCCCTGGGAAAGCGTAATGGCAAAGGTTTGGAATAAGCGCATTTTCACGCATATTAAAGAGCAAGCCGATGCCGCCTCGCAAGCGCTGGCCAATGAACGCGGCCCCTGTCTTGATGCGGCTGAATGTGGCATGAATGAACGCTTCTCAAATAAAACAGCGATTGCGCCAACAGCCTCTATCTCGATTATTTGCGGCGGCACCAGCCCGGGTATTGAGCCGATCGCCGGTAATAGCTTTACCCATAAAACGCTGTCGGGCTCGTTTAATGTGCGCAACCGTCACCTGAATAAATTGCTCGATGAGAAAGGCCAGAATAATGATGATATCTGGTCGTCCATTGTAACGTCGGGAGGTTCGGTTCAGCATCTTGATTTCTTGAGCGATGATGAAAAAGCCGTTTTCAAAACCGCTTTTGAGCTTGACCAACGCTGGTTGATTGATTTTGCGGGCGACCGCTCTGAACTGATTGACCAGGCACAATCCTTGAACGTTTTCCTACCCGCCAATATCCACAAGCGTGACCTGCACCAAGTGCATTATCAGGCTTGGAAGAAGGGCGTGAAGAGCCTGTATTATTGCCGTTCACTGTCTATCCAACGCGCTGAAAAAGCCGAAGATGACACAAAGGCCATGCAAGACGCGATGGCGGCAGCGGCTGAAGGCAATGAATATGAAGAATGTCTCTCCTGCCAATAAGCAGGCGAGGGCGTAGATTGGGCGGGCATATGTCGCCCCTTAAATTTGACGCAAATGATAAAGGTGAATGTAATGTCTCTGCTTGAAGAACGTATTGTCTATAAACCCTTCCGCTATCCCTGGGCCTATGATGCTTGGTTGACGCAACAGCGGATTCACTGGCTGCCCGAAGAAGTGCCGCTGGCTGAGGATGTGAAGGATTGGCACAAGAAATTGACCGGTGCCGAGCGCAATTTGTTGACGCAGATTTTCCGCTTTTTTGTGCAGGCCGATGTTGAAGTGAATAATTGCTATATGAAGCATTATTCACAAGTGTTTAAGCCGACTGAAATTCAAATGATGCTGGCTGCGTTTTCCAATATGGAAACCATTCATATCGCGGCCTATTCGCATTTGCTCGACACAATCGGCATGCCGGAAATCGAATATGAAGCCTTCATGAAATATGGCGAGATGAAGGATAAATATGACTATATGCAGGAATGGGGTGTTGAGACCGATGAGGATATTGCCAAAACGCTGGCGGTATTTGGCGGCTTCACCGAAGGCCTGCAACTCTTTGCCAGCTTTGCCATTTTGATGAATTTCCCGCGCTTCAATAAAATGAAGGGCATGGGTCAAATCGTAACCTGGTCGGCGCGTGACGAGACGTTGCACACCAATTCGACGGTGAAATTGTTCAACACTTTCATTCAAGAAAACCCGCATATTTGGAATGATAAGCTGAAAAAAGATTTGTATCAGGCCTGCGAAACCGTGGTGACGCATGAAGATGCCTTTATCGATTTGGCTTTTGAAATGGGTGGCGTTGAAGGTCTCGAGCCGCAAGAAGTGAAAGATTATATTCGCTATATCGGCAATCGTCGTTTGGTGCAGTTGAACCTTGAGCCGATTTACGAGATTGAGAAAAATCCTCTGCCCTGGATGGATGAGATGCTGAACGGCATTGAGCATATGAACTTCTTTGAAGGCCGGGCAACCGAATATGCCAAAGCCTCAACCGAAGGCACATGGGACGAAGCATTCGCCTAAAGGCGGTTTCTCAAAAGTTTGAAAAGGGGTGCTGCGGCGCCCCTTTTTTATTTTCTTTTATCCCCGACCCAAATAACCCGCTCGGTTTTGCAAATGCGAATGCGTATCACTTACAAAGCATTGAAAACATTAAATAATTTGCCTTTTTAACCGGGCCGCCCTATATTCTCTTCTGAAGGCGAAAGCGCGCGGGCGTGCCGCCAATAACATATGGAGTGGGCCATGAAGGGCGACGCAAAAGTAATCGAGCAGCTGAACATCATTCTTAAAAATGAGCTGACAGCCGTGAACCAATATTTTCTGCATGCGCGCATGCTGAAGGATTGGGGTTTTGAGGCATTGGGCGACAAGGTCTATCACGAGAGCTTGGGCGAGATGAAACATGCGGATTGGATTATCAATCGCGTGTTGATGCTGGAAGGTCTGCCGAATTTGCAAGATTTGGGTCTGTTGAGCATTGGACAGAATGTACCGGAAATGTTTACCGCAGATTTATCGGTCGAAATGCTCAATCAAAAATGCTTGAAAGAAGCCATCGCCCTGTGCGAAGGCCAACGCGATTATGTCACGCGCGAGATTTTTGAAAAAATACTCGATGACACGGAAGAGCATATTGACTGGATTGAAACCCAGCAGGGCCTGATTGAAAAAACCGGATTGCAGAATTATCTGCAAGAGCAAATAGGCTCGCCAGATAATAGCTAGCCTGTAAGGGTCAAGTCGGCGGTTTATTCGGCGGCAAGCGATATGGCGGGTGATTTATCATCGGCAAATAATGCCAAATTTGCACGCATGCGATCAATGCACCGGCCGCATTGCGGTTGCGTGCCGCATTTCTCGTAGATATCTTCGGCGCGCGCGCACCCGTTCTCAATCGCTTGAGCGACGTCTTTTTCGGTAATGCCGTTGCAGTTGCAAACATACATGGCGCGTTTCCAAATCCCTTTTGATAATGCGAATGATTATTAATTACAGGATAGAATCGTCTTTGGCAAGTCCAAACTGGCACTTGAATTAAGCGCGCCAAACTAGATTGCGTTTTGACTTTTTAAGTGCATTTGCTAGCGTTAGCCAATGAGTTTTGGGTTTGTGTTGCGGATGGCGTTTTTTTTGCTTGGTGTTTGGGCGGCCTTTACCGTCGTCCTTTCACTTTTGGGAGAGCCTTTTCTATTTTTTCCGTCAGATAACAATACGGCGCTTTTTCCGCCGCTTTATCGTTACGAGACGCTTCGATTGACACTCATTTCCATGTTTGCCTATCTCTCTTTGCAAATTGTGTTTGCGCCGGAAAAAAAATTTTCAGCGGCGCAAATCACCACAACGACTTTGCTTTTTCTCGTCTATATCGGTGCCATAAAGATTATTCCCGAAGGTCATTTGGGTAAGGAGGCGGGTGTTCTCTTAGCCATTATGATATTGGCTTTGGTGTTTTACTTTGGCTCAAGGCCTAAAGTTAAGAAAATATTCGGCCGCCGTTGAAGTCATCCTCCCGGCCAAGAGGCGTAAGCCCGGCCGATGGCGCAGCCAAGCGCCTAGCCTGAATTTTTGAGAAATGGTGCTGCCGGGTGGAATTGAACCACCGACCTCTTCATTACCAATGAAGTGCTCTACCCCTGAGCTACGGCAGCAGCGCGAAAAGTGTGAAAGCTGTTTGCCATAGGCCGCGCAGCGATGCAAGCAAGGATTGCAAGGGCAGGCGCTTTGAGCTAATGTTCTTTTTTTGTTCTACTTTATTGAAACCTGTGTTGCGTCATGAGAAAAGCGTCTGTAAAGCCGGTGCGGCTGGGCTGGTTGGTCGAGCGGCGTTTAAATCTCTGGGTTTGGTGCGAGGGGTGCAGCCATCATAAGGTGGTGCCCACCGAGCCGTTACACGAAAAATTCGGCAATGCGACGATTTACGAGGTGAAGCATAAATTCCGATGCGCTCAATGTGGGGGGCGCGAGATTTTTTTGCGCCCCGATTGGCACGGCGCAGGCTGGACCCGCGGCGTGGTGTCGAAGCATGACAAATTGCCCGAATGATATTATGAAAAGGCATGAGCAAAGAGCCAAATATCAGCAATCAAAAACCGGCCGATAAATCCGCCCGGCAAGAAAAACTGGCGGCAGCTTTGCGCGCCAATTTGAAACGCCGCAAAGAAGCCAAGCGGGCCTCTAAACAGAGCGAATCTGATGGATGAAATTGTCATATCCGGCGGTCACAGGCTGAGTGGCGAGATTGCCGTCTCGGGTTCTAAAAACGCAGTTCTTCCACTCATGGTGGCCGGGCTTTTGACCGATGAGAAGCTGATTTTGCGCGGCACGCCGCGGCTTGCTGATACGCGCACTCTGGCAAAAGTTTTGGCCGAGCTGGGGGCAACAGTTGCGGAGTTTGGCAATGGCCCGGGCGAGGGCGTGAGCATAGATACCCCGACGCTTGCCAGCACGCGGGCCTCTTATGAATGGGTGTCTAAAATGCGCGCCAGCTTTTGGGTGCTTGGGCCGCTTTTAGCGCGCGCCCATGAGGCGCAAGTTTCGCTGCCCGGCGGTTGTGCCATTGGCACGCGGCCAGTTGATTTATATCTAAACGGCTTGGCGGCGATGGGCGCTGATATTTCTGTCGAGGGCGGCTATGTGAACGCAACAGCCAAAGGCGGCCTTAAAGGCACACGAGTCGATTTCCCTTTCGTCTCGGTCGGCGCGACCCATGTGCTGCTGATGGCGGCGTGTTTGGCCAAGGGTGAAACGGTGATTACCAATGCCGCCACCGAGCCGGAAGTGGTTGATGTCGGCACATGCCTGCAAGCCATGGGCGCGCAAATTGACGGCTTGGGCACGCGCAGTTTGACCATTAAAGGGGTCGAGAAATTACACGGGGCGGACCACACCGTTACCCGTGACCGCATTGAGGCGGGTGCTTTTGCGTTGGCCGTGGCGGCGACCGGAGGCGATGTGACACTGACCGGCATTGACGAGGCGTCATTGGGCGCGCTCGCACCGGCCATGCGTTTGGCCGGAGCGGGGCTGAACGAAACCGATGGCGGCTTGCATGTCACCGGCCCGGCTGGGCGTCCGCAGCCGACACCGATTACCACCGAGCCCTATCCGGGTTTTGCCACTGATTTGCAGGCCCCATTTATGGGGCTGATGTGTTGCGCCGATGGCGTGTCGCGTATTCGCG
This sequence comes from Phyllobacteriaceae bacterium Water-Bin73, assembly GCA_900197605.1. Classification (GTDB taxonomy): domain Bacteria; phylum Pseudomonadota; class Alphaproteobacteria; order RS24; family RS24; genus UBA8337. The sequence goes on from FZLQ01000024.1 coordinate 17,030, forward strand.
AGACAATATTTGAAAACCGTTTCATGCATGTGCAGGAATTGGCGCGGCTGGGCGCAGATATTTCATTGGAAGGCGATACGGCGATTGTCACGGGGGTCGAGAGGCTTTACGGCGCGCCGGTCATGGCAACGGATTTGCGCGCCTCGGTTACTTTGGTGATTGCAGGTCTGATGGCGGAGGGCGAAACGCGCATTTCGCGGGTCTATCATCTCGACCGCGGCTATGAGCGAATTGAAGAAAAACTCTCCGCCGTGGGGGCAAAAATCTGGCGAGAATCAGTATGAGCGGGCCGCTGAAACTTTATGGACGCGGCGCAGATGACATGGCGGTCATATCAGCGCATCTGCAAGATGCTGTCGCGCAGCTTGGCGACATGGCTTATCTGGCCCATGAGCAGCGTTTTGTGCTGCTGGTCAATCGGTTTTGTTGGGAAGAAAAGGCCGCACCGATGCGGGTGCGCAGCGCGCTGCAGCTTGCTAATGTCACATCTATCAGGCAAAAGAAATTGAATTTGACCCGTCGCGAGGGTGTTGTCGCCTTATTGGCCGTGCATTTTGAACCCGACACGCCGCCGACCGGAGAAATGCGTTTGCAATTTGCCGGTGGGGGTGAGATATGCTTGGTAGTTGAGGCCTGTGAGGCCATATTGGAAGATATAACTGCGCCGTGGGCCGCCAAAGCCCGCCCGCATCATGATTTGGAAGAGTAAGCGAGACCGCACCGGAAACGACATGGCCTGTTTTTTACGCGCCCATATTGACGATAAGGATTTTGCCGAGCGTTTCGCCGCTCTGCAGTCGATGAAGCGCGAGCAATCGGTCGATGTGAATGAAGCCGTCGCCGCCATTATTGACGATGTGCGCGCTCGCGGCGATGCGGCCTTGATTGAGCTGACTGAAAAATATGATCGCCGGACGCTGAGCGCCGACACCTTGCGCATCTCCGAGGCCGAGATTGATGCGGCGGTGGCGGCCTGTGCGCCCGAAACAAAAGCCGCGCTCGAACTGGCGGAGCAACGCATTGTCGATTTTCATGCCCGTCAAAAACCGGAAGATGCCCGTTTCACCGACGCGGCAGGGGTCGAGTTGGGTCATCGCTGGAACGCGGTCGATGCGGCAGGGCTTTATGTGCCGGGCGGGCTGGCCAATTACCCGTCAAGCGTTTTAATGAACGCCATTCCGGCGCGGGTCGCCGGTGTTGCGCGCGTGGTGATGGTGGTGCCGACACCGGACGGCAAGTTAAATCCACTGGTTTTGGTGGCCGCCAGACTGGCCGGGGTTGATGAGATTTACCGCATTGGCGGGGCGCAGGCCGTCGCCGCTTTGGCCTATGGCACGACAAGCATTGCGCCGGTCAATGTGATTGTCGGGCCCGGCAATGCTTATGTGGCGGCGGCAAAAAAGCAGGTCTTTGGCCAAGTCGGCATTGATATGATTGCCGGCCCGTCTGAAATTTTGGTGGTTGCTGACAGGCAAAATGATCCGGCATGGATGGCCGCTGACTTATTGAGCCAAGCCGAACATGATGAAGTTGCGCAATCTATTTTCGTTTGCGACGATAATGATTATGCCGATGAGGTGGCGGCGGCGGTGGAAAGCGCGTTGGCGACATTGCCGCGTGAGGATATTGCCCGCGCCAGTTGGGAAAATTTCGGGGCGATTTTGGTGGTCAATGATTTGACAGCACAAGCCCCCGATCTGGTCAATCAATTGGCGCCGGAACATTTGGAATTGGCGGTCGATGAAGCTGACGCTATGGCTGAAAATATTCGCCATGCCGGTGCGATATTTTTGGGTCGCCACACGCCGGAGGCGATTGGCGATTATATTGCCGGCCCCAATCACGTGCTGCCGACAGCGCGCGCGGCGCGCTATGCGTCGGGACTGTCTGTGCTTGATTTTATGAAGCGGTCTTCTTTGGTGAAATGCGATGCCGATGCGCTGGCCGAAATTGGGCCGGCGGCGGTGCGTTTGGCCGATGAAGAGGGGCTGCACGCACATGGCCGCTCAATTTCCATTCGTTTGAATATTGGAAGTGATAGCTGAATGGGCGCTGAAGGCGAACATAGAGCCGGTCGCGAAACTAGAGCCGAGCGCATTGTGCATTTGTCGCTCGATGATCCCGCGCTTGTTGCGCGCAATCCCGACCTTGAGCATGAACGCCGCGTCGCCATTTTTGATATTTTAGAAAGCAATCATTTTGCTTTGGTCGACGGGCCGGACGGGCCGTATCGGCTGCAATTATCTTTGGCCGATAGGGGCATTGTGTTTGCGGTTTCCGATAAGGAAGGCGCAGCCTTGCGCCGTATCGAGCTTTCTATGCGCCCCTTGCGGCGCAATATTCGCGATTACTTCATGATTTGCGAAAGCTATTTTGAAGCTATGCGCACGGCGACGCCTGAGCGCGTTGAAACTATCGACCAAGCGCGCCGTGCCTTGCACAATGAAAGCGCCGAACTTTTGAAGACCAGCCTCGCGGACAAGGTGGCGCTAGATGATGATACCGCGCGACGCTTGTTCACGCTCATCTCAGTTTTGCAAATGCGCGGCTAGAAACTTTAATGACCAAAAAACAGTTGATTTATCTGCCACTCTTGGTCATTCTCCGGCAAATTTAACGGGTAGGATTTATGGCTAAAGAAGAACTTCTGGAGTTTAACGCAACAGTGGTAGAATTATTACCTAATGCGACGTTTCGTGTGAAATTGGAAAACGACCATGAAGTGATTGCCCATACCGCCGGCAAAATGCGCAAGAACCGAATTCGGGTGCTGGCCGGTGATAAGGTTTTGGTGGAAATGACGCCGTATGACCTGACTAAGGGACGCATTACCTATCGCTTCAAATAAACAGCTTTTGCTGGCCAGTGCCAGCCCGCGCCGCGTCGATTTGCTGGCGCAAATCGGGATTACCCCCGACCGAATTGAACCTGCCAATATTGATGAGACACCGCTGCCGCGTGAAGTGCCGACAGCGCTCGCTAAACGTCTGGCGATTTTGAAGGCTGAAGCCATTGCGCCTTCGCATAAAGGGGCTTTGATATTGGCGGCGGATACGGTGGTGAGTGTTGGCCGACGGATTTTGCCGAAAACCGAAACCGCTGAGGCGGCGCGCGCCTGTCTCGATTTAATGTCGGGCCGCGGCCACCGTGTGCATAGCGGCATTTGCCTGATTGACGGGGAGCGCCAATGGGCGCGGGTGGTTTCCAGCCGGGTTCAAATGAAGCGTCTATCAGCTGAAGAAATAGCCGCTTATTTGGAAAGTGGCGAATGGCAGGGCAAAGCGGGTGGCTATGCGATACAGGGGCGGGCGGCTGCCTTCATCTCCAATACGGTCGGCTCGCATAGCAATATTGTTGGTTTGCCCTTGTTTGAAACGGCAAATTTATTGCAAGCTGCCGGTTATTCTCTGCCGTAAAGAGACAACAAGATTTACACGAAAGTTCACAAGGAAATTAGAACACCATGTCTCATGAAATTTTAATGAGTGTCGAAAACGGTCTGTTGCGCGTGGCGCAAGTCGAAGATGGAGAGCTCAACGCAGTGCATGCTGCGCTTTTGAAACAGTCAGAGGATAAATCCGGCAATATGGTTGGGCAGATTTATCTGGCGCGAGTTGAACGCGTTGTTGAGCGGTTGCAAGCGGCCTTTGTTGATATCGGTTTCGATAAAAGTGCATTTTTGGGCGCACGTGAAGCGCGCGCTATGGTGCCTGACGCGACCCGCGACACGCCGATTGAGGATTGCGTAGAAGATGGTGACACGGTTTTGGTGCAGGTCACGCGGCCACCGCAAGGCGATAAGGGCGCGCAAGTGACCGCCGATGTCACGCTGGCAGGGCGCGGCGTTGTGCTGGCCCCGTGCCGGTCACGCATTGCCGTATCGCGTCAAATTGAAGACGAAACTGAGCGCGCACGGCTAACCGATTTGGCCGAAAAAATTCGGGCCGGTGACGGCATTGACGCGGTTGATGTTGATGGCATGGACGGCCCATCAGGTTGGGTTTTGCGTACCGCCGCCGAAGGGCAAGAAATTGACGCGTTGGCTGCCGACATGGCCAATGTTGCAGGGCAATGGGAAGCACTGTTGGAACGCGCAGAAAATGCCGAGCCACCTTGTTTGATTCATGAGGACTTAGGGCCGGTCGAAAAGGCGCTGCGCGATTTGGTGCGCGCCGATACCTCGGCTGTGGTGGTTGAAGGCGCAGCGGCTTTTGCTGCGGCCAAAGGGTTCATGCGCCAAAATATGGCGCCGCTCGCTGATATTCTCAGTGCCAGTGAGGCGGGTGAGATTTTGTTTGACCGTCATGATGTTGCCGGTCAGTTGGAAAAGGCCATGTCGCCGCGTGTTGACCTGCCGTCGGGTGCTTGGCTGATGATTGAGACCACTGAGGCAATGACCACGGTTGATGTCAATTCGGGCAGTGCCGAGGGCGATGCTTTGGCGGTTAATTTGGAAGCCGCCGCCGCGCTGGCGCAACAAATTCGTCTGCGCGCGTTGGGTGGCCTGATTGCCATTGATTTTATCGACATGACCGATGAAGCGGCGCATGAAGCCGTATTGAAAGCGCTCGATGTGGGTTTTGAGGGTGACAAAAATCCGGTGCGTATTGGCCCGATGTCTGAGTTTAGTGTTGTTGAGATGACACGCCGCCGCGAGGTGATGACCCTGGCTGAGGCGCTGCGGCAAAATGGGGGCGGCTAATGGCCAAATGCCCGATTTGCAAAAAATCTGACGGTGCTGAAAAGTTTCGTCCCTTTTGCTCGAAACGCTGTTCGGACGTCGATTTGCATCGTTGGATGGGCGGGCATTATGCCGTGCCGGCGGTCGAACCGCCCGATGATTTTGACGCCGAAATTGAGGCGGCTTTGAGCGACCAAGAGGTCCAAGACAAGTTACATTAGGGGTTTTAACGCGGCTGGACAGCGCTAGGCGCATGGCCTATAAACTCTCCACCTACGCAATGTGAATTCCGCATTGTCGGATGCCCAGATAGCTCAGTTGGTAGAGCAGCGGACTGAAAATCCGCGTGTCGGTGGTTCGAATCCGCCTCTGGGCACCACTTCCCCAAAAAAAACGTTAATTGGTTTGTAGCCACAGCCTGTCGGCTTCTTTTATCTGACCGGGTTTTTTTATCGACGCATATACACCCAAATTACCGTCGGTCTTTTCAACCAGACGGCGCATGATTTTCGTGTCTTTCGGCAAGTCGGCAAAGGCGTGTGTGGTCATTGAGCAACGCGGGCAAGTCGCCACAATCTCTAACTCGACCGTGCCAATGGTGACGGTCTCGCCGATCAGGGACTGCTCAGGAAAGGGCACATCGCTGCCGGTAAAATCGAGCAAGATATTAGGCCGAAAACGTCTGACGTCAAAAATCGATTCCTCATAAAGCGCGTTCAATGTGTTCAGCGATTGCTGGCTCAATAAAAGAATTGGAAAGGCATCGAAATAAGTGCCCGGGGGCGACTCAAATTCCAGCAATTCGGGCATGTCGGAAAAATCGGGCAATGTTTCACCGGGCAGGCGACCCATAACGTTACGAAACTCTTCGAGCGGGTCATCGCTATCGGGTGCGCCGCGGCGGTAGTGCTCAAGCTGCTCGGCCGGGACAAGCGGCCAAAGGCTGACAGGATGGTCTAATTTTTCCGACAGCCAAGAATGAATGTCAGTTTCATTCGCTCGGGCGCTTTGCCCGTCGCGTGCGGTAATCAGCGGCGCATCATCTTGGGAGGTCGCCTGCATATCCATTAATTGAGGAATTTTTTTGGCGCCGCGAATACCGCCACGCTTTTCATCGCGCACGGCCCATGCGCGGTCGCCGGGAATACCGTTTTCGCCCAAACCGGTTTGCGGCAGGCGCTCCCCCATCATGGATTTGACGGGATAACGCCAAATCTCTGTCACTATTATGGCGCCATGCGTGCTGGCTTCGTCTTTGGGCATCTGCTTTTCTCGAAACTTTCAGGGTTAGGCAAATTGCGACGTCGAAAACCTATCAGCTTTCTATGATGACGCAAGTATGACCAAGGCGTTTTGGCTTGTTTGACGGCGCAAGGGGGGGTATGTCTCGCCTCATAATAAGCCACCAGGCAGTCCGCAGCTTTTGCCGTGCCCCATTTCAGGCCCCATTGCAGGTCAGAGTGAATATATGCTCGATATAAAAAATATAACTTACCGCATTGCCGGTCGTACCCTGTTTGACGGCGCGTCATTATCTGTGCCCAGCGGCCACCATATCGGTTTGGTCGGGCCAAATGGCACCGGCAAGTCAACCTTGTTCAAGCTCATCGCCGCCGAGTTGGATTTGGATGGCGGTGAGATTGCGTTGGTCTCGGGCACCAGCATGGGCATGGTGCGCCAAGATATGCCCGATGATGATACCCCGCTCATTGATGTTGTCTTGGCTTCCGACACGGAGCGCGCCAGCCTCTTGGCGGAGTTGGAAACGCCGATCGATGCCGACCGCATGTCGGATATTTATATGCGCCTGAATGATATTAACGCCTATGAAGCGCCGTCGCAGGCGGCGATTATTCTGAGCGGCTTGGGTTTTAGCGATGCCGAGCAGGCCATGCCGATCAGTGCCTTTTCGGGCGGCTGGAAAATGCGCGTGG
>FZLQ01000029.1 GCA_900197605.1 Phyllobacteriaceae bacterium Water-Bin73
CCTTTGATTCGGACCACATGAGACCCGCGTGGGCCCCCCGCGCCGCTACATCGCGCTCGGCGGGCGATAAGCCGCCAAAATAAAATGGTGGGCATTTGCCCGATACGGTTTGCATGCGCGGCGGTTCCAAATCCAACTGAATATGCTCGCCATCAACGCGCACCGCTTCGCCATTCAAAAACATCCGCAGGGCTTGTATGATTTCGCGCGTGCGCTGATAGCGCGGGCCGCCATCAAGCGTTTGGCCGGGCAGGTCAGATGAAATAATATTAATGGTCAGGCGACCGCCCAGCATTTGGTCAAGCGTCGCCAATTGGCGCGCCAATTGCGGCACCCACATTTCGCCGCAGCGCACCGCCACCAGCAGGCGCATTTTTTCCAGCAGCGGCGCAATGCCACCGGCAAATCCGATGGAGTCCATGCCCAGCGTATAGCCGGAGGGCAGCAGTATATTGTCAAAACCGTTCTTTTCAGCCGTCAGCGCAATGTCGCGGCAATGCGGCCAACTGGCTTTCAGGCTCGGGTCTTCGACACCGAGAAACTGATAGTCATCATCGCAAAGGGCTGAAAACCAGCTTATTTCGGCTTTGGGATAGTCGCTCATAATTATTCTCTCTAGGGCAGGGACACGCCCTCGGCAGCCTCAATCAGCGCATAGACGTCTTGGCGCGTCAAGGTGATGGACAGGGTTTTGGGGGCGGCTTCAATGCGTGCGGCATTTTGCGAGCCGATAATGGCGATGGGGCGCGACGGGTGCGCCAGCACAAAGGCCAGCGCAATGCTTGCGCGGTCGGTATTTTCACGCGCCGCCAAATCGTCAATCTTTTGCATCAACTCAGGACGCAGACCCTCGCCCGATACCAAGCGGCCACCGGCCAAAGGCGACCACGCCAGAAACGCCGTATCATTGGCCATGCAGCGATCGAGCGAGCCGTCGCGCAGCATTTTCAATTCGGCCAGCGAGTATTCCGATTGCAGCGACACAAGCGGGGCTTTCATGAAATGGCGCAGCGCGTCTTCTTGCGCTTGCGTGTAATTTGAAATGCCGACCATGCCGATTTTGCCGGCCTGCACCAATCCGTCCAGCGCGGCGGCGGTTTCCGCCGGATGGGTAAACATGTCGGGGCGATGAATTTGATAAAGGTCAATATGCTCGCTTTGTAGGCGAGAGAGCGAGGCATCGACCGCTGCGTTCAAATAATCGGCGCTGGCGACATAAGGGATACCCGGAATAATGCTGCCCTTGCTGGCCAGCACCATGCGGTCGCGCAAGGCAGGCGCGGCGGCCAGCAATTTGCCGAGCAAGGTCTCGCTTTCGCCAAAGGCTTGCCCGCCCCAATCGAGGCCGTAAACATCGGCATTGTCGATGAGGTTTATGCCATTATCCAGCGCGGTTTCGATGCGGTTAGTGGCATCGGCCACATCATCGCCAACCAAACGCCAGCAGCCAAACGCCAATGCGCCGACTGTTTTGCCGCCGATTTGGCGCGCTGCGCCATCAACCAGATTTTCGCTTTTGCCGAATTCTGTCGCGTTACTCATAAGCCGACCTCTGTCATATCTACGCGGCGTTTCTCGGCTGCCGCCATTTGCGCCGCGACCCCCATCGCCACGGCGCGGTGGCCGTCCAATGCCGTCACCGGCACCTCGGCCGCGCCGCGCACGGCATCGAGAAAAGCCTTGTTTTGATGATAAGTCGCGCCCGAGTGATAACCGGCGTTCAAAATTTCTTCCGGCACGTGAATATGGTCTTGCGCGACTTCCCAGTTTTCGCGATTGCCGTGGGTGACAATATTTTGCGGCAGCAAACATTCCACTTTGGCCTTGTCGCCAATCGCCGCCAGCTCCGCGCTATGACGCGAGCCTTCAGCGAACATACACAAATCGAGCATGGCCCGTGCGCCATTGGCAAAATCAAACACGACATAGGCATTGTCCCAAATATCGGGCGTTTGACCGCTATAGGTTTCGTCGAGGTGATTGACATTTTGGCCGCCCGAAGCAATCACGCCGGTCGGCTCGCTGCCGATAATGAAGCGCATCAGGTCAAAAAAGTGACAGCATTTTTCCACCAAAGTGCCGCCCGTATTGCGATTAAAGCGGTTCCAATCCGCGACTTTGGGCAGAAAAGGAAAGCGATGCTCGCGAATGGACAGCATTTGGATTTGGCCGATATCGCCGCCATGCACGCGATTAATCATCTCGTTCAGGGCGGGCTTGAAGCGATATTCCATGCCGACTTGAAAAACCAGTTCGTGATGCCCGACGCGCTGCATGACTTTTTGTGTATCGGCCAGTGTCGTGCAAAGCGGCTTTTCGCATAAAATAGGCTTGCCCGCTTCCAGCGCGCTTTCCAGCACATTGATATGATGAAAATTCGGCGTGGCAATGACCAGCACGTCGGGGCCATTATCGTCCAATAAGGTCTCAAAATCATCGCTTTGACTCGGCGTGCCGTCTGCCATTTCGGCGGCTTTGGCCAACATGGCGGCATTTGTATCGGCCAGCGCGGTCACTTGCGCGCCCTCCAGCAGATTGAAGTTTTGAATATGCTCTTGGCCCATCATACCGGCGCCAATAATGCCGACTGAAATTTCGCTCATTTAGCCCTCATATCCGGACAGCTTTTTCGCCGTCGGGCTTTTATCGACATCGCCGGTGCTCTTCCAAGTGCCGAGCAACACATCACCGAGACCATTGGTGATACCCCAATTATAATTCTCATTATGAAAATGATGGCGCATATGCGCGTCACGAAGCGCGCGCCCCCAGCCGAAAAGCGGCTTATAGCTTTGCGTGTGATGCGCCAAGTGAATCCACTCATAGGCCAGATAATAGGCGATAGAGGCGAGCAGCGGCACCAGCGCAATCGTCCATGACCAAGTAAACAACGCATAGCTGAGATAAAGCTGAATAAACATAATGATGATGCCGCTCACCGGCGCAAATTGCAGGTCGCGCCGCTCCGGGTGCAGATGATGGCCATGATGCAGGCGGATTTGATAGTCGCGCCAAAAGCCCGGCTTATCGCTCAGCGGGCGATGCAGCGTATATTTATGCGTCACCCATTCGAAAAACGGCGCCGTTGCAATCACCAGCAGCATCCACGGCCAGCTTTGCCAAAGCGCCAGCGCGTCAACCGCATAGGCGCAGATAAACAGCGCGGTGAATAAAAGTTGCACGGTGCCGTGCTTGAAATAGACTTGAAAAACGTCACGCATGAACATCTCCTCGCGCGTAGGGATAGCAGAATTATCGCAATTCGGGAATGGCCTCGCCATGTTCTGCCAACAGCTCATCAACCAGGCTCCAAATTTCATCAAGGGTCAATTCAGCCGCCGTATGCGGGTCGAGCATGGCGGCATGGTAAACATGCTCGCGCTTGCCGCTGACCAGCGCCTCAACTGTTAGTTGTTGCACGTTGATATTGGTTTGCATCAGAGCCGCCAGATGCGGCGGCAGCGCGTCGACCTTTTGCGGGGTCAGGCCACCGGCGTCAACCAGACACGGCACTTCAACACAGGCATTGTCAGGCAGATTGTCAATCAATCCGCGATTGGCCACATTGCCGTGAATTTTATCGGCCTTGCCGACAGCCATTGCGCCGATAATGCGGGCGGCATATTCAACCGATTTCTCGCAAAGCATGTCGCCATCGCCGGTCAGAGCGGCGGCCTGCGCCTCCCAATCGGCAATTTGCGCTTCGCAGCGGCGGGGATATTCATCAAGAGGAATCTCATATTTATCAATGAGTTGGGGCTTATTTCCTTTAATGAAATAAGGTGTGTATTCGGCAAAATGCTCCGAGCTTTCAGTGACGAAATAGCCCAGCCTGCTGAGCATTTCATAGCGCACATGATTGGCGCAATCCTCCCAGCCGCGGCCATATTCCCGCGACTGTGCCAATTGCTTGAGGCGCGGATAGAGGTCTTCCATGCAGCCATCGGCATGGCGTTTTTCAAACCGCGTATAGAACGCGACATGATTAATGCCGGCGCAATCATAATCAATTGTCTCTGGCTTCTCGCCGAGGTCGCGCGCCAAGTCAATCGCCGTGCCCTGCACCGAATGACACAGTCCGACATAGTTCAACTGTGGCGCGAGTTTGGAAAGAGCGAGACAGTTAATCGCCATTGGATTGACATATTGCAGCAGCAGCGCGTCAGGGCAGCAATCGGCCATATCATCGGCAATTTGACGCAGCACCGGCACAGTGCGTAAGCCCCGCATAATGCCGCCAACGCCCAATGTGTCGCCAATGGTTTGGCGCAGGCCGTATTTTTTCGGAATATCAAAATCAATCAATGTGGCGGGGTGATAGCCGCCGACTTGAATCATGGTGATAACAAAATCGGCATCTTGCAGAGCCTCGCGCCGATTGAGGCTGGCCGATATTGTCGGGGCGGTATGGGTGGTTTGGCAAATGCGATGCGCCACTTTCTCCGAGGTGGCGAGGCGCGCTTCGTCAATATCATGCAGCGCGATATGGGCCGTCTCAAGCCCCGGCTCAAGCACAATATCCGTCACGATGTTTTTCATGAAAACCGTGCTACCCGCGCCGATAATTGCGATTTTGACCACAATATGCTCCCTCGGCTTGTCGCCGTTTGATTGAGTGCTTAGAGTGTCACAATCGTGCCGGTTTGCAAATGCGGCGAGGGGAGTAAACGATGAAACAGCCATATGATTTTGAGAGCCAAGCGCTTGCGCTGGTCGGGCGCATGTCGGTAGATGAGAAAGCGTCTCTGATGTCGGGCTCCAGCTTTTGGCATTTGCAGCCATTGGCGGATTATGATTTACCGCCGATTATGGTGTCGGACGGGCCGCATGGGTTGCGTAAGCAGGGCAATCAAGCTGACCATATGGGGCTGACCGCATCTGTTCCGGCGACTTGTTTTCCAACGGCGGTGACGCTGGCGTCGTCTTGGGACAGGGCGCTTATTCATCAGGTTGGCGCGGCTATTGGGCGCGAATGTCAGGCCGAGGGTGTGTCGGTTCTACTTGCGCCGGGCGTGAACATTAAACGCAGCCCCTTATGCGGACGCAATTTTGAATATTATTCCGAAGACCCATTCATGGCCGGTGAAATGGCTGTGGGCTTTATTCAGGGCGTGCAATCAACCGGCACCGGCACCAGTCTGAAACATTTCGCCGTCAATAATCAAGAAGCGCAACGCATGGTTGTGGACACGCTGGTTGACCGCCGCACCCTGTTTGAAATTTATCTACCGGCGTTTGAGGCTGCGGTGACGCAAGCCCAACCCTGGACGGTGATGTGCGCCTATAATCGCTTTAACGGCATTTATTGTTCCGAGCATGAAGAATTACTGAGCGATATTTTGCGCGACCGCTGGGGCTTCAAAGGATTGGTGGTCACGGATTGGGGCGCGGTGAATGACCGCGCGCGGGGCATTGCCGCCGGATTGGAATTGGAGATGCCGAGCAGCGGCGGGGTAAATGACCGGCTGGTCGCGGCGCAGGTGAAAGACGGCATATTTGACGAAGCGCATCTCGACCGCGCTGCCGGTCGCGTGACGCAATTGATTATGGCGGCCAAAGAAAATATGGCACCCGAGAAAGTCGATTTTGACGTGCATCACGCGCTCGCCCGCAAGGCCGCTTCTGATGGCGCGGTTCTGCTGAAGAACGCAGATATTCTGCCGCTTTCAACCGATAATTCCGTCGCGCTGATTGGCGCTTTCGCAGAGACGCCGCGTATTCAAGGCGCCGGATCATCGCAGGTGAATGCGGCCAAGCTTGACCGCCCGCTTGACGCTTTTGAGGCGCGGCTGGGCGACGACAAGCTTTCCTATGCGGCCGGTTTTGATGCGGAAATGGCAGGCGATGATGCGGCGCTGATTGCCGAGGCTGTCGCCGCCGCCAAAGCGGCTGATGTCGCTATTATCATGGCCGGATTGCCGCCCTTATTTGAGGCGGAAGGGTTTGACCGCACGCATTTGCGTCAGCCCAATCAAATTGAAAACCTGATTGCTGCCGTCGCGGCGGCCAATAAAAATTGCGTCGTCGTGCTGTCCAATGGCGCACCGATTGAAATGCCGTGGATTGATGATGTGCCTGCGGTTCTGGAAACCTATTTGGCGGGTCAGGCGGGTGCACACGCATTGGTTGATTTGCTTTATGGCGATATTTGTCCAAGCGGTAAACTGGCCGAGAGCTTTCCGCTGCGCTTGGCGGATTGTCCGGCACAGGAAAATTTTGCCAATCACAAACGCCAATTGGTCTATCGCGAGGGGCTGAATATCGGCTATCGCCATTTCACTACCCATGATGTGCCGGTGCTGTTTCCATTCGGTCATGGCCTCAGCTATGCGACATTCACCTATTCCGATGCCAAGCTGATGGCTGATTGGTCTGCCGATAGTGAAACTCTGGAAGTCGCGGTGACTGTAACAAATATCGGTTCGTGCGCGGGTGCGGAAGTGGTTCAGCTTTATGTGCGCGACGTCGAGAGCGCGGCCTATCGCCCTGACCGTGAGTTAAAGGCGTTTGAAAAAATCATGCTGCAACCCGCTGAAGCCAAACAGGTTCGGTTCACGCTGGATAAGCGCGCCTTTGCCTATTTTGACGTGACGCTTGACGATTGGGATGTGACCCCGGGCGCGTATGATATTTTGTTTGCGGCCTCGAGTGCAGATATTCGCGAGACACTGACAGTCACGCTGCCCGCAGGGAGCGGACGCAATTCTCAACCTATGGTTGAAGCGCCCTATGTCATTATGCAAGACGCCCAATTGGCGGCGTTGGGGTTGAAGGTGACACCGGCCGAGCGCATTAAGCCCTATCATGGCAATACGACGCTGGCCGATATTCGCCATCATTGGGTCGGCAAGCGTGTCGCCAACGCGGCATTGGAAATGGCGGCCAAGACGATGGGTAAGCGTCAAGAAACGCCGGTGGCGATGAAGATGCGCGAGGAAATGATTATGTCGCTGCGGTTAAAGACCGTGCAAATCATGTCCGGCGGCGCTTTGACACCAAAGCGTTTCGACCTGCTTTTATTGGCGTTAAACAATCGTTGGCTGCGCTTTCTGGCGCGGCTGATGCGTGGTTAATCGCGCAAATCCAGCCAGTTTACTTGCTCTTGCGTCAAAGAAATTTGCGCCGCATCGAGGCTGTCTTGTAACTGCATCGGATTGCGCGGGCCAACCAGCGCACAGCACGGATAGGGCTGATTTACGACATAGGCCAGCGCGATTTGAATGGCACTGACGCCAAGCTTGTCGCCCAATTCAAAGGCGCGCCGCCGCCGCTCGAGATTGGCGTCGGAACCCCAAACCCGTTTCATCTCGTCATCGGTCGGGTCGGCGCCGTGTCGGGTGGCTGCCAGACCGCTATCTTCCCAGTTCAAGAAAAAGCCGCGCGCTTGCGCTGACCAGGGTAGGAGCGGGAAGTTTTGGGCTGTATGCCAATCACGAAATTCATCAGTGGAACTGGCAAGGCAGCCCGGCCAAACCGGGTCTTCCATGCGCGCCAATGAGAAATTATTCGACAAAAGGGAGAAGCCTTGCAGCCCGTTTGCGGCGGCATATTCATTGGCTTCGTCAACCCGTTGGGCTGTCCAATTCGAGCCGCCGAATAATGTGATGCGGCCTTTATCTACTTCGCGATTGAGCGCATCGACCCATTCCGATATGGGCACGGCGGGGGCGTCTCGGTGCAGGCAGTAAAGGTCGAGATAGTCGGTTTGCAAGCGCTCTAGCGATTGGTCAAGCTGGCGGGCAACGGCTTCGGGTGAACATTCGGGCGGATGCGCGCCTTTGCTGAGCACGACAAGTTCGTCGCGCACACCGCGCGCCGCCATCCATTCACCAAGCAATGCCTCAGAGCGGCCATCGGAATAAATAAACGCCGTGTCGAAACAATTGCCGCCGCCTTCAAAAAATGCGTCGCCCATTGCCGCCATTGTCGGCGCGTCAATTTGATTATCCGTGCCGAGCACGATTTGGGAAACCGGCTTGTCGAGGCCGTTCAGCGTGACGGTCGGCACGCTGCCATGCGCGCCATGTTTCAATGCCGCGCCGTGAAAGCCGGTCGCGCCCAATTTGTCTGCCGCATATTTAACGCCGCCCGCAGCGCGCCAACGGTCGAGCCAATAGGCGGTATTGATAGAGAAATCCGGCGTGACCAAATCTGAGGTCAGCGCGTCGCGTTTCAGCAGCGCGCCCATATGGTCAGCCTCAATTGCGTAAAGCGGGCGCGCGTCATCGCTGGCATGAATTGTCTCAGCGCCGTTTTCATCGGTGACGACAATCTGATTATTCTCAGGCCCCGGGTGCCAGGGCTGGCTGATTTTCAACCGGCCTTTATCGCCCTCAACGCTAATGTGCCATTCAAGCTCAGTGTCGATGGCGCAATGAAGATGCGCCTCAAACCCGTCATAAGACAGGGTCGCTTTGGCTTCGGCATCGGCACCGGACGGGGCAAGCCGCGCTTCGCCGCTCAGCGCATTGGGTTCGCCGATGAGATAACGCGCTGCGGTGAGCGGATAAATGCCAATATCAAGAATGCCGCCACCGGCGCGGTCAATATTATAAAGGCGATGCTCCGGCGTGAAGGGGAAGGCAAAGCCGAAACCGGACGAAAAGCCGGTCACTTGGCCAATCGCGCCGTCGTCAATCAGTTGCTTGGCAAGATGCATACGCGGATGCATGAGATACATCAGCGCCTCGACCAGCAGCACATTGCGCCGCGCAGCTTCGCCATAAAGGTTCAGCACCTCGCCTTGATTAAGGCCGAGCGGCTTTTCGCACAAAATCGGTTTGCCGGCGGCCAAGCCCTTATGCGTCCACGCAACATGGCTGTCATGCGGCGTGGCAATGTAAACCGCATCAATGTCGTCGCGCGCCAGCAGCGCGTCATAGTCGCCCAATGCCTCGCCGCCATGTTCGGCGCAAAAGGCTTCAGCTTTGCTAAGGTCGCGGCTCGCGGCGGCGGCCAAAACGCCGCTATGGCTTTGTTTCAAATCAGTGGCGAATTGGGCAGCAATGTTGCCTGTGGCGAGAATGCCCCAGCGAATTTTATCAGACACGGTAACTCCTGTTAGCGGCGGGTGACTTTTACCTTCATGTCGGTATAGCCGTTAACGAAATTGGATTTCAAGCGCACAGGCTCATCTACCAACTCAATTTTCTCAAATTTTTCGAGAATTTGTTGCCACAGAATACGCAATTGCAATTCGGCAACGCGCAGCCCCATGCAACGGTGAATACCAAAGCCGAAAGAAAGATGATTATTGCCATTGGCGCGGTCGAATTTAATCGTGCGCGGGTCGTCAAACACGTCTTCATCGTGATTGCCCGAATAATACCACATCACAACCTTGTCCCCTTTTTTGATGGTCTTGCCGCCCATCTCAACATCTTCCAGCGCGGTGCGGCGCATATGCGAGAGCGGTGTCTGCCAGCGAATAACCTCAGCCACCATTTTATCAATCAGTGACGGGTCTTCACGCAGCTTGGCAAATTCATCGGGGAAAAGATTAAGGGCGTTAATGCTCGCCGACATGGAATTGCGCGTCGTGTCATTACCGCCCACAATCAGCAGCAATAAATTGCCGAGAAAGTTCATCGGATCCATATCCTTTGTGGCCGGGTCGCGGGCCAGCATGGAAATCAGGTCAAAATTAGGGGCGCCATTGGCGCGCACTTCGCGCAAACGAGTGAAATACTCAAGGCAATCCATCAAATGCTGCACCCGCGCTTCTTGCCCGGGAAAATGGTCCGAGCCTTCCGTCGCCGTGGTCATGTCCGACCAAAGGGTCAGCAAATGGCGGTCTTCAAACGGAAAGTCGAACAGCGTCGCCAGCATTTGCGTGGTCAATTCAATTGACACATGGTCAACCCAATTAATTGTTTCGCCTTCGGGAATACTATCCAACACATTAGAGGTGCGTTGCGTGATTAAATCGCGAAACCCATCAAGCGCGGGCGGCGAGGCAATCGGCTGCACGGATTTACGAATGGGGGCGTGGTCGGGTTGGTCTTTGGTGATAAAGGCCGAAATCTCGACGCCTTCAACCGGCGGACGCACAACCGCATCATCAATTTGAATCCCGCCATATTGGTCGGAAGAAGAGAAGCGTTTATGGTCAGTATCCACCGCCACAATGTCTTTATAGCGGGTGATGTGCCACATCGGCCCGAAATGAGGGTTTTCCGCAAAGTGAACCGGGTCCTCTTCGCGCATGATTTTGAAGGTCTCCAGCACATCTACATTGGCAAAGAGTTCAGGCCGCGCCATATCAAAGCCGCTGGCCGGAATTTCGGTAATTTTATCTGCTGCGCTCATCTTGCCCTCCCAAGCTAGACTTAGGAAATTCTAGGCTCAATTATGAGCGCAATGCAAGGGTCATAACCGTGAAATCAGTGGGCGAGGTGACGCTCCAAAACATCACAATCGCGCGCCTCTAAAATCGGATAAAGCTCGCGCAAGGCGGCGGGTGTTTTATCGAGCGGAATACGCGGATGCAGGTGATGCACAATATGCGCCGTCATGGCCAGCGAGCTCCAGACACCAAGCCAGCTTTTGAAGCCACGCGTGTCTTTATAACGGCCCGTCTCATGACCCGGATAATGCGGCAACCAAGACAGATAAATGCGGATATAAATTGAACCCAATTTCAGCGGCAGCCACCATAAAAGCAGAGCTTCCAGCGCATAACCATAGGCCGCGCAGGTGAACAATATGGCTAAATGCGTCAGCATGATGGCGATTTGCTCAACATAGGCACGTTTGGCTTCGGGCGTGCCCAAACGCTCCAAACACGCGGCATAAGATTGACTTCCTTTCGAGGCCGGTTGAAATGATGCGATATTGGACTTTATCACCTGCCAAACAGTCGTCCCTTCATTGAAAATATGATCAGGGTCGAGTTCGGGCTTATTGGTGTTTTTGTGATGCTCCAAATGGGTGAGGCGCAAAATGCGATAGCCATAGGCCAGCGGGATAAGCGACAAATGCCCAATCGCCTCATTCAGCCAGCGCAGTTTATCACCCGGGCGCGCATAAATATCGTGCTGCGCTTCATGGCTAGGCAGATAGGCGAGGGCAACGTTGAAAGTGGCGATAATAAAACCAAGCCAAAGCGGCACAATGCCGGTGAAAACAAGCGGCCACAGCGCCAGCCAGCATGCGAGATTGGCAATCGGCCACAGCACCATTGGTATTGACAGCTTGCCCATATATTTGCGGGCAATCTCGCGTTCCATTTTTGTCAGCTCAGTTTCGTTCAACCCACTGACATCATAATCTGCAATTGCTTTGCTCATATCCATCTCCCGACCCGCCATGCGACCAGGCCATAAAGCCCGCCAAATATAATGCATGCGGCATAAACTTGCGCTGATGTTGCTTGCAACGGAAACAGGCTTTGCAAAGATGTGCGCAAATATAACTCGGCCAGCACCGGTCCTAAAAAACCAATGCCAAACCATATCGGCAACAGTCTCAGAACTGTTTCAATCAGCTTCTTCATAAATGCATTTTAGAGGTCTTGTCTCCTTAATGCAATATGTGAAGTCTATTCACTTACATATTTTTAAGTGCCTGCTCAATGTCTGCGATAATGTCGTCAACATGCTCAATACCGATGGAAAGGCGAACATAGCCGGGGGTTACGCCCGATGCGATTTGGTCTTCCTCTGAAAGCTGGCTATGCGTGGTGCTGGCCGGATGAATGGCCAATGAGCGCGCATCACCGATATTGGCGACGTGATAGAGCAATTCCAGATTGTCGATGAACTTCTTACCGGCCTCAACGCCGCCTTCAAGCTCAAAGCCCATTAGCGCGCCATAACCGCCGCTCATCACGGCATCGGCACGCTTCTTGGTTTCGCCTTCCATTAGCGATGGGTGAATGACTTTGGTGACACCTTTTTGCTTGGACAGCCAAGCGGCAATGGCGTCGGCGTTCTCACAATGGGCGCGCATACGCAGCGCCAGCGTTTCCATGCCTTGCAGGAATTGGAACGCATTCATTGGCGACATGGCACCGCCAAGATCGCGCAATAATGTGGTGCGGGCTTTCAGAATATAGGCAATCGGGCCGAGCGGCTTCACGGCTTCGGTCCATACGGCGCCATGATAAGACGGGTCGGGCGAATTGAGCATGGGCTGGCGTTCAACGCCTGCGCCTTCCCAATCAAAATTGCCGCTATCGACAATCAGGCCGCCGACAGACGTGCCGTGCCCGCCAATATATTTGGTGGCGGAATAAACAATCACCGCCGCGCCATGGTCAAACGGACGACATAAAATCGGGGCTGCCGTATTATCCATAATCAGCGGAATACCCAGCGGGCGACCAATATCGGCCACGGCTTTAATCGGGAAGACTTCCAGCTTCGGATTGGGCAGGGTTTCCGCATAAAAGGCGCGGGTTTTATCATCAACAGCATTGGCAAAATTTTGCGGATCAGCCGGGTCAACAAAGCGCACTTCAATGCCCATATCTTTCATGGTGTTGGCAAATAAATTCCAGGTGCCGCCATAAAGATTGGTTGAGGACACGATATTGTCACCGGCACGGGCGATGTTTTGAATGGCCATGGTCGATGCCGTTTGGCCCGATGCGACAGCCAAAGATGCCGCGCCGCCTTCCAATGCGGTGATGCGCTGTTCAAGCACATCATTGGTCGGGTTCATGATGCGGGTGTAAATATTGCCAAGCTCGGAAAGCGCAAAAAGACTGGCCGCATGGTCGGTATCATTAAACTGATAGCTGGTTGTTTGGTGAATGGGCACAGCGACCGAACCGGTGGTTGCGTCTGCGCGCCAACCTGCGTGCAACAATAAAGTTTCTGTTTTCATATCAGACATTAAGCTCTCCTCTGCGCCGACATTATGCCGGTCTCATGCCTTGTTGCGGGCGTAAGCCGCTTTCATAAACCTAAAGGGGGCGTTAATCGAGTGCCTATTTTCAGCCAATGCCGCCAAAGGCGGAACACCCCCCCCGTTTCATTTGCGATGATTAAAACAAATCCAAAGCGATAAATCATATATTTTTTTATAATGTGGTTTTGCAATGCTTGCTCTTTGCCGCGTCATTGCTATGGTCTTTTTAACGGCTTTGGCCGCTCCGATTTTTAATCGGCTGG
Organism: Phyllobacteriaceae bacterium Water-Bin73; assembly: GCA_900197605.1. Lineage (GTDB taxonomy): Bacteria > Pseudomonadota > Alphaproteobacteria > RS24 > RS24 > UBA8337. The sequence goes on from FZLQ01000029.1 coordinate 13,116, forward strand.
AGAGAGATAATGTCTGACGAACCTCACGCCCCAAATAGTCCGCCGCCGTCGCGCGACGACCGGGCCATGAGTGGCGACGCATCGCAGAAACGTCAGGCCTCAAAAAACCAATCACGACATCATAAAACCCAAAACGGCAGACGCCTTTATGCGGCGCTTGATTTGGGAACGAATAATTGTCGCCTGCTGATTGTCGAGCGAGACGGCGCCAACGGCTTTCGCGTGCGCGATGGGTTTTCGCGCATTGTCCGCTTGGGCGAGGGGCTGGAGCGCACCGGCAAATTATCTGAAGATGCGATGGCTCGCACCATTGCTGCCTTGCGTATCTGCGCCGGTAAAATTCGTCGGGCAGGTATTAGCCGAATGCGCTGCGTCGCCACTGAGGCCTGTCGCGGTGCCGATAATGGCGACGAGTTTATCAAACGGGTAAAGCGCGAGACGGGCTTGCGGCTGGAAATCATTGATGGCAAGGCCGAGGCCGAATTGGCGGCAATTGGCTGCGGTTCGTTGTTTAACCCCGATGTTGACGATATTATCTTATTTGATATTGGCGGCGGTTCAACCGAAGTCAGCCGCATGAGCCGACAGGAAAATAATTTCTTCAAACTGGTAGATAGCGACTCCCTGCCTTTGGGCGTGGTGCGGTTGGCAGAACGCCATGCGGGTGAGGGGCCTTATGAGCATGGCTATGTAGGCATGCTGAACGAGTCTGAGGAACGCTTGCAAAACTTCATGAACCGCCAAAGCGACATTACCGATATGAGCCGCTTGCAGATTATCGGCACATCGGGAACCGTGACAACACTGGCCGCCGTGCAATTGGGGCTGGCCAAATATGACCGCAATGTTGTTGATGGCTGCACCATTGCGGCGAAAGACATCACGCGGGTGATTGGTGATTTGCGCGATTTGAGCCGCGATGAACTGGCCGCCAATCCGTGCATTGGCAGTCAACGCGCCGATTTGGTTTTGGCCGGTTGCGCGGTATTAGAGGCGATTTATCGCCGCTGGCCGGTTGCCGCGTTTTCAGTCGCGGATCGCGGGCTGCGCGAAGGTCTTTTATTGCGAATGATACGCAGCGACGGTCGGCGGGGTGGGCGCAATTCGAGCCGCAATAGAAATCGCAATCGCAATCGCAATCGAAACAATCAGAGCAGGCGCGCGCCGTTTGGCGAGAATAATGGACAAGAATTATGAGCGGTAAAGGTTCCAAAGGCGCTTCCGGCCCGGGGTTTGGCGATGGCCAAAGGCGGGGCGACCGCATGCGCGAACGGGTTAAAACTGCACGCGGGCGCAAGTTGTCATCAACGCGCTGGCTTGAGCGTCAATTAAATGACCCTTATGTGGCGGCGGCCAAAAAGGACGGCTATCGCTCGCGCGCCGCCTATAAAATTATTGAGATGGACGACCGCTTTAAGTTTTTCAAACCGGGCGGCTGCGCCATTGACCTCGGCAGTGCGCCGGGCGGCTGGGCGCAAATCGCGGCACAACGTCTCGGCACCGCCAAAAATAAAGGGTTTGTCGCGGCGATTGATATTCAGGATATGGAGCCGATAGCGGGCGTGTCGTTTTTGAAGCTCGATTTTCTCGATGATAAGGCACCGGCATTGGTGCATGAATTGGCCGGTCGGCGCGCCGATATTGTGATGTCAGATATGGCCGCGCCGGTAACGGGTCATCGTCAAACCGACCATTTACGCACAATGGCGCTGGCCGAGGCAGCGGCATGGTTTGCCTTTGAGGCGTTAAAGCCGGGCGGGGCATTTTGCGCCAAAGTGTTTCAGGGCGGCACATCAGGTGAGCTACTGAATGATTTGAAAGCCCGATTCGGCACTGTCATGCATATGAAGCCGAAATCGAGCCGCAAGGAATCAGTCGAGCTTTATGTCATTGCCCGCGATTTTAAGGGCTAAGAGCTGCGACAAAAACGGCAGTTTTCTGCAAGCGGCATATATTATTGGCAAAACGGCACCAATGGTGATACAGGAGGTCGTCAAATACAGCTCCCAGTGAGAGGATTTGACAGATGTTCCGCGAAGCCCTGACTTTTGACGATGTGCTGCTTGAGCCGGCAAGCTCGACCATTATGCCGAGCGAGGCCGACACAGCCACGAAAATTACAAAATCCATACAACTTGGTATCCCACTTTGCTCGGCGGCAATGGATACGGTGACGGAAAGCCAAATGGCAATTGCGATGGCGCAAGCCGGTGGCATTGGTGTGCTGCACCGCAATTTAACGCCCGAAGAACAAGCCGCCGAAGTCACCAAAGTAAAGAAATTTGAAAGCGGCATGGTGGTCAATCCGCTGACCATTGCGCCCGATGCCAAATTATCCGACGCGCTGGATCTGATGACTGAGAATAATATCTCAGGCGTGCCGGTGACCGAAAAGGACGGCAAGCTGGTCGGTATTCTGACCAATCGCGATGTGCGCTTTGCCTCCAATCCGTCGCAAAAAGTGTCGGAACTGATGACCCATGAAAACCTCATCACGGTGAAGGAAGCCGTCGCCCATGAGGAAGCCAAGCGGCTTTTGCACCAGCACCGCATTGAAAAGCTGCTGGTTGTCGATGATGCTTATCATTGCGTCGGGCTGATTACCGTTAAAGATATGGAAAAAGCGCAACTGCACCCCAATGCCGCGAAAGATGAGCAGGGTCGTTTGCGCGTCGCCGCCGCCACCACGGTTGGCGATGACGGGTTTGCCCGGACCGAGGCGCTGGTTGAGGCCGGTGTCGATTTGGTTGTTGTCGATACGGCGCATGGTCATTCGGCCCGTGTCGGGGAAGCCGTGTCGCGGATTAAAGCCCTGTCCAATTCCATTCAAGTAATGGCCGGCAATGTCGCCACCAAAGATGGCGCGCAATCGCTCATTGATGCGGGTGCCGACGCCATTAAGGTCGGTATCGGCCCCGGTTCTATTTGCACAACTCGCGTTGTTGCCGGTGTCGGCGTGCCGCAATTAACCGCCATTATGGACGCGGTGGAAGCAGCCAATAAGGCCGATGTGCCGGTGATTGCCGATGGCGGCATTAAATATTCGGGCGACCTCGCCAAAGCAATGGCGGCCGGCGCAAGCTGTGTGATGGTCGGCTCTTTGTTGGCCGGAACAACGGAAAGCCCGGGCGAGACATTTTTATATCAAGGCCGGTCTTATAAAGCCTATCGCGGCATGGGGTCGGTTGGCGCCATGGCGCGCGGCTCGGCTGACCGCTATTTCCAGCAAGATATTTCTGAGACGCATAAGCTGGTGCCAGAGGGCATTGAGGGTCAAATTCCGTTCAAAGGGCCGGTCGAACAAGTTGTGCATCAACTGGTCGGCGGTCTGCGCGCGGCGATGGGCTATACCGGCTCAGCAACGATTGCCGACCTGCATAAGCGGGCGCAATTTGTTCGCATGACCTCGGCTTCGCTGGTTGAAAGCCATGTCCATGATGTGACGATTACCCGCGAAGCGCCGAATTATCCGGGGTCCGGTAAAAACTAGTGCGCCCCGCCGCTCGCCTCAGAACCATTGCCGAGTTGCTGCCGCAAGCTCTGTCGGACCGCCAACCGGCAGACCGCATCATGCAGCAATGGGGGCGACAAAATCGCTATGCGGGGTCAAAAGACCGGCGTGATATTTCCGATAGGCTGTTTGCCATTTTGCGCCATTATGGCGCGCTGACTGGGCGACTTGGCAGTGACGACCCGCTGCTGGTCGCCATGCTGGCAACCCATTTACTGACAGATGTTGCGCTTGATGAGATTATCGGTATGGCTGATGGCAGCCAATATGGTCCGGCACCGATTTCTGCGGCTGATGAAAAAACACTCAGCCATGCGGCCACCACACCGCCAAGCGACCGCGCCGACAGCCTGTCTGTTCCGGCTTGGTTGCTTGACGATATTGTCGCGCAATTGGGCGATGAAACCGATGCGGTGATGCAGGCCATGTTGAACCGCGCGCCGTTAGATGTGCGGGCAAATCTGCTCCGCGCCGACCGCAATATGGCGCAAGACGCTTTACTGAAAGACGATATTGAAACCGCGCCTCATGCGACAATCAACACGGCCTTGCGCGTGCAGGGCACGGCGCAAATCACCATGAGCGCGGCTTATCGCGACGGCTTGGTCGAGGTGCAAGATGCGGGCGCGCAGGCGGTGGCGCAAATTTGTGATGCACAGGCTTTCGAGACCGTGATGGATTTCTGCGCCGGTGCGGGCGGCAAAGCATTGGCGCTAACCGCGCAAATGAATAATAAAGGCCGCTTGCTGGTGCATGATGCGATTAAAACCCGCATGCGTCATTTGCCCGAACGGGTGACGCGGGCCGGGGCCGAGATTATCGAAACCATATCCCCGGAGCATTTGCGCGATTTTGAAGCGCAATGCGATTTGGTGGTGGTCGATGTGCCGTGTAGCGGGGCGGGGCGATGGCGGCGCGCGCCTGAGACGAAATGGCGACTCACTGCCGAGGCACTGACCGATTTGCACAAATTGCAGGCCGACATTGTGCAGACAGCGGCTGCATTGGTGCGCCCCAATGGGCGGCTGGCCTATATCACCTGTTCGCTTTTGGCATCAGAAAATGACCGGCAGATAGATAAATTTCTTGAGCAAAATCAAGACTTTGAACCGATGGAAAGCGACGGGCCGATGGGCCAACAAGCGCGCCATATGCTGCATCCGCTCAATGCCGACACTGACGGGCTGTTTATCGCCATGATGCAGCGCGTTGGCGGCGGTGACGGGGCTTGATTTTGCCGCTCAAAGTTGCGAGACAGATGCATGTTTAATTCTATTCGTTTCGGCCTGACGGTCGCTGCTTTGACGGCATTTTTAGCGGGGCCGGCGCAGGCAATTTCCGATACTTATCGCGACCTGTCAGCGCGGTTGGTGACAGATGCCGAACAGCAGCTTTTGCAACAAAAGGCTGAGGGAGCCGACAATCTGCTGAACCTTGCCTTAACGGCTGACCCGGGCAATGCGCGCGCGTTTTTGCTCAAGGGCAAAGCGCAAACCGCGCTGGGCAATAAAGATGAAGGCCTGAGGCTGGTATCAGTCGGGCTGGAAATCGAGCCGGGCGATAAAGAAGGCTTGCGGCTTAAAGGTGAATATGCGGCCGGTCTCGGTCGAATTGAAGAAGCGGAAACGGCACTGAGCCGTTTACGCACAATATGTGATGCGCCGTGCATCGTTGCTGATGAATTGGCGCAGCTGATTGAAACAGCGCGTCAACCCAAAAAGGACTGATGATGGATCGCATTTTGATCGTCGATTTCGGCTCGCAAGTGACGCAGCTGATTGCGCGGCGCGTTCGAGAAAGTGGCGTTTATTGTGAAATTGTGCCGTTCAATAGAGCGGAAAAAGCGTTTGGCGAGATGAACCCGAAGGCGGTGATTTTATCGGGCGGGCCAAACTCGGTGGCCGATATTGATACGCCGCGCGCGCCGGAAAATATCCTGTCCTCCGGCCTGCCGATTTTGGGCATTTGCTATGGCCAACAAACGCTATGCGCGCAGCTTGGCGGCTCGGTGGAACAATCAGATGAGCGCGAATTTGGTCGCGCCATGCTCGAGGTGAAAGCCGGCTCGCCGCTCTTTGAGGGCATTGATGCTGATGAAATTCAGGTCTGGATGAGCCATGGCGACCGCGTCAATAATCTACCCGACGGGTTCAGTATTATCGGCACATCTGAAAATGCGCCCTATGCGGCGATTGCCGATGAGGCGCGCAAGATTTACGGCGTGCAGTTTCACCCCGAAGTGGTGCATACGCCCGATGGCGCCAAAATGCTGCAAAACTTCACCCATAAAATTGCCGGTTGCAAAGGCGATTGGTCGATGGCGGCGTTTCGCGATAAAGCGATTGCCGATATTCGCGCGCAAGTGGGCGAGGGGCGGGTTATCTGCGGTCTGTCCGGCGGCGTTGACAGTTCTGTCGTCGCGGTGCTGCTGCATGAGGCCATTGGCGAACAGCTGACTTGTGTCTATGTCGATACCGGCATGATGCGCGCCGGTGAAAGCGAGCAAGTGGTCGGGCTGTTCCGCGACCATTTCAACATTAAGCTGGTGCATAAAGACGCGTCGGATTTGTTTCTCGGCAAGCTCGATGGTGTCAGCGACCCTGAGCAAAAGCGCAAAATCATTGGCGGCACTTTTATTGATGTGTTTGAGGAAGAGGCGAAAGCCGTGGGCGGGGCTGACTTCCTCGCGCAAGGCACGCTTTACCCTGATGTGATTGAAAGCGTTTCCTTTACCGGCGGGCCCAGTGTGACGATTAAAAGCCACCATAATGTTGGCGGTCTGCCCGAGCGCATGAATATGAAGCTGGTCGAGCCGGTGCGCGAATTATTCAAAGACGAAGTGCGCGCGTTGGGCCAAGAGCTTGGCCTGCCCGAAACTTTTGTCGGGCGGCATCCTTTCCCCGGCCCCGGTCTGGCCATTCGCATTCCGGGCGAGATTACCGAAGAGAAGCTGGAAATCTTGCGCAAAGCGGACACGGTTTACCTTGATGAAATTCGCACACAGGGCCTTTATGATGAGATTTGGCAGGCTTTCGCCGTGCTGCTGCCGGTGCGCACGGTTGGCGTGATGGGCGACAGCCGCACTTATGATTATGTTTGCGCGCTGCGTGCCGTGACCTCGACCGATGGCATGACGGCAGATTATTATCCGTTCAGCCATGACTTTCTGGGCCGCGTATCGACCCGCATTATCAATGAGGTGCGTGGCATTAACCGCGTGGTCTATGACATCACCTCAAAACCACCCGGCACTATTGAGTGGGAATAAGCACCTAAAAAACGCCAAGGCGAAAAACAATAAAAAGGAGGCGGCTCATGTTCGATGTCAATCTGTTTAACGGCGCGAAAATTGTCGATCAAATGATTGACTTTGTTGCGCTGTATTTGCTGACCAGCCAAAGCGCAAAAACCCGATTTTACGGCTTTTCCCTCGGATTGGTCGGTTTCGCGCCCGCGACTTTTTTGTTGGTCGTCACCCAAATGTGGTGGCGGGTGCTTTGTTTGCCGGTTTGGCTGGCCATTGAATTGAAAGGTGCCCTGGGTAATTGGCGCGCCGCGCAAGGGCTGGAGAC
>FZLQ01000089.1 GCA_900197605.1 Phyllobacteriaceae bacterium Water-Bin73
ATAATATCCAGCCCTGGTGCATTTCGCGCCAGCTTTGGTGGGGCCATCAAATCCCCGCTTGGTATGATGAGGACGGCAAGGTTTACGTGGCTGAAAGCGAAGCCGCCGCGCAAGCCCAAGCGGGCGAGGGCGTTGTCCTGACGCGCGATGAAGATGTGCTCGACACTTGGTTTTCGTCTGCGCTGTGGCCCTTCTCAACTTTGGGTTGGACAGGCGGCGATGAAAGCGAAGAGACGAAAGCTTTCATTAAGCGGCATTATAAAACCGATGTGCTGGTAACCGGCTTTGACATTATTTTCTTTTGGGTCGCGCGCATGATGATGAGCGGCCTACATTTCATGGACAATGAGCAAGGTAAACCCGAAGTGCCGTTCGACACTGTTTATGTTCACGCATTGGTGCGCGATGAGAAAGGCGCGAAAATGTCCAAATCAAAGGGCAATGTCGTTGACCCGCTGGAGATTATGGATAAATACGGCGCCGATGCGTTGCGCTTTACCTTGTCGGCGATGGCCGCCATGGGGCGCGACATTAAGCTGGCCGAGGGCCGCGTTGAGGGCTATCGCAATTTCGCCACCAAGCTATGGAATGCCGCGCGCTTTTGCGAGATGAATGGCTGTTTTGAGGCCGATGATTTCAACCCCGCCAAAGCCACCCTGCCGCTCACGCAATGGCTGGTCGGTGAAGTGGTGCGCGCGCAAAACGCCGTCACCGCCGCTTTGGAAGCCTATCGTTTCAACGACGCATCAAACGGCGTCTATCAATTTATCTGGAACAGCTTTTGCGACTGGTATGTTGAGCTTGCGAAACCCGCCCTGCAAGGCGAGGACGCCGCCGTCAAAGCCGAAGTGCAAGCGGCCACCAAATGGGCGTTTGAGCAAGCATTACGTTTGCTGCATCCGTTCATGCCATTCGTGACCGAAGAGGTTTGGGCGAAGACCGCCGGAGAAAACCAAAGCCGCGCCAATCATCTGATGCTCGATGTTTGGCCGACCCTTTCCGACGCCCTCATCAATGAAGATGCCGATGGCGAGATTAACTGGCTGATTGAAGCCATTGGTGAAATTCGCTCCGTGCGCTCTGAAATGAATGTGCCGGCCGGCGCGCAAGTGCCGCTTGTTGTTGTCGGGGCGAGTGCGGCGACGCAACAACGTTTGCGCGAAACCGACACAGTGTTGAAGCGTTTGGCGCGACTGGCAGATATTATCGAGGCTGATGTTGTGCCCGATGGTGCGGTGCAAACCGTGCTTGGCGAGGCGACACTGGCTATCGCTTTGGCCGATGTGATTGATGTCGATGCCGAGAAGGCGCGACTGAAAAAAGACATTGGCAAAGTAGAAGGCGAGATTAAGAAAATCTCCGGCAAGCTCGGCAATCAGGGTTTCCTCGACAAGGCACCGGAAGCGGTGATTGAGGAAAACAAATCGCGCTTGGCTGAAGAAGAAGCCCGCCGCGACAAGCTGCAATCTGCGCTTGAGCGTTTGGGTTAACCATAAGTCACAAAAATTGCGTAGGCCGTGACCAGCCAGCAGACCGCGAGGCTGGCGCGTTTGACGTTTGCGTCTGAGACATAATCGGTCAGTCGCGCCGCGCCATAGCTGCCAATGCCGATGCCGACCATCACGGCGAGGCCGCCGACATAATCAATCTTGCCCTCAGCCGCAAATAAAGCGAGCGCGGCAATTGACGAAATGGTAGCGAAGACCAGCTTCAAGCCGTTCATGCCGCGCACGGCGGTATGGCCGCCCAGCGATAAAGCGGCGAGGGTGAGAATACCGAAGCCGCCTTGAAAATAGCCGCCATAAATGCAGGTCAAGAACAGGGCAAAACTGCCCAGCAGGCGCACATTGCCGGTGCCGAGTTTGGCCGCCGTGCGTTCTAATTGCGGCCCGGCCATGAATAATAGGGTGGCGAATAACAGCAACCACGGCACAGCGGCGGCGAATGTGTCGGGGTCGGTTTGCAGCAGCAGCCAGCCACCAATCAGCCCGCCGATAAATACGAGGGGCAACTGCCAAGCAAGGTCGCCCCACATGCCTATTATGTGTTTGCGATAGCCCAATACGCCGGTGATATAGCCGAAAGTGGCAGCGAATGTGTTGGTGGCATTGGCGATAATCGGCGGCATGCCGGTGAACACCAAAGCGGCGAAAGTTATGCCGCTACCGCCACCGGCCAGTGCATTCATCGTGCCGCCAACCAGTCCGGCGAGAAAAAGCAAAAGGGTTTCCACTAAAGGTCCAGCTCAATCACCACCGGCACGTGGTCAGAGGGCTTTTCCCAATCGCGTGTGTGGCGGTGAATATCGAAGCCGAACAGCATATCGGCGGCGAGTGGCGACATCAGATGATGGTCAATGCGAATGCCATTATTTTTAGGCCAAGCGCCGGCTTGATAATCCCAGAACGTGTAAGTGTCATCGCCGGTTTGCGCGGTCGAGGCGACGGCCTCGGTCAGGCCAAGATTGACGATACGCCGAAACGCGGCATGGGTTTCGGGGCGATACAGCGCGTCGCCCTCCCATGAGGCCGGGTTATAGCAATCCTCGGGCGTCGGAATGACGTTATAATCGCCCGATAAAATAAACGCCTCTTCATAGCCCAGCAGGGTTTGCGCGTGCTTTTCCAACGCCGCCATCCAGTTGAGCTTGTAGGTGTATTTCGGGTCGCTGCCATCATCGCCGGTCGGATTGCCATTCGGCAAATATAAACAGCCGACGCGCAAGGCCCCCTTATCAGTCGAGACAACCGCCTCGATATAACGCGATTGCGCGTCTTCAAAATCAGGCAGCCCACGCGAGACATCTTCCAATGGCAGCTTGGAGAGCAGGGCGACGCCATTATAGGTTTTCTGCCCGTGCGTTTCGACATTATAGCCAAGCGCCTCAATCTCAGCGCGGGGGAAAGCCTCATCAACGCATTTCAATTCCTGCAAGCCGACAATATCGGGCTGTGCTTCTTCCAACCAGCGCAGCACATTGGGCAGGCGCGCCTTGATTGAGTTCACATTCCAACTGGCAATTTTCATAAGCGCCGCATTAAACGTCAAACGAGGTGCCACAGCCGCAAGAGGCGGTAGCATTGGGGTTTTTAATCTGGAAGCTCGCGCCGATCATATCATCGACCCAATCAATCTCGCTGCCTTCCATATATTGTATCGACATTTCATCGACCAATATGGTCACACCATCGCGCTCAAAGGCCAAATCATCGGCGGCTTTTTCGCCCTCAATTGAGAAGACGTAGGAAAACCCGGAGCAGCCGCCGCCTTGCACAGCGACACGCAAAAACTGTCCGTCATTTTGACCGGCAATAATTTTGCTGATTTGCGCTGCGGCGCTTTCTGATATTGCGAATTGCTGCATGAGTTGAAAATAGGGCGGTTCTTGCGCCGATTCAAGATAAGTTATGGTCATGGATGTAACCGAATATCAGGGTGAGCTAACGCGCGCGCATTGGGATTTGCTGCTTGATGCCGACCCTTCGCTGGATATGGTGCTGGCCTATACGCCGCCACAACTGCCCGAGGCCGAGATTTTCATCATCGGAGAGCCGAAAGCCCCTTATGCGATATGCGTGGTCATTCCGGTTAAGGGCGGCTTTGAAATTAAAAACATCGCCACCATAATGATGATGCGGCGGCACGGTATGGCCGGTGCGCTTATTAAGCATGTTGTCGAGTTGGCGCGCGCCCGGGGTGCAGGTTTTGTTGACATTGGCACGTCGACAGTCAGCCATGACCAAATCCGCCTTTATGAGAAACAAGGCTTCCAGCAAGACGGTATCCTGCGCGATTTCTTTCTGAGCTATCCCGAACCGATTATCGAAAACGGCCTGCTGGCCCGCGATATGGTGATGCTGCGATTGAGTTTATAAATCTCGATTGAACTTATTGATAATAAGCCCCTTCATTCACGCTTGTCGCTGTGCCAGTGTTTGTTCGTTCGCCTTAAGGCGAGACGGCGGGCGGGGCAGTAGTGCGCCCACAACAGCGGCAGGGGCGCTTGCGTGTGCAAGTTAGGGGTCAAAACGGCCACAATGCGACAGTGACGATTTATATTTTGGGCATATATCGGCTGTCGGTATTCGATCGCTAAGCCGGACGCGAGGTTTATCGCTCCGTCCCGTGCGTCTCCAATGGTCAGCTTGAAAAGCGAATTTTTGCCTTTTTGGATAGCTAAGCTTCCCAAAAAAGCCGAAAGCCCTTACATAGGAGGCATGACCGATAATGTTTCACACGCCGTTTATCACGCTCCCTATGCCTGTCATGCTGACGCATCGCGGGGGCGGCAGCATGATGAGCCGGAAAGCAAGACGCGCACACCATATCAGCGCGACCGCGACCGCATCTTGCATTGCGGGGCGTTTCGCCGCCTGAAGCATAAAACCCAGGTATTTGTGGCCCATGTCGGTGACTATTACCGCACACGGCTGACCCATTCTTTAGAGGTTGCGCAAATTGGCCGCTCCATCGCCCGCGAATTGGGACTTGATGAGGAATTGACCGAGACGCTGTCGTTGGCGCATGACCTCGGCCATACGGCTTTCGGTCATGCCGGAGAGGAAGCGTTGGACGAAGCCATGCAGGGCTATGGCGGCTTCGACCATAATGCCCAGACGCTGCGTATCGTGACCAAATTGGAGAAGCGATATATTCAGTTTGATGGCTTGAATATGAGTTGGGAGTCGCTGGAGGGGCTGGTTAAGCATAATGGCCCGTTGCTCCGCGATAAAACCAAGATTGATGATTTGCCTTTTGCGCTGCGCGAACATGCGGCGGTGCAGGATTTACAATTAGACAGCTTTCCCTCGCTGGAGGCGCAGGTCGCCGCCCTGTCTGACGATATTGCTTATAATAATCACGATATTGACGACAGTATTCGCGCCGGACTCATTACGCTGGACGATTTGCGCCAGCTTCCGCTGACCGGAGATATTCTGGCCGAAATTGACAAAACGCACGGCAAGATTGACGAGAAACTGGTGCGTCATGAATTGGTGCGCGAGATGATTTCCGAAATGATTGCCGATTTGGTTGGCGTGGTGCGCGACGGGCTGGCGACACATAAAATCGAAAGCGCTGATGATGTGCGCCAACTTGGCCATGCGTTGGCGGTGTTCTCGCCGGAAATGGAAGCCAAGCATCGCGAGATTAAGTCATTCTTGCACGCGCGCGTTTATCGTCATCACACGGTCAATGGCTCCATGAGCAAGGCGCGCCGCATTATGAAAGATTTGTTTGCGGTTTATCTGGCCGAGCCGGAAGTGCTGCCCGAGGATTGGCGCGGCGATGCGCTGGCCGGTGATGAGACCATGAAGGCGCGCATTATTTGCGACTATATGGCGGGTATGACGGACCGCTTTGCGATGGAAGAGCACCGTCGCCTGTTCGACATTTCCGACACGATGATTTAGAAGACGCGCATGAATCTTTTCGCAGAAATTGAAGCCGATGTTCGGGCCGCGCTGGTGGCGCTGCAAGAGCAGGGCAAGCTGGCCGATGGCCTTGATATATCTCGCCTGACTGTAGAGCCGCCGCGAGACCCCGCGCATGGCGATATGGCGACCAATGCCGCAATGGTTCTGGCCAAATCGGCGGGGATGAATCCGCGTGATTTGGCGGCGCTTTTGGTTGCGGAATTGCTGAAATCCGACCGCATTGAAGCGGCTGAGATTGCCGGGCCGGGCTTTGTCAATCTGCGGCTCGATAAATCGGTTTGGCATCAGCTTGTGCCGCATATTCTGACCGCCGGTCTGGCCTATGGCGATGGCACGGGCGGCGCGAAGGTGAATGTCGAATATGTGTCGGCCAATCCGACCGGCCCGATGCATGTCGGCCATGCGCGTGGCGCGGTGGTCGGTGATGTGCTGGCGCGCTTGTTGGAAAAGACCGGCAGCGATGTGTTGCGCGAATATTATATCAATGATGCCGGTTCGCAGGTTGATGTGTTGGCGCGCTCGGCGCTGTTGCGAATGCGCGAGGCGCAAGGCGAGGATATTGGCGCCATTCCTGAGGGACTTTATCCGGGGGATTATCTGGTGCCCGTCGGTCAAAAACTGGCGGCGATGGAACTGCCCGATGCGCCGGACGCGCAGCTACAAGCGGCCAAATCTGTCGCG
>FZLQ01000151.1 GCA_900197605.1 Phyllobacteriaceae bacterium Water-Bin73
GCCATCGCCGGTTTCATCGGCTGTGGCATTGCGCATCAGCATATTGCTGCAGGTAAAACTTTTGCCATCAATCGTCGCGTAAAGCGTTTCACCGCTCAAAAACGCCTGGCTGACAAATTGCTTATCGGCGCTGTTCAGCACCATATGTGTGCCGTCATGCGCCTCAATCGTTAGCTCAATAATATCCTCGCCAATATGCACCGCATAATGGGTCGGGTTTTTCGAGCGCACAGAGAGCATTGTTTCCGCTTCGCCAATGGCCAGCTTATATGGCGTGCGCAAGGTTTCCTCGGCTGAGAAATTCACCAGCCCTTGCGGCACATGCATCGCTTTGGCGCGCGCTTTGGCATGGTCACAAACAAAATGGCGCACCGCCAAAATGGCCAGCGAGGTAGCGTCAGCAACCGGCGCGGCAAGCTCCTCATCGGTAAAATTTTCTGCAATGAAAGCGGTCGAGAAATCGCCGGAAATGAAATCTTGCTTTTCAAGACAAGCAATCAGGAAATCGCGATTGGTCTTCGGCCCAAACAAAGCCGTATCCGTCAGTGCTTCGACCATCAGCTTGCGCGCCGCCTCGCGGGTCGGGCCGGTGGTGATGAGCTTGGCAATCATCGGGTCATAGAAGGGCGAGATTTCTTGCCCACCGCGAATACCCGTATCATAGCGCACACCGGCGCGCGCCAATTGATTAAAGCAGGCCACAGTGCCGGTGCTCGGCAAAAACCCATTGGTCGGGTCTTCGGCATAAAGCCGCACTTCAATCGCATGACCGCTCAGCGTGACATCTTCTTGCGTCATGCCCAGCCTATCGCCTTCCGCCACTTTTATTTGCAAGGCCACCAAATCGAGACCGGTCACTTCTTCCGTCACCGGATGCTCGACCTGCAACCGCGTATTCATTTCGAGAAAATAGAAACTGCCATCGGCATCAAGCAGAAACTCAACCGTGCCTGCGCCGCGATAATGTATCGACTTGGCGGCATCGACCGCCGCCTTGCCCATAGCGGCGCGTAAATCGGGCGTCATCACCGGACATGGCGCTTCCTCAATAACTTTTTGATGGCGACGCTGCACCGAGCAATCGCGCTCGCCCAAATGCACCACATTGCCGTGGCTGTCGGCAAATACCTGAATTTCCACATGGCGCGGTTTGACAATGGCTTTTTCCAAAATCAACTCGCCCGAGCCAAAAGCGTTTTCGGCTTCTGAGCGCGCGGTTGAAATCGCCGCCTCCAACCCGTCCGCGGCCTCGACCAGACGCATGCCGCGCCCGCCGCCGCCTGCTGCCGC
>FZLQ01000018.1 GCA_900197605.1 Phyllobacteriaceae bacterium Water-Bin73
TTGTCGAAAAGGCGCGCGAGACGGAGAGCTTTCAGGCGGCGTGTACGCCCGGCTATTATAATAATGAGGGCCATTTAACCCGCCGCCGGCAAGACCAAGCCTATGGCGAAGGGCCGGTCGCATTTTTCGACTTGCTGGCAAAATGGCGCACGCAAGACCGCTTAGATGGTTTGGATATTGCATAATCACCCCTTGCTCTAAGCCCAAGCGCTTGCTTAGATTATCGGCAATGAGGGAGATATTATGCGTATTTTGAAGACTTTGGCTTTGCCGCTCACACTGGCTTTTATTGTCGGCCTTGCTTGGCTGCTCAATCAATCGATTGTGACCACATCATCATCGACCCAAGCCGATATTGCCGTTTCGCCCTGGGACGGGTTGCGGCCCGAAGAATATGCCCAAGCCGCCGGTTTGTTAAAGGCAGTGCATGGTGATGCGGTGATGTTCACCCGCATCAGCCTGCGCCAGCCCGAAAAGGACGTTGCGCTGGCTTGGCAAGATGGCGACTCGGCGCAGCGCGGGGCGGAAGTCACATTTTTGGTTGCGGGCAAGCCGCGTCTGGCGCGCCTTGATTTGACCGGCAATCGCATTGTGTCAGACGCGCCGATGACCGGCGGTCAACCCATGCTCTCGGGCACGGGCGAGTTGGAGCCGATTGTCGTTAAACTGTCTGAGCATGCTGATGTTTTGGCGGCATTGGCCAAGCGCGGCGTTGAGCCGGGGCAGGGCATTTGTTTGCCGCGCACCATTGGTCGCTTTTTCACCGCGCAAGCCAATCCGGCGCGCGAGCGTTTGCTGCGTTTGGATTGCTTTAATATTGCCGGTGATGGCGCGCTCGGCATTTTGCCCAGCACCAATCTTTATGCGCGACCGATTGAGGGTCTCGCCATATTATACAATATCACGACAGATGAGATTATCGAGATTAAGGACACCCGCCTCGGCAATGCGCCGCCGCATGATTTGCCGACCGGTGAATTTAACAATGGCACGCGTAAGGTGAAACATGTGGCGCAATCGCGCCCCGATGGCGTGAATTATAAAATGACCGGCAGCCGGATTGATTGGCAAGGCTGGCAGTTCCGCCTGCGTTTTGACCCGCGTCAGGGCACGGTGATTAATCGCATCGGCCATCAAACCGAGAGCGGTTTCCGCTCGGTCGCCTATGAGATTGCCATGTCGGAAATGTTTGTGCCCTATCACGATAATGACCCGAACTGGTTTTATCGCGCCTATTTCGATATGGGCGAATATGGCTTTGGCAATCTGGCGACAGAATTGCAGCAAGCCGACTGCCCGTCCCATGCGCAATATCTGAATGTTGATTTGCATCTGCCCGATGGCTCGCCCATGCAGAGCGAGAACCGCATCTGCATTTTCGAGCATGACCCGGGTCATCCGATTTGGCGTCATGAGGAGCCGCTGCTCGCCATTGTGCCGGGGCTAGAAACCCATCAGTCGCGCCGCGCCACAGAATTGGTGGTGCGCATGGTCGCTACTATTGGCAATTATGATTATTATCAAGATTATGTGTTCGGGCTGGACGGGCGCTTGCGTATCCGTCTCATCTCAACCGGCCTTGATGCCACCAAAGCAGTGATGTCGGGCGATTTATCTGACCCGCGCGCAGCCGATGAGACCGCCACCGGCACATTGATTGCGCCGCATCGTTTGGCAGTCAATCACGACCATTACTTCAGCTATCGCATTGATATGGATGTTGACGGGCAGGCCAATAATTTTGAGAGGCATATGTTGCGCGCGGCCAAACCGGCAGCGGGCGCCCCACGGCGTGGCTTATGGGAAGTTGTGCCCAGTCGCATTGCGACCGAAAAACAAGCACAAACCGATATGAGCGCCAAGCGACCGGCTGTGCTGCTATTTGCCAATGAGGCGCGTCAAAACGCGATGGGCTATGACACCGGCTATCAGCTGATGATGCCCAATGTGAAGCCATTGGTGACGCCAATGGATGAGACGTTTAAGCGGGCTTATTTTGTGCAGAAAAATCTTTGGGTCACACGCTTCAAGCGCGATGAGATTTTTGCCACCGGCGTATCGACCAATCAATCGGCACCCTGGCTCGGCCTGCCGGAATATATTGCCGATAATGAGCAATTGGAAAACACCGATATTGTCGGCTGGGCAACCATGGGGTTTCACCATGTGCCAATGGCGGAAGACTGGCCGGTCATGCCGTCAAAAGTCGATGAGATTGTGCTGAAGCCGCGAAACTTCTTTGACCGCAATCCGGCGATTGATTTGAGGGATTAAAGGTCCATCGACCAAAGGAGCGAAAAAATGATTGAGGCTGACGAAACATTTAACGGCACATGGCCGTTCAAACCTCATTTTTCAGAGGCTGCCGGTTTCAAGCAACATTATGTTGATGAAGGCCCAAAGGGGAATAAGGGCGAGGTGATTTTGTGCCTCCATGGCGAGCCAACTTGGGGTTATCTCTATCGCCATATGATACCCGGCCTGTCGGCGCATTACCGCGTTGTGGTGCCTGACCATATGGGGTTCGGCAAAAGCGAAACACCGCAAGACCGTGACTACACGCTGCAGACGCATGTCGAGAATCTGACGGCTTTTATCGAGGATTTGAGCCTGAGCGATATTACTTTGGTGATACAAGATTGGGGCGGGCCAATGGGCGCGGCCTTTGCCATTCGCCATCCCGATAAGGTGAAACGTCTGGTGGTGATGAACACGCTGACCGGATATGGCGGGGTCACGCCGCGGCCTGAACGCACGCCGTGGTTTGAGTGGATTGCCAAACATGAAGAAGCCGGCACGCTGCGCGGTGTCCTGGGCGAATTGGGCACCACTGTGCTGTCGATTATGAAATTGCTGGGCTTTGAAAATAGCGCGGCGGTTGACCGTGATTGGCTGAATGCCTATCAGCGTCCATTCCCCGATCGCGCATCATGTATTGGCGGCATTGAGTTTCCGCTTGATGTTCATTATGGCCGCTTTCTGCCCTTTGTTGTCGAAGGCTTGAAAACCGGCAATTTGGAGAAGCTGCAAGCCAAACCCGCCATGATGGCGCAGGGTTTGCAAGACCGCGCCATTTGGCCGGAAAATGCGATGGCTGATTTTAAAGCCATTTGGCCCGATGCGCCGATAACGACTTTTGACAATGCCGGTCATTTTATTCAGGAAGATGTGCCGCAAGCGCTGGTGTCGCTTATCCATCAGTTTATGCAAATCCATAAATAGGGCGGCTTGCGGGGCGCGTGCGCTTCGGCGATAAAGGGTGCGCGTCAAACACAGCCAAACACCCTTCAACGGAGCTTTAATGTCGGCCAGCCCGCCCATTTTATATGTTGATGATATTCACCTGACGCATGGCGTCGAACCACTTTTGGCGGGGGCGTCGCTATCGGTCGGGCGTGATGACCGCATTTGTTTGGTCGGGCGCAATGGCTCAGGCAAATCAACCTTGCTGAAAATTACTGCCGGATTGGTTGAGGCCGATGAGGGCGAACGTTTTGTGCAGCCCGGTATCCATGTCGAGTATTTGGCGCAAGACCCGAGCTTTGACGGATTTCAAAAAGCTGAGGATTTTGTGCTGCAAGGGCTGATGAATAATGAAGACCGCCAACGCGCCTTTCAGCTTATGGCGGATTTACATATTGAGGGCGCAGCCGAGATTGCGCCAATGTCGGGCGGCGAGCGTCGCCGCGTGGCGCTGGCCAAAGCCATGGCGGCAAATCCTGAAGTGCTGTTGCTTGACGAGCCGACCAATCATCTCGACTTACCGGCGATTGAATGGCTGGAGGGCGCGCTCCGACAGATTAATTCGGCTTTGATATTGGTCAGCCATGACCGCCGGTTTTTGAGCAATATGGCCAATCAAACCGTCTGGCTTGATCGCGGTGAGACCAAGCTGATGCGCAAGCATTTCGGCCATTTTGAGGATTGGCGCGATGACGAGCTGGAGCGCGAGGCCGAAGCGCAACACAAGCTCGACCGCAAAATTGCGCGTGAAGAGGATTGGCTGCGCTATGGCGTGACGGCGCGGCGCAAGCGCAATGTGCGCCGCTTGGGGGATTTGCAAAATCTGCGCCAACAGCGGCGCTATTATCGCGGGCCGCAAGGCGATGTGGAAGCCGCGCTGCATGCCGGTGACCGTTCCGGCAAGCTGGTGGTCAAGGCCGATGAAATCAGCAAAGCCTATGGCGATAAAATATTGGTCGATAATTTCTCGACACAAATAAAGCGTGGCAGCCGCATCGGTCTTATCGGCCCAAATGGTGCGGGTAAGACGACACTGCTGAATATCTTGCTGGGCAAGCTCGCCCCCGATAGCGGCAATCTGCGTCTGGGTAAAAATCTGACGCCGCTCATTCTCGACCAACAGCGCGCCGGTATTAAAAAAGATTGGAATGTCAAAGATGCGCTGACAGATGGGGCGGGCGAATTGGTGTCGATTGGCGATGCTACCATGCATGTCATTGGCTATATGAAAAAATTTCTGTTTCACCCCTCGCAAATGCGCACGCCGGTAAATGTGCTGTCGGGCGGCGAGCAGGCGCGATTGTTTTTGGCGCGCGGTTTGCGCCAGCCTAGCAATCTGCTGGTGATGGACGAGCCGACCAATGATTTGGACCTTGAGACGCTAGATTTATTGCAGGAAATGATTGCTGCTTATGAGGGCACAGTGATTTTGGTCAGCCACGATCGCGATTTTCTCGACCGCACAGTAACGGCAGTGTTTAACGCTGAAGGCGAGGGGCGCTGGGTCGAATATGCCGGTGGCTATTCGGATATGAAGGCGCAACAAAAGGCGATTGACCCAACAAACGCCGCCGCGCCGGTGACTGATAAAAAAGCTGCCGCTGCCGATAAACCCCTCAAAGAGAAAGCCACCACTGCGTCGGTCAAGCTGAGTTATAAACACCGCTATCGGTTGGAAAAACTGCCCGATGAAATGACCGCATTGGCCGGTGATATTGAACGGGCCGAAACCACGCTGGCTGATGCCGATTTATTTACCAAAGACCCGCAGAAATTTGAGCGCAATGCTGCTATGCTGGAAACCGCTAAAGCGGCATTGGCCGCCGCAGAAGAAGAATGGTTGCAGTTGGAAATGCTGCGCGAAGCGGCAGAAAACAGCTAGCAAAAGGCAGGCCGAGGCATTTTTGCCACAGCCATCGGCAAAACGGCACACAGCGCCGAGCGGACTTGGACTTTGAAAAATCAACACCCTACTGTCCGCTCAAATGTGGAGGAAAGTATAATAGTCCATGCTAAATTGGTCGCCAAAGAAACTATGGCCAAGGCCCTCTGCGCCGTTAGTATTGGTAGAGACGGGAAGCGATGTTATTAAGCGCGTTTATCGGCTATCCGATGTTTTTCCAAAGAGCGAAGCGTAATTGCGCTCTATTATGGATGGTGCTAACGAGATTGAGGCTGAACGCTATGGTAAGACCGAGGGTGATGGTTATTTCAATTTGGGTTTGAATTATCTATTCTAGGACCTCAGTCTTTGAAGGGGTTTCCATGTCAAATCGCGTAGCGCTTATTTTAGGGGGCTTTTTGTTATGGACTGCCGTCGCCGCCACTGCTGTCTATGGCACGCGTGGCCTGCAATACGACAATGATAAATGGCTGTCACCTGACAATCCGCATGAAATTGCCCGCACAATGCTGGCGTCGGAGTTTAATCAATTTGAAAGCACAATGCTGCTGTTCAAAGCCGATAGGTTGTTTACGGAAGAAGGCTTTGAAAACGCTGCCGCGTTTACCGATGCGGTGAAAAATATTGACGGCGTTGTCGATGTGGTTTCGCCTTATGATGCGAGCCTGATTATGACAGATGCAGGCGGCTCGCTGGTCATTACGACCTATCGTGCCGCGTTGGAAAGTGGCCAATTGGCAGATCTGTTGGCCCTTAAAGCGCAGTTTTACAAAAGCGAGTATTTGGGACGCTTATTGTCTGAAGACGGCACGTTGGGTGCGTTTATTGTCAAGCATGATACTGGCGGCACACCGGATTTGCGCGCTGCGGTCGTTGACCAAATATTGGCGTTGGCCGCGCAAAACCCGTTGACGGCTGATGCACAGATTGCCGGTGACGGCTATTTGAAATTCACTCTCGACGCCAAAACTCAGCACGAACTTGGTACGATTTTGAGCATTGTCGCGATTGGGATTGCGCTCTTTTTATTCTCTTTGTTTGGGCGTGTGTGGAAAACTGCTTTGGTGTTGGGCACGGCGATGACCGCCGTGGCGGTGGCGATGGGGCTGATGTCCACATTAGGGCATAATCTGACCATCATCGCGCTGGCTTTGCCGATCATGCTGTCAGTCATTGTGGTCGCCGACAGCCTGCATATTATTCGCTATTGGGATCATGAAATAGACATTGCACACGATGATACGAGCGTTGCCCATGTGCTGCGCGAGACACTGGTGGCCACTTGGCTGCCCTGTTTGACAACATCGGCAACTTCCGCCGTCGGCTTTGGCGTGTTTTATTTTTCTGAATTAGTGCCATTGCGCGAGTTTGGCGTCGATAGCTTTCTCGGCATTCTGCTGGGCTATGGCATTATGATGGGCGGCTTGTTTTTGGGGCTATATACTGCAACACCCGGGGCGTTGGTGCGCCGTGGCGGCACCAAAGAAGCACTGTCTTTGCCCGACCGTGCGGCTGACAGTTTCTTAAAACTTGATTGGTCGGTGGTAGGCAATAATCGTCCAGTAACATTTGCCGTGGCAGTGGTCTTGACGCTGGCATCGGTTATGGCGCTGTTTTTGAATGCCAAATCAGAAAGCAATTTGCTCGACGTTTTTTTTAAGCCAAGCTCCGATATGTATCAGGCATTTGACCGGGTCGATGACGAGTTGGGAGGCTCGGGTGTTGTCTCAATAGTGTTTCAGACCGATGAAGAGGATTATTTTCGAACCTATCCGCCTTTCGTCAATCTTTTGGATGTGGAAGGCGCGATTGAAAATTTGCGGGAGATTAATACAACTGAGAGCTACTCTAATCCGCTGGGTGAAATTCATCGCAGTCTGTTTGATGATGGGACGCGTTACCCGCAAAATGAAGAGCAGCTGGCGCAAGAAATGTTGTTCTCGGAGTGGTCGCGCAGCGCAGAAAGCCGAGATGTACTGGCTGAAGGTGTCAATTTCTCTTTCGACAGTGGTCATTTGCGGGCTTATACGTCGAACATCAGTTCAACCGAATTGGAGGCACTGGTCGGCAAGATTGAAAAGCAAATGGCGTTGATCGGTACACAAGGCCTGCCAAAGCCTATTTTTACTGGCTATTCGGTCTTTTTCAGTCAATTGTCGGGCTACATCCTGAATACGCAATTTACAACCGTTTTCCTCACTTTTGTGTTCATCTTCATCATTCTAGCTTTAGAGTTTAATTTCCGCCTTGCTATAGCGGGCATGATTGCGTGCTCATTGCCTATTCTCATCACTATGGGCACGATTGCCGTGCTGGGTTTTCCGTTTGATTTTGCGACAGTGATTATCGCCAGTGTCACAATGGGGTTGTCGATAGACGACACGATTCACATTTTGCACAGCTATCAGCATCATTTGGTTGACGAGCACAAGAGCCAGCGCCTGTCTTTGCGTCAAGCGCTGTTCATTCCCGGGCGCCCAATTGTACAATCAACCTTTCTGTTCTCCCTTGGCGCGGGTGTGTTTTTAAGCTCCGATATGGTGATGTTGCAGCGTTTTGCTGGCTTCACCATGATGGGGCTGGTACTGGCACTCTTGGGCGCGGTGTTGTTGTTGCCATCTTTATTGAGCGTCCGTTTTTTCAATCAAACCTCGGTCGAACAAGCTCGCCACACGGCCTGAGCTTTTTCGGTTTCGGCGCCACAGCTTTTTTCAATGCCTATGGGGCGGATGTTTTCGGCGGCTGGTGGCTGAATGAGAGTATCGAATTTGTCGGCTTTGTCGGCGCGGTAGCCGATGTGGCCAATACCGGCCCGCCCAGCGACAGTAATTATGAAAGCGTCGATGATCGTGATGCGCTGGCCCAAATCGACATCAGCTATCTATTCTGATTGCCGTCGGCCAAAATTATATTGGAAGCACTGCCTCTGACCTGTTAGCTTCGGCTGAATTAACGCCAGCCGGGAGGGGCTTTCATGCGTAACGTTCAACATTTCATCAATGGCAAAGCAACACGCGGCGCGGCGAGCCGCGACGGTGAGATTTTTGATCCCAATACCGGCCAAGTGCAGGCCAGGGTCTGTTTGGGCGGTGTTGATGACATAGAAGCCGCCGTTGACGCAGCCAAGAAAGTGCAGCCCGCATGGGCCGCCACCAATCCACAGCGGCGCGCGCGGGTGATGTTCAAATTCAAAGAATTGCTCGAAGCCAATATGGACGAACTAGCCGCATTGCTGTCGTCAGAACATGGCAAAGTGATTGCCGACAGTAAGGGCGATATTCAGCGCGGGCTTGAAGTGATTGAATTTGCCTGCGGTATTCCACATTTGCTGAAAGGCGAATATAGCGAAGGGGCGGGGCCGGGCATTGATATTTACGCCATGCGCCAGCCGCTTGGCATTGCGGCGGGTATCACGCCGTTTAATTTTCCGGCGATGATTCCAATGTGGATGTTCGGCATCGCCATTGCTTGCGGTAATGCTTTTATTTTGAAGCCGTCTGAAAAAGACCCGAGCGTGCCGGTGCGATTGGCCCAACTGATGCTGGAAGCCGGCGCGCCTGGGGGGCTGTTAAATGTCGTGCATGGAGATAAGGAAGCGGTCGATGCGATTTTGGCGCATGATGATATTAAGGCCGTCAGCTTTGTCGGCTCGTCTGATATTGCCCATTATGTCTATCAAACCGGCACCGCCAATGGTAAGCGCGTGCAGGCGATGGGCGGCGCGAAAAATCACGGCATTATTATGCCCGATGCCGATATGGACCAAGTGATTGCCGATTTCTCCGGCTCGGCCTATGGCTCTGCCGGTGAACGCTGCATGGCCTTGCCGGTCGCCGTGCCGGTCGGTAAAGACACGGCTGATGAATTTGTCGGGCGCATGCAAGAAGAAGTCGGCAAGTTAAATGTCGGCATTTCAACCGACGCGCAAGCCCATTACGGGCCGGTGGTTTCTGCCGCGCATCGCGCCAAGATTGAAAGCTATATCGAGATGGGCGTGAAAGAGGGCGCGGATTTGGTGGTCGATGGGCGCGGTCTGTCTTTGCAAGGCCATGAGGAAGGCTTTTTCATTGGCCCGTCCTTATTTGATAATGTGACCGCCAATATGCAGTCCTACCAAGAAGAGATTTTCGGCCCCGTCTTGCAAGTGGTGCGCGCTGATACGCTAGAGGACGCTGCGCGTCTGCCGTCTGAGCATCAATATGGCAATGGCGTGGCGATTTTTACCCGCAATGGTTTGGCGGCGCGCCAATTCGCGCAAAAAGTAAATGTCGGCATGGTCGGCATTAATGTGCCGATACCGGTGCCGGTGGCGTATCACACTTTCGGCGGTTGGAAACGTTCAGCCTTTGGCGATACCAACCAGCACGGGCCGGAAGGCATTAAGTTTTACACCAAAGTGAAGACAGTGACGCAGCGTTGGCCAGAGGGCGATGTGGCTGACCAAAGCTTCATCATTCCGACCATGCAATAATTACAGCGACGCCGCCAATGCGCGCGTGCCGGCCAGCATTTGCTTAAAGCTGGCGCGCAATTGATTGGCGGTTTCCGTCGGACTGGCAAAATTGGCAATCACCAGATTTTTCGCCTTATTGACGTAAATCACCTGCCCATGCACGCCCATTGCAATGCGCTCGCCCTGCGATTGGTCAAACTGCCACCAGAAGCTGCGATAGCCGCTAAACCCGTCAATAAAGCGCTCATGATTGGGGTCAGCATTGACGGCTGCCGCACCGGCTTTCTTGTCGTCTTCGGTCATTGCGTAAGTGTCGGCAATCCAAGCGGCGGGGGCGATTTGCGTGTCGCCCAGCTTGCCATCGCCCAGCGCCATCAGCCCGAACCGCACCGCATCGCGCAAGGTCGAGTTAAAGCCACCCGTCGCAACCGGCGCGAATGACACATCGACGGTAAACACGCCATCATGCTCGGTCGCCAAAGGTGCCCATAATTTATCGCGCATATAATCCATCAAAGCGCGACCGGTAATGCGTTCAATCAGCCAGCCAATAACATCGACATTGGGCGATTGATATTGAAACATGGCACCGGTTACGCCATCACCGGCTTGCTCGAATTGCGGCAGCATATCGCGCACGCCACGTGGCTCATCTGACTGCGCCGGATCAATGGCCAGCAATTCAAAATCACCCATAAAGCCCAAGCGGCGGAAATATTCGAAATGCACACTGCCCGGCGTCATCTCATTATATTCTTCCGTATAATTGAGCGCCGTGACCATATTCAGCACATGGCGAATACTGACTTGGGCAAAAATACTGTCGGCAAGCTCGGGCAGAAAATCAGCCGGGGTTTTGCTCTCATCAATGCCAAACTCGGCTTGGGCAATGCCAAAGGCGGTGGAGATGAGCGATTTGGTCATGGAGAACCAAATATGATGGTCATGGGCGCGGAAATTATCGTA
This sequence comes from Phyllobacteriaceae bacterium Water-Bin73, assembly GCA_900197605.1. Lineage (GTDB taxonomy): Bacteria > Pseudomonadota > Alphaproteobacteria > RS24 > RS24 > UBA8337. The sequence goes on from FZLQ01000018.1 coordinate 10,566, forward strand.
ATAGCGCTCGAACAAAACCTCGCCATTTTGCACCACCATATAACCGTCAATGCAATCGGCGCGCATGGCATCGCCCAGCGTCAGTTGATTGCCTTGAAATTCATAAGTGAGGTTTTCAATATCTTTTGCCGTGCCGGTTTTCAGCTCAAACACATCATCGCCGCGCGGCATAATCAGCGCGGGCAGAGTTGACATATTGCGTAAATGCCAGCGCACATTATCGGGTTCGCGCCAGCCATTATAGTGGGTCTTGGGCGGCATCATGCGGCCTTTATCGGTCGTGTTTTCACTCATTTTTTCAGTTCCTACTTTTGCTGCTGGCCGCGTTGTTGAATGGCGGCGCGGCGCGCCTCTACATCTCCGGCACCGACTTGGCTATTGGCGGCGCGGCTGCGGGTCTGTTCCAAATCCATGCCATCGGCAAAGCTCATGGCGAAGCCATCATCCATCAGCGCCTTATAGGCGGCCAGTGTTTCCGGCACGCAAGACAGCATGTCGTCAGCCAAAGCGCGCGCTTTATCCATCAGCGCGTCGGGCGCAACAATATGATTGATAAGTCCCCAATCAAGCGCTTGCTCGGCGGTAATAAAATTGCCGGTCAGCGAGACTTCTTTGGCGCGCGAGGCACCGATAAAGCGGATTAGTTTTTGGCTTAATCCCCAACCGGGCAAAATGCCGACCCGCGCATGGGTATCGGCAAAACGGGTATTTGGCGTGCCGATAAGCACATCGCAAGCCAAGGCCATTTCAAAGCCACCGGTAATGGCAACGCCGTTAATCGCGCCGATAATCGGCCCTGAAAAACGCCCCATTGTGACCACCGGATCATCACTGGAAATCGCCAATGCCGGCCCGTCGCCTTGCTGTGCGCCCATTTCCTTGAGGTCGAGACCGGCGGTGAAGGCTTTGTCGCCCGCGCCGGTTAAAATCAACACGCGGATGGTGTCATCGGCTTCAAGCGCATCAATGGCGGCGGCAAGCTGATTGCGTAATTGGGCCGATAGCGCATTCATGGCGTTGGGGCGGTTGAGCGTGATAACCGCATAACCATCGGCTTTTTCAACAGTGACCAGTTTTTCCATTCTATACTCCTTGCGCAAAGCCGAGGGTTTTCAGCCCTTCGCTGATTTCGTCCAAAATAACCGGGTCGTCAATGGTCGCGGGCATTTGCCAGTCTTCGCCATTGGCGATTTTACGTATCGTGCCGCGGAGTATTTTCCCCGACCGCGTTTTGGGCAATCGCGCAACACGCATGGCCAGCTTAAAAGCGGCGACCGGCCCGATTTCACTGCGCACCAATTGCACCGCTTCGGCGATAATCTCCGCATCCGGTCGATTGACGCCATCATTCAGCACCAAAAGACCGAGCGGCACTTCACCCTTAATCGGGTCATTGACGCCCAGCACGGCACATTCGGCAATATCGGCATGCGCGGCCAGAACCTCTTCCATCGCACCGGTTGACAGCCGGTGACCTGCCACATTGATAATGTCATCAGTGCGCGACATGACGTAAAGATAGCCGTCTTCATCGATAAAACCGGCGTCGCCGGTTTTATAATATCCCGGATAATCGGTCAGATAGGCGGCTTCAAAGCCTTGTCGGTTTTGCCATAGGCCGGGCAGACAGCCGGGCGGCAGCGGCAGTTTAATGGCAATCGCGCCGGTTTCATTGGCACCCAGCGGTTTGCCACCCTCATCGAGCACAGCCAACTCATAGCCCGGCATGGCGCGACTGGGTGAGCCCTTTTTAATGGGCAGTAATTCAATGCCGACCGGATTGGCACAAATTGGCCAGCCGGTTTCGGTCTGCCACCAATTATCAATCACCGGCACACCAAGCGTCGCTTCGGCCCAGTTAATCGTGTCAGGGTCAACCCGCTCACCGGCCAGATAGAGCATCTCAAAGGCGCGCATATCATAAGCCTCGACCAGCTTGCCTTTCGGGTCTTCCTTTTTAATGGCCCGAAACGCTGTCGGCGCGGTGAATAAAGCCTTTACGCCATGCTCTGAGATGACCCGCCAAAAAGCACCGGCATCGGGCGTGCCAACGGGCTTGCCCTCATAAATCACACTGGTCGCGCCAACCGCCAGCGGCGCATATAAAATGAAACTATGCCCGACCACCCAGCCGAAATCTGAGGCCGACCAGAACACGTCATCGGCACCAATATTGTAGATATTCTCCATCGCCCAACTCAGCGCGACAAGATGGCCGCCATTATCGCGCACCACCCCTTTGGGAATACCGGTCGTGCCTGATGTATAGAGAATGTAAAGCGGGTCAGTGGCGGCGACGGGCACGCATGGCGCGCGATTGTCAGCAGCGCGCGCGGCGGCTTCCAAATCCTGCCAGTCAAAATCGCGGCCCTCTATCAGTGGCGCGATTTGTTGCGGGCGTTGCCAGATGAGGCAAGCATCGGGCCTATACGCGGCGAGCTCAATCGCGCCGTCGAGAAGCGGTTTGTAATCAATAATGCGCCCCGGCTCCAGCCCGCATGAGGCGGCCAGAATGAGCTTTGGTTTGGCGTCATCAATGCGGGTCGCCAATTCAGCCGCCGCAAAGCCGCCAAACACGATGGAGTGAATCGCGCCCAAACGCGCGCAAGCCAATGCGGCAATGGCGGTTTCCACAATCATCGGCATGTAGATAATAACGCGGTCGCCCTTGCTCACGCCTCTATCGGCCATGATGGCGGCGACCAATTCAACGCGGTCGAGCAGCTCGGCATAGCTCATCTCGGACTTGCTGTCGGTTATCGGGCTGTCATGAATAAAAGCAATGCGCGCGCCATGACCGGCGGCGACATGGCGGTCAACACAATTGAAACATGTGTTCATCACCCCATCGACATACCAGCGGTCGCCCGATGCATTGCTTTCAAAAATCTTTTGCGGCGGCGTTTGCCAATCCAGCCTTGCGGCTTGTGCGCCCCAAAATCCTTCGCGGTCATCTGCCCAGTTTTGGTATTGTTGTTGATACAGCATGGCTTTTCTCCCGCCGCAAGCTTAACGCCTAGAGGGGTTTTTTTTCAAGGCATGTGCGGCTTGTTTTGTCATCCCGCTTGGGGCATTATTTGCCCAATCTGGAGGGGATTTTATGACATTAAGAAAAAAGCTGCCAATTGTCGCTGCGACATTGTCATTGAGTTTTTCGCTTGGCTTGTTTTCAGCCATACCGCAAACCGTTTTGGCCGGTCCCGAAGACCGCCGCGCGATGTTTGGTGAAACCCATTTGCACACAAATCTGTCGTTTGACGCTTTTGTCTTCGGCAATCGCAATGGCCCTGATGCGGCCTATGATTTCGCCAAAGGCAAAGCCATAACCCATCCGCTCGGTTTTGATATGAAAATTCGTGTGCCGCTTGATTTTCAGGCGGTGACCGACCATGCCGCTTATCTGGGCATGGTGCCGGCCATGTTTGACCCGAATAGCGCAGTGGCCAATCACCGCGTTGCTGAGGGTTTGCGCGCCGCCAAAACAGCGTCGGAACGCCGTTTGGCATTCGGCGCCTTGCTGCCTTATATCGGCCAGCAGATTGAAGACGACCTGCTGGATATGAATATTGTGCGCGATACTTGGTCTGAAATTAAGGCCTCGGCAGACCGCAATAATGAACCGGGAAAATTCACCGCTTTCATCGGATATGAATATACGTCTTCGCAGGATACTTTCGAGAACCTGCACCGTAATGTGATTTTCAAGGGCGGTGCGCCGAAAGAACCTTATTCGCGTCTCATCTCCAAAAACCCTGAAAACCTATGGCGCTGGATGGATAGTCTGCGCGCGCAAGGCATGGATTCAATCGCCATTCCGCATAATTCCAATGGGTCGGACGGCTATATGTTCTCCGATAAGACATATGATGGCGGCGAGATTGATGCCGATTATTCGGCCCTGCGCATGCGCAATGAGCCGATTGTCGAAATTTCTCAAGTCAAAGGCACATCGGAAACCCATCCCTTGCAAAGCCCGAATGATGAATTTGCTTCATTTGAAATCATGCCCTATCAAATTGCGACGTGGAATGACAGCCGCATTGACGGGTCATATGTGCGCCAAGCCTATCGCCGCGGTCTGGAAATGCAGGCGCAAGGCAAGGGAAATCCTTATAAATTCGGGCTTATTTCAGCCTCCGACACGCATGTCTCGGCAGGCGCATTTGATGAATATGATTACTGGTCGAAAATCGGCGCGGTTGACGGCAATGGTCGTTTGCGCGGCGCGGTGCGCCTGACATGGACGCAGCGTCTTTTCGCTCAGCTTTTCCGGGTACGCAATTGGTATGGTCAAATGATGTCCCCGCCCGAGCAACGCACGGGCATGCCCGGCAAAAATCCGGCACCGGGCTATTTGCAAATGCAATGGTCAAGCTGGGGGGCCTCGGGTCTGGCCGGTGTTTGGGCTGAGGAAAATACCCGCGCCTCTATTTTTGACGCGATGCGCCGGAAAGAAACTTTCGCCACCAGCGGGCCGCGCTTGAAAGTGCGCTTGTTTGGCGGTTATGGCTTTAATGAAAAAATGCTATCTGACCCGCAAATGGTGCGCAAAGCCTATGCGCGCGGCGTGGCGATGGGCGGCGATATGAAGGCGCGGCTTGGACGTGCGCCGGACTTTTTGCTTTGGGCCACGCAAGATCCGGGCTCTGCACCATTGCAGCGTTTGCAAATGGTCAAAGGCTGGATTGACAGCAATGGCAAGACGCATGAAAAAGTTTATGACACGGCCTGCGCAAATGGTGTGTCGGTCGATGCGGCGACCCAACGTTGCCCTGACAATAATGCGAAGGTTGATGTTGAAACCTGCGCCTATAGCGCCGATAGCGGGGCGGGCGAGTTGAAAGCACATTGGCGTGACCCTGATTATAAGCCGGGCGAGAACGCTTTTTATTATGTGCGGGTTTTGGAAAACCCAACCTGCCGCTGGTCAACATGGGACGCCATTCGTGCCGGTACCAAGCCGAACCCGTCGCTTGAGGCGACCATTCAGGAGCGCGCTTGGTCATCACCTATCTGGTTGGAGCACTAGTCAAATATGCCCGATTGGCTGCGGCGGTTGGCACAAGACCGACTGGTTTGGTTTGTGGTTTTGGGATTGGCGCTGTTTGGCGCTGATCGCCTATTGCAGGCGCGCAGTCAAAACATCATAAAAATCGACTTGCCGCTGGTTGAAAAACTGGTGGCGCAATGGGAAGGCCAAACCGAGCGGCGGCCAAATGCGCGTGAATTGGACGCGCTGATTGAGGGCTATATTCGCGAGGAAATTTTGGTGCGCGAGGCGGCGCGTCTCGGCCTTGATGGCGACGACATTATTATTCGCCGCCGTCTGGCGCAAAAAGTCGAATTTCTACTGGCTGATGCAGCCGATAAGGCATTGCCTGATGAGGCCGCCTTGCGTCGGTTTTTCGATGAAAATCAAAGCCAATATGAAACACCCGAGACACTGAGCTGGCGGCATGTCTTTGCCGATGGCGCGGCCGAAGCGCGCGCGCTCAAGGCGACCTTGAACGGCAATGAAAGCGATTGGCAGAATATCGGCCAGCCTTTCATGCTCAATCGCCAATATGCACGCCAAAGCGAGCTGGAATTGTCGCGCCTGATGGGCACGCAATTTGCCGCGGCTTTATTTGCTGAAAAGACCGGCGCATGGCAGGGGCCGGTGCAGTCGGCATTTGGTTGGCATATTGTGAAAATCGACAAGCGTCATGGCGCGACGCAAGCGCAGTTCGCGCCGCTTGTTGAGCGTGTGGCGCGTGACTATCAAAAAGTCGAACGCCAAGCGGCTTTGGCTGAAGCCTGGCGCGACTTACGCCTGCGCTATGCGGTTGAGCTTTTGCCGGTTGAGGATGCGGGCGAGTAATGCATCGCTTGATACCGCTTTTTTTCTTACTCGCCTTTTTGGTTCCGGCCCATGCGCATGAAGTGCGCCCCGGCTATATTGAGATTACTGAGGTGGCGCGCGACAGTTTTGATATTGTCTGGAAGCAACCGGTGCGGAGCGCCGGTGCCAATGCGGTGGCCGGTCTGGGGTTGCGACCGGTTTTTCCTGAAAATTGTGCACGGCTGGGCGATAGCCGCATGCGTCGTTTGCCGGGGGCATTGGTCGAAAAATTCAGTCTGACATGCGATGGCGGTTTGTTTGGGCAATCCATCGGGGTTGAGGGATTGCAACGCACCATTACCGATGTGTTGGTGCAATTGGCGCTGATTGATGGCGGGCGGTATAGCCTGCGCCTGACCGCCGATGTGCCGGTGCAAACATTCTCCGGCGGCGGCACATTTTTAATGGCTTATTTTGGCTTGGGGGTTGAGCATTTGGTGTTCGGCCTCGACCATATTTTATTCGTGCTCGGACTGGTTTTATTGGTGCAGGGCTGGCGCAGCTTAATTTACGTCATCACCGCCTTTACCCTTGCTCATTCATTAACGCTCGGCCTGTCCATGCTGGGTCGCATCAGCGCGCCAAGTGCGGTGGTGGAGGCGATTATTGCCCTGTCGATTTTATTCGTCGCCATTGAGCTTTTGCAGCCGCCGGAAAAACGCTCAGCGCTGGCGGCGCGTTATCCGCAAGCTATGGCCTTTGGGTTTGGTCTGCTGCATGGTTTTGGCTTTGCCGGTGTATTGGGCGAAATCGGTTTGCCGCGCGATGTTGAATTGGCGGCATTGGCTTTGTTCAATATCGGGCTGGAGGTCGGCCAATTATTGGTTGTGGCGGCGATGGTTTTATTCATGCGTTTCGTCAAACCGGCTTTACTGGCGCATGAAAAATGGGCACCGGCTTTGCAGCAAGTGCCCATTATTGCCATAGGCGGCATCTCGGTTTATTGGCTGCTCGACCGGCTGGCCGGTCTGGGCGGCTGAGGTCTTATTCAGCCGCTTTTTTGCCGGCAGCGCGGTCAGTATAAACCGGCGCGCGCCCTTCAAGCTCAGCCTTCACCGCCTCAATCTGGTTCGGATAGCCGATAATGTCGTCTTGCAACACGCTTTCCAGCATTAAAGTGTCCGCGACAAAGCGGTCAGCCGGTTCGTTGAACAAGCGTTTGGTGCCGCGAATGGCCTCAGGATTGCGCGCGGCAATCGCCGTTGCGGTTTCAAAAGCGGCCTCAATCGGATTGTCGGTAATGCGGGTCAAAAAGCCGTGTTCATAGGCTTCATCGGCCTCAAAAATACGCGCTGTCATGGCCAGTTCTTTGACAATATCTTCGCGCGCGACGCGGGTCATGACATGGGTTGTTCCCATATCCGGCACCAGCCCCCAACGGCTTTCCATAATGGAAAACTTCGTGCCCGGCGCGGCATAGCGCATATCGGCACCCATAAAGAGTTGAAAGCCGCCCCCCAGCGCAAAGCCTTGCGCGGCGGCGATAACCGGCACTTCAATTTCGCGCCATGTGAAGGCCACTTTTTGTGGGCGATTGGCCAGTCCATGCGTGCGCTCGGCCAGTTTTTGACGCTCTTTGCCATCGGTCACACCGGCGTCGCCGCCCTCGGCCATTTTGGCGAAATTACCCATATCAAGACCGGCGCAAAAAGCGCGGCCTTCGCCCGACAAAACAACGGCGCGAATAGAACTGTCGGCTTTAATCCGCTCGCCACATTCAATCAGCGCGTCCATCATCTCGGCATCTAGCGCATTCATCTTGTCAGCGCGAATCATATGCGCATGCGCGATATGGTTTTCAATCTTCAAATCAATCCGGTTTTCCATCGTCTCTCTCCTATGATGGTTCCCAAACGCCTTATCATGTTTCTAAAAAGGCCTGTTGCAAAGAAGCATAGACAGCACAATGGGATTTGTCAGGGGTAAATTCACCCTGCGGCTGATAGGCCGCAAGCGCCATTTCTTCCGGCCTTTTGCCCAAATGGCAGGCGGCAGTAAATAAAGCCGTGGCATAGGCGCAATCGGTTTCCTGGCCGCGTTTTATCGGCACCGCCAGCATATCAGCCAGCATTTGACAGAAAAAATCGCTCTTGCCGCCGCCGCCCAATATATGCAGCGCATCGGGTTTTTGCCCCAGCCTGTCGGTCATATCGTGCCAAATGGCGGTCAGAACATGCCCGACCCCTTCATAAGCGGCCCGCGCAATCGCGGTTTGGTCATGCCCGCGCGTCAGGCCGCGCAGTTCGGCGTTCAATGTGGCGTCCCAAAACGGCGCGCGCGCGCCCGACAGATAAGGATAAAATAACAGCCCCTCAGCCCCGATGGGCGCCTCAGCCGCCGCCGCTTCAAAGGCTTGCGCGTCCAGCTTGGGCGTAAAGTTTTGCCGCACAAATTCTATCGCGCCCATGCAATCGCTCATGCCGGCTGCGTGATAGGAAAGCCCGTCTAAAATATGCGGATAATAAGAGACGGGCGCAAATCGCGCCGCGTCAGAACTGGTGAACGATACAACGCCCGCCGAGGCCAGCTTGAGACTGGCGCTGGTCGCATCGAGCGGCGCGACACATAGCCATTCCATTGATGTATCAATCGCGCCTTGATAAACGGGCACAAGCGGCAAGCCAAAAGCCGCGGCAGCGCCGAGCGAAACCATGCCAATCATGCTGCCAATATCAACCAGATGCGGCAGTGCGGTGGCCGACAGACCGCTCAGCGCAATCAGCCCATCGTGCCATTTATTATCGCGTCCGGCCATCAGACTGCCGACGGCCTCCGTGGGGTCGGTGACGTGATGGTCTTGCGCCGACACGCCGATAAGCTGCGCCGCCAGCCAGTCTTTGGCGAAATAAAGTTTTTCCGTCGCCTGAATAATATCCGGCTCATGCGCGCCAAGCCAAATAAGCTGCGGCAGTGTCCATGTCGCATTGGGGGCATTGCCCGCGATGTCTTCGACGCTTTCTGCCGCCTCTCCGCTTGTCGCCAACGCGGCGGCCTGTTTATGGGCGCGCTGGTCGCTCCACATAATGGCCGGGCGCAAAGGCTTGGCCGCGCCATCGCATAACACGCCAATATGCGCGCCGCCGGAAAAACCAATGGCGTCAATTGCTTCATAGGCCTCGGCTTGCTCATGGCGTAAAGAGGCCAAAGCGCTGTGCATGGCGGCCAGCCAATCAGCCGGATTTTGTTCGCTATGGCCGGGCTGTGGGTGATGCGTGTCATAGCTTGCGCGCGCCGTCAAAAGCGGGCAACCGGTGGCGTCCATCAAACAGGCTTTGAGGGCGCTGGCGCCTAAATCTATGCCGAGAAAAAATCCCATAACTGCTTATAGGCAAGAAAAAGGGCGCCTGCAAAGCAGACGCCCCCTCCAATAATATGGAGTCGTGATTGGATTTAAGGCCAATCCTTATTCATAGAGATGTTTTGAGAGACCCGAAGGTTGCTCCACGTCAAAACTCAAACACCGGATTTGAAACCTCAAATACTTCCGTTCACTAGACAATGGATCACCTCCTTTCGGTTGTTGAAGATACAAATAAAACTCTAGGGTGATTTGATTCAGGTGCAAAAAACTTTTACGCTCACGCCGTAAAAAGGAGACGCCCATGCTGCGCTATCAAATTATTCCGGTGACACCGTTTCAGCAGAACTGCACCGTATTTTGGAATGAAGAGACCAAAAAGGGCGGCATTGTTGACCCCGGTGGCGATTTGGCGCTGCTCAATAAATTTATTGATGAGCAGGGCATTGAGATTGAAAAAATTCTGGTGACGCATGGCCATCTCGACCATGCCGGTTCGGTTAAAGCCATGGCTGATGAGCGCGCCATACCGATTATCGGGCCGCATAAGGACGATAAGTTTTGGATTGACGGCATGCCCGATGCGGCGGCGCAATATGGGTTTCCCGAAGCGCTGGCATTTGAGCCGGATCAATGGCTGGAACATGGCGACACGGTTGAGGTGGCGGGTGTGCAATTTGACGTTGTGCATTGCCCTGGTCATACGCCGGGCCATGTGGTGTTTGTTCAATCCGATGACAAGGTCGCCATGGTTGGCGATGTGATTTTTCAAGGCTCTATCGGGCGCACGGATTTTCCCAAAGGCAATCACCAACAATTAATCGACAGCATTACCGAACGCCTTTGGCCGCTCGGGCTGGATATCACTTTTATTCCGGGGCATGGCCCGACTTCGACTTTCGCGGCAGAAAAACAAACCAATCCGTTTGTGTCTGATACGGCGCTGGCTTAATGGCCTTTCAACTCGACCCGCGCCTTGAGGCCGATACGGTATCGCTGACCCAACGCGGCATGATTGATATTCGCATGATGCGCGATGCGCGTTATCACTGGCTGGTGCTGGTGCCGCAAATTGAAAATGCGGTTGAATGGTTCGACTTGCCCGATGTGGCGGCGCGCGCTTTGTTCACCACAGCGCAAGAAAGCGCCCAACGTCTACAAGCCCTCACCCGCGCCGATAAAATGAATATCGCCGCTTTGGGCAATATGGTGGCGCAACTTCATGTGCATGTGATTGCGCGCCATATTGACGATGCCGCATGGCCTGCGCCGGTTTGGGGTGTGGGCGATGCGGGGGCGTTTGATGCGGCGGGTCTGAAAGACCGAATGACTGCCTTGCGCGGCATTTTATAGCCCCGCACCCGATTGCCAAAAGCCCTTTGAACTGACCTGTGTCGCCCTATATGTCTGGCATGACGCAATTTTTATCGAGTTTTCCAAACCATTTTCGCGCCCTTGTTTTCGGCGCGCGCGGCGGCATTGGCGCGGCTTTTGTCGCGGCGCTTGAGACGCGCTGCCAAGTCAGCGCGCTGACACGCAGCGATATTGATATTTGCGATGAGGCGGCGCTCGAGGCGTTGGCGGCGCGTGTGAAGGCTGAAGGGCCTGTGCATTTGGTGGTCAATGCCACCGGCCTCTTGCACCATGCGGACGCCGGTGTGCAGCCGGAAAAGGCGCTGAAGCAAATCTCCGCCGCGTCAATGGCCAAAGTGCTGGCCGTCAACACCATCGGTCCGGCGTTGATTGCGAAATATTTTTTGCCGCTCATGGCGCGTGACGAAAAGGCCGTGATGGCGCATCTCTCGGCGCGGGTCGGGTCAATCTCCGATAATCGCATGGGCGGCTGGACCAGCTATCGGGCGGCCAAAGCGGCGCAAAATATGATTGTCAAAAATGCCGCCATTGAAACGGCGCGGCGCGACCCACAAAAAATAATCATCGGCCTGCACCCCGGCACGGTGGACACGCAGCTATCGGCGCCGTTTCAGGGCAATGTCGCGGCAGAGAAATTATTTTCACCGGCGCAATCGGCGGATTATTTATTGCGCGTGATTGATGGCGTAACGGCGCAAGATAGCGGCAAGCTATTGGCTTGGGACGGGCAGCAAGTACCGGCTTGAGCTAGCTGGTTTCGAGGCGTCGGAAATCAGCCGGTAATTTTGCGCCTTGAAAATCAATATGCACAATATTGGCCTTATGGCGACGGCACCAAACCTGAACACCATATTCGGTAAAACCGACATCCATCGCGGCATAGTCTTGCAGGCTTTGCGGCGGGTTGAGATGCGCCAACTCATCGGCGCATTTTGAACAGACGACATATTGGGTGATGGAAAGCGATAAAGCCTCCAAAGGCAGGGTTGGCGTCTCACTCATTTTAACTGCTCCAAAAACCTCTTGGCACTGGCCAAGACACCCCGGCGTTTGTCGTCGGGCATTTTATCGAGATTGCGATAGACCATGCCCATGCGCGGATTGCCGCCCAGCTTGTCGCGATGGCGTATCATGAAATCCCAATAGAGATAATTAAACGGGCAGGCCGTGTCGCCATGCGGCTCCTTCACCTGATAGGCACAGCCGCTGCAATGGTCGGACATGCGGTTAATGTAAGCGCCCGAAGCCGAATAGGGTTTGGAGCCGACAATGCCGCCATCGGCAAACAGCGCCATGCCGTGCGTATTGGGCAATTGCACCCATTCAAAGGCGTCGGCATAAACCTCCAAATACCAGCGATTGACATCGTCGGGCGCAATGCCGGCCAGCAGCGCAAAATTGCCGGTCACCATCAGGCGCTGAATATGATGGGCGTAAGCATGCTCGCGGGTGGCGCCAATGGCGGCACGCATGCACGCCATATCGGTGTCGCCGCTATAGTAAAAACCAGGCAGGGCGCGGTGATGGGCGAAATAATTACTGTCGCCATAGCCTGGCATTTTCAGCCAATACAGGCCGCGAATAAATTCGCGCCAGCCCAAAACCTGTCGAATAAATCCCTCCACCGCATTGAGCGGCGCTTGGCCGCTATGATAGCGGGCCTCGACGGCGCGACATACTTCCAGCGGGTTAAGCAGGCCTATATTCAGGCTCGCCCCGACCAAGCCGTGATATAAAAACGCCTCATCGGTTTTCATCGCATCTTGGTAATCGCCAAATTGCGGCAGGCAAAAATCCAGCCAATGCGCGAATTGCGCTTCGGCCTGCGCCGCCGTGACGGGCCAAGCGAAATTATCCAATGTGCCGATATGATTGCCGAAATGCTGCGCCACAAACTGCATGACCTCTTGCGTCACATCATCGGGAGCAAAATGCAGGCGCGGCGGTGTCGTATGGCCCTTCGGCAATTTTTTGCGATTGTCAGCGTCATAATTCCATTGCCCGCCCAGCGGTTCATCGCCATCCATCAGCAGGCCGGTCTTGCGCCGCATCTCGCGATAGAAAAATTCCATGCGTAATTGCTTTTTGCCGTTTGCCCAATCAGCAAATTCCTGATGCGTCGCCAAAAAGCGCGTATCGGGCAAAATCTCAACGCCAATACCCAGCGTGTCGGCCCAGCTTTCCACTTCTTGCATCAGCCGCCATTCTGCCGGTTCGGTGAGCAGTAAACGGTTATAGCCATCGCGCTGCATCATCATCTTTACCGCATCAGTAAAGCTGTTGATGGTCGGCTCAGTGGCATAGTGCAGATAGGTGACGGCGCGCCCGCTTTGTTCAAGGGCTTTCGAAAAATGCCGCATGGCCGCGAATATCAGGGTAATTTTCTGCTGGTGATGGCGCACATAAGAGGCTTCGTCAGGCAGTTCAGCCATCAGCACGGGCGCGTCCGGCGCGGCGGCGAGGCTCGACAAATCGGGCGAAAGCTGGTCGCCCAGAATGAGAATAAGGGGTTTATCTGTCATTTTTTTCAATTATGTTTCTTTGCGCCGCCGACAGCGCTCGGAGCAATAGCGCACATTTTCCCAATCGCGCGCCCATTTTTTACGCCATGAAAACGGGCGGCCACAGGTCGAACAATCCTTATGCGGCAGGTCAGATTTTTTTCGCATAGCCATGCATGGGAAATGGCGTGAAGCGGCCTAAGGTCAAGCCCAAAAAGGTGAGCATGAGATGAGATTCAGATTATTGACAAATCCAATTTGTCTCGCCACTTTGCTGCGTGAGGGAGAACAAACATGGCATTTCGAGTAAGCAAGACTGTTTCCGGGCTTATTTTGTCACCGCGTATGCAACGCATCAGTCGCAGGGTGAAAGCGCTTCGGCGCAAACTATCGGGACAACGGCCTGAGGTTTTGTATTTTCACCAGCCGGACGACCCGTATAGTCAATTAACCGCGCAGGTGCTGACTGAATTACAGGCGCGCTATGACATTAATATGCAGGTTAAACTGGTCAATGAACCCGATGATGACGCCGCGCCGGAGCGTTTGGCATTGCAAACCTATAGCCGTCGCGATGCTTCGTTAATCGCGCCTTATCATAATTTGACATTCACCGATCCGGGCCAGCAGCCCAGCGATGCCAGCTTGAAATTGGCGCGCCGCTCATTGGCGGCCTCCAGCAATTTGCCCAAAGCGGCCGCCGAAATCGGTGAGGCCTATTGGAGCGATGATACGGATAAGCTGGACCGCACGGCGATGGTCTCTGATGACCAGACCGAGCGCGTGTTTCGCGAAGGCACGCGATTGCGCGCCACGCTTGGGCATTATCTTGGGGCAACTTTCTTTTTTGAGGGCGAATGGTATTGGGGCCTCGACCGCCTGCCCTATTTGGAAGAGCGCTTGGCTGAGGCCGGGTTGCGCCTGAGCGGCTGTCGTCAAATCACGGCCTTTCAGACACGCCCTGAATTTATGGGCAGTCCGAGCAACGGCAAAAGGCTGACGGTTGAGTTTTATCCCTCGGCGCGCAGCCCCTATACGGCCATCGCCATGGCTGAGACGCTCGACTTGCCGAATCATTATCCGGTTAATCTCACCTTGCGGCCTGTGCTGCCCATGGTGATGCGTAATCTGCCCGTGCCGCCCAAAAAGCGTCTTTATATTTTGCGCGATAGTAAGCGTGAGGCTGACCGTGTCAGTGTCCCATTTGGTAAAATCGTGGACCCGGTTGGCGAGCCGGTGCGGCGTGTCTATTCGCTGTTTAACTGGGCCGAGGAACAAGGCAAGGGCGGTGCTTTGCTGCAAGAATTTGCTGATATGGCCTGGGCTGAAGGGCTTGAAACAGGCTCTGATAACGGCATGAAGCGAGTATGCAAACGTGCCGGTCTCGATTGGGAAACCGCCAGCACGATTATCGATAATAAGGATTGGGAAGGCTGGGCGGAAGAAAACCGCCTGCAAATGCTGAAATCCGAATTATGGGGTGTGCCCAGCTATCGTCTGCTTGATGAGAATGGCGAGGAGCTTTATGCGTGCTGGGGACGCGACCGAATTTGGCTATTGGCGCATGAAATTCAAAAGGCACTGACGGGTTAGTCTTAAAGCAAGGTCGGCGCAAAAGTCGCTGCCACGACCTTTGTGCAAATCAGGGGAAAGCGAGGGACCATAACAGGGAGTTCCTCCTGATTTCGGCACTGACCGTTACGCTGGGGCATCATTAATCTTGAGAAGAGGTTCCTCCGAAGATTTCGGGCCGGCGCCGCAACCCGATAATGCCACCCCCAAGCTAGTCAGCTTAGTGCACACGAAACAACAAATTTATGTGACATGACTGGCGACGCGCGACGCTTTGTT
>FZLQ01000004.1 GCA_900197605.1 Phyllobacteriaceae bacterium Water-Bin73
CATGACCCAAAGGGGTGGCGACAATATAAAGACCCGCATCAAGCGCGTTTTTGGTGCTCTTGGTGTTCATGGGCATAGTGTAGCGCGGCGGCGCGGTTAAGTCTTTCTTTTAGAATAAGTCTTTCTTTTAGAAAAAGTCTTCTTCTAAAAAAACCATGCCCGAAAGCCGCCATAATCTTATGCGACGCAAAATGCGCGCACGCCGCCAAAGCGGCGGCCAACGCCTATGATTGGATTGCCGCTTGTATCGCATGGCAGCGAAACCCTATAAATAAAGGCTCATAAATAAAGTGCCTCTTTAGCAGCTATGAGGAAACGGGTTTGATGACCGGAAGAAAGACCAAAGCCAAATTGCCGCCGGTAAGGATGCCGTTTGTGCTGGGCGTTTTAGTGAGCGCCCTTTTAAGCGCATGCGCCGGTGGCAGTGCGCCGCCATCAGATAATTCAGCGCGCCCAGCTGCCGCTGCATCGGTGCGCGCACCGATTGTCAAAATGATGCGGATTGATAAAGACGCCTATCCGACCCCGCCCCCGCGCAGCGATAAAACCCGCGTTGTCGGTCTGTTGCTGCCTTTGAGCGATGAGCGCGACACCATTCGCGCCCTGGCCGGTCATTTATATAATGGCGCGCAACTGGCCTTATTCGACGCCCCGCTAAATGGCGGCGCGACCAATTTGGTCATCAGCCTACACGACACAAAAGGCACGCCGACGGGCGCGCAAGAGGCCGCCAAAGCCGCCATTGCCACGGGGTCAGATGTCATTGTCGGGCCGCTTTTCAGCTCCTCGGTTTCGGCCATCCAGCCAGTATTGGCCGGACGCGATGTGCCGGGCTTTGCCTTTTCCAATGATGCGCGCACGGCGATGGACGGCCTGTGGTTGCTGGGCTTTTTGCCCGAACAGAATATTGACCGCATTGTGTCGGAAGCGATTGCGCAAGGTCTGACCCGGTTCGGGGCATTGGTGCCCGAAGGGGTTTTCGGCGAACGCATTGGCGCAAGCTTTGCCGCCTCGGTTGACCGTTTTGGCGGCACGATTGTGCAGAGCGAAACCTATCCGCCCGATGCCCAGGGCATGTTTGATCCGGTGCGCCGTCTGGCGCGATTTGACCAAAGAAAAGCCGCGCATGAGGGCGAAATGGCGCGGCTGGTGCAAGAGGCGCTGACGCTTTTGCCGCGGCGCACCGACCCCGAAACCGGCCTTAACATTGCCCCGCCCGAAGGGACCGAGGCGGTGTTCAAATTATTGGGCGATGATGCGCCCGAATTATTGTCGGCCTATGAGGCCTTGTCGCTGGTCGAGACGCTGGGCGACATTCCCTATGATGCGGTGTTTATGCCCGAGGGCGGCTTGGCGCTCAGAAATCTTGCACCGCTTTTGCCCTATTTTGATATTGACCCGAGGCGGGTCAAATTTATCGGCACCGGCTTATGGGACGACCCGACCCTTAGCCAAGAGCCGCCTTTGCATGGCGGTTGGTATGCTGCTGCGCCGAATAAAAATTGGAGCGGCTTTGCGGCGCGTTATGAAAAAACCTATGACGCCGCCCCGCCGCGTCTGGCCAGCATGGCCTATGACGCCGTGTCGCTGGCGGCGCGGCTTTCGGCATTTTCGACCGACGCTCCTTTTCGCGCCGATTTGTTGACTGACCCGAACGGCTTTAGCGGCATTGACGGTATTTTTCGCCTGAAACCGGGTGGGCTGAATGAGCGCGGCTTGACCGTGCAAGAAGTGACGCGTTCGACATCGCGTGAGATTAGCCGCCCACCGGCCAGCTTTGTTGACCATGACCGCCGCCTGCAAGCCGCGATGACGCTGGCCAATGCGCTGCGCCAGTCCAATCCCGACCGCGCCATACAAGAAGCGACCGATTTAAGAAATGCGAGCGAGGGCGGGCTATTGGGCCTGTTGGAAAGCCCAAGCCCGGAAAATCAAGAAAATGAAATAGAAAACAGCATAGAAAATAGTGCAGCCGCGCAACCCACCCGATAAATGCCCGACGGTTAACTGGGTGATTAAACCAATAGACGCCCGATAATATAATCGAGCAATAATCGGCCCTTATCGGTTGCCTGCACGACATCATCGCGGCGCGCCAATAGGCCGTCTTGTTTGAGCGTCGCCAGCTTTTGGGCATCAAGCGCGACACCGCGCTGCGCCAAAGCCGCAACCCCAATGCCATCAGTCAAGCGCAAGCCCAGCATCACCGCTTCTTCTGCCGCTTCTTGCGCCGACAAAGCGGTTAATGACTGCCACGCATGGCCGTTTTCACGACACGCGGCGAGCCAAAGCTGCGGCTGTTTATGCGCCATGCTGGCATGTTTGCGCCCGTCTATGGTGATGCGCCCATGCGCGCCCGGGCCAATGCCGACATAATCGCCGCCATGCCATATCGCGCGATTATGGCGACAATGATGACCGGCAATGGCGTGATTGGAAATCTCATAAGCCGGCAGGCCGGCGGCGTGACAAAGCGTTTGCGTGACCTCATAAAGCGTCGCCGCCATCTCCTCATGCGGCACCGCCAATCGCCCTTGCGCGGCGCGGCTGTGAAACACCGTATCGGGCTCAATGGTCAATTGATAAAGCGACATATGCTGCGGCGACAAAGCCAAAGCCGCGCTTAACTCGCTTTGCCATGCGGCCAGCCCTGCGGCAAAATCTTGTGCGGGGTTTGAGAGGGGACGCGCGTAAATCAGGTCAAATGAGGCGGTGTCGAAAATATCCTGCGCCGCCAAAAACGCCTCTTGCGCCTCGGCTGCCGAATGGGTGCGCCCCAGCGCTTTAAGCGCCGCATCGTCAAAAGCCTGCACGCCCAGCGAGAGCCGCGTCACACCGGCGGCGCGCAAGGCTTGCAAATGCGGGCGCGGCGCGCTGACCGGATTGGCCTCCAGCGATATTTCGGCCTGCGCGGCCAGTCCCCAAAGCGCATCAATATCGGCCAAAATCGCCGCCACCAAATCAGCCGGCATAAGCGAGGGCGTGCCGCCGCCGAAAAACACCGTCTCGACTTTGCGGCCCGGTATCAGCCCATAGGCATGGGTCAGTTCGGCCCGATAGGCGCGCCGCCAATCGGCTTGGCTGGCAGTGTTTTTATGCGCCCCATGCACATTAAAATCGCAATAGGGGCAGATCGCTGTGCAAAACGGCCAATGAATATAAACGCCGAGCGGCGGCTCACGCACATCGGCATTGGCCCGGGCGCGCAATGGGCTCACCCGCCCTGTCCGACAAAACAAGCATCGACCAATTGGGTGAAGGCATCGGCGCGATGCGACATGGCGTGTTTGGCGGCCGGTTCCATTTCCCCAAAAGTCATATCACCGCCCAGAGGCAGAAAAATCGGGTCATAGCCAAAGCCGTTTTTACCGCGCATCGGCCAGACCAGCGTCCCCTCAACCTTACCCTCAAAGCTTTCGACATGGCCGTCCGGCCAGGCCAAAGTCAGCGCACAAATAAACCGCGCCGTGCGCGGCACATCGCCTTTTTGGTGCAAAGCCATTTCGATTTTATGCATGGCAAAATCGAAATCGCGGCCATTGGCGGTCTCGGCCCAACGCGCCGAATAAATTCCCGGCGCGCCGTCCAGCGCATCAACCGCCAAACCGCTATCATCGGACAGCGCCGGCAGACCGGCTTTGGTCGCCGCCGCCAGCGCCTTTAATTCGGCATTGGCAATAAATGTGTCGCCGGTCTCTTCGGGCTCGGGCAGACCCAGCGCATCAGCGCCCACAGTCTCGACCGCAAAGCGCGACAGCAAGTCGGCAATCTCAACCAGCTTGCCTTTATTGTGACTGGCAACAATCAGCTTGGGCTCGGCATAGGCGCGCGCCATTTACAGACCGACAGCTTGTTTTTGCAGTGCCACCAGTTCGGCAATGCCGGTTTTGGCCAAATCCATCAGCGTTTGAAATTCCGCCTCATCAAAAGCCGCGCCCTCGGCTGTCGCTTGAATTTCAACCAGCTTGCCGCTGCCGGTCATGACAAAATTGCCATCTGTATCGGCAACGCTATCCTCGTCATAATCGAGATCGGCAACCGGCAGACCTTGATAAATGCCGCATGACAAAGCCGCGACATGGTCGCTAATCACGCCGCCCATAACCGGCGTTGACATCAGGCCATCGGCTTTCATTTTGGCGACGCACAGATAAAGCGCCACCCAGGCGCCGGTAATGGCGGCGGTGCGTGTGCCGCCATCGGCCTGAATGACATCGCAATCCAATGAAATTTGATTTTCGCCCAAAGCTTCCAGATTGACAACGGCGCGCAAAGACCGCCCGATAAGGCGTTGGATTTCTTGCGTGCGGCCCGATTGTTTACCGGCATTGGCCTCGCGGCGCATGCGCTCGCCCGTAGCGCGCGGCAGCATGCCATATTCTGCCGTCACCCAGCCGCGCCCCTTTCCGCGCAGCCAGGGCGGCACACGGGTTTCCAAAGAGGCGGTGCATAAAACATGGGTGTCGCCAAATTTGACAAGGCAAGACCCCTCAGCATGTTTTGAGACATTAATATCAAGCGTGACCTTGCGCAGCGCATGGGCCGGGCGGCCGGAGGGGCGCGATGGGGAAGAAGCGGTCATAAAATTTCCTTTCAATATGAGCCCCTATCTAACGCCTCAGGAAAATCTGGGCAAGTGGCCGCGGCTGGCTTAAGCTTGTCGCATGACAGAACTCGCCGCATTAACAACAAGGGCACGCAATATTTTTGCCCATTTGGTTGAGGCTTATTTGGAAACCGGTGGCCCCATCGGCTCCAAAAACCTCGCCGATATGGTGGACGAAAAATTATCGCCCGCCAGTATTCGCTCAGCAATGGCTGAGCTGGAGGCGATGGGGCTTTTATATGCGCCGCATGTCTCGGCAGGTCGGCTGCCGACCGATAATGGGCTCAGATTATTTATCGACGGCATGATGCAATCGGGCGATTTAAGCCCCGAAGAGCGCGCCGCCATGACGCCGCATCTCACTGGTGATGAAAGCATGGAGGACATGCTGAAACAGGCGGTTCAAGGCTTATCGGGTCTGAGCGCCTGCGCCGGTTTGGTGGTGGTGCCGCTGGCTGAGCGCGCCGTGAAACATATTGAATTTGTCGCCATATCGGAGGAGCAAATTCTGGTCATTCTGGTCGATGACACCAATCATGTTGAAAACCGCTTAATACCGCGCCCGCCCGGATTGGCGCCGCAAAAACTGATTGAAGCGGGCAATTATCTCAATCATCGCCTGCGCGGGCGCACTTTGGGTGAATTGCGCCGCGACAGCGAGGCCGAAAGCGCCAAGCTGGAGGGGGCTTTGGGGCAGATGACCGCCGATTTGATAAAGCGCGGTCTTATTCGCGACACCGCAAAAACCGCGATGAGCAATAGCGATATGGTGGCGAAATCATTGATTGTGCATGGCCGCGACCATTTGCTCGATGATGTGGCGGCGATGGAAGATTTGGAACGCGTGCGCCATTTATTCGCCGATCTTGACCGCCAAAAAGAACTTGTCTCGCTTTTGTCCGAGGCCGAAACCGGCAATGGCGTGAAAATATTTATCGGCGCCCAAACCCCGCTTTTCTCGCTTTCGGGCTCATCGCTTATCATTGGCCCCTATCAAGATGACAGCCGCTCATTGGTTGGCGTTGTCGGGGTGATTGCGCCAACACGCACGGATTATGCCCGTCTTATTCCGATGGTTGACCACACGGCAAAACTGGTTTCCGACATATTATCGCGTCACGGTTCTTGATTTTCGCGCGGCTGCGCCCTAACTAAGCCTCACACGAATGGCGATAGGATCCCCCCATGCAGAGCGATGACAATAAACGCCCCGAAGATGATATCGAAACCGGCCCGGAGGATGGGCCGAAAGAAGAGGCTGACCAACAGCTTGAAAATGGGGCCGCCAATGCGCCTCAAGATGCGCCTGAAGAGGCCGCAAAAGAACCAAGTCTTGAGGACCGGTTGGCGGCGGCCAATGACCAGCTTTTGCGCAGCTTGGCCGAGCTTGAAAACACCCGCAAGCGCGCCGAGCGCGACCGCGCCGAAGCCTTGAAATATGGGGCCATGAGTTTCGCCCGCGATATGTTGGGCGTTGCCGATAATTTTCAACGCGCCCTGAAAGCCGTTGACGATATGGCAGAAGAGGTGCCGGAAGCCATGCGCGGCCTGTTGGACGGCATTGCCGCGACCCAACGCGATTTATTGGCCGCTTTGGCGCGCCATAAAGTAACCCCGCTTGACCCGATGGGTGAAAAATTTGACCCGAATATGCATGAGGCCATGTTTGAAGCCCCGGGCACGGGCCAAGAAAGCGGCACGATTATTGAGGTCATTGAGACCGGCTATATGATGGAGGCGCGACTGCTGCGCCCTGCCAAAGTGGGTATTGCGAAAGATTAAAGCAAAAATAAACAGGGGCTTGCAGCAAAGCTTGCGGCTTCCTATATGACAATCAGGCGATATGACCCATAGGGCGTCAATCGCCGGCATTCAGGGTCGCCGCAGATATGGCCGCCCGACAACAAACCGCGCCAATAAGGGCGCGATATGGAGTGACTATTATGGGCAAAGTAATCGGAATCGACTTGGGCACGACAAATAGCTGTGTCGCCGTTATGGACGGGGCCAGCGCACGGGTGATTGAAAATGCCGAGGGTGCGCGCACCACGCCATCTATTGTCGGCTTTAGCGAAGATGGCGAGCGCCTGACCGGACAACCGGCCAAACGCCAAGCCGTCACCAATCCGCTCAATACATTATTTGCCATTAAACGCCTGATTGGCCGCCGCTTTGATGATCCGGCAACCAAAAAAGACAAGGAAATGGTGCCGTTTGAAATCATTGCCTCAGATAGCGGCGATGCTTGGGTTGAAGCGGGCGGCGAAAAATACTCGCCCTCGCAAGTTTCGGCTTTTATCCTGCAAAAAATGAAGGAAACCGCTGAGGATTATTTGGGCGAGAAGGTCACCCAAGCGGTTATCACCGTGCCTGCCTATTTTAATGACGCGCAGCGCCAAGCCACCAAAGATGCCGGTAAAATTGCCGGTCTTGAAGTTTTGCGCATCATCAATGAGCCGACCGCCGCCTCATTGGCTTATGGCCTCGACAAAAATGACGGCCAGACCATTGCTGTTTATGATTTGGGCGGCGGCACATTTGACGTCTCCATTCTTGAAATCGGCGATGGTGTTTTTGAGGTTAAATCGACCAATGGTGACACTTTCCTCGGCGGTGAAGATTTCGATATGGCGCTGGTCGAGCATTTGGCCGAAGCGTTTCATAAAGAAAACGGCATTGATTTGCGCGGCGATAAGCTGGCGCTGCAACGCCTGAAAGAAGCCGCTGAGAAAGCCAAAATTGAGCTGTCCTCAGCCACCCAGACGGAAGTCAATCTGCCCTTTATTACGGCAGATGCCTCCGGCCCCAAACATTTGAATTTGAAGCTGACCAAAGCGGCCTTTGAGGGGCTGGTTGAAAACCTCGTCCAGCGCACCCGCACGCCGTGCGAAGCGGCGATGAAAGATGCCGGTGTGTCGCTCAAAGAAATTGACGAGATTGTTTTGGTCGGCGGGCAAACCCGCATGCCGCGCATTCGTGAATTTGTTAAAGATGTGTTCGGCAAAGAGCCCAATATGAGCGTCAACCCTGATGAGGTGGTCGCGATGGGCGCGGCCATTCAGGCCGGTGTGTTGCAAGGCGATGTCAAAGATGTGCTGCTCTTGGATGTGACGCCGCTGTCTTTGGGCATTGAAACCCTGGGCGGCGTGTTTACCCGTCTGATTGATCGCAACACCACCATTCCGACGAAAAAGAGCCAGGTCTTTTCGACCGCTGATGACAATCAATCTGCCGTGACCATTTCCGTATGTCAGGGCGAGCGCGAAATGGCCGCCGATAATAAAAATCTCGGCCAGTTCAATCTCGAGGGTATTCCGCCGGCACCGCGCGGCGTGCCGCAAATTGAAGTCACTTTCGATATTGACGCCAATGGTTTGGTCAATGTATCGGCTGCCGATAAGGCGACCGGCAAAGAACAGGCCATTCGCATTGAAGCATCGGGCGGCCTGTCGGACGATGATATTGAGCAAATGGTCAAAGATGCCGAAGCCAATGCAAGCGCCGATAAAGAACGCCGCGAGCAGGTTGAGGCGCGCAATAATGCCGAAGGGCTTATTCATGCGACCGAGAAATCCATCGCTGAAAATGAGGATAAGGTCGATGCGGCGGATAAGCAGGCGGCCGAGACCGCCATTGGTGAGCTGAAAACCGCGCTGGAAGGCGAGGATATGGACGCCATTAATGAAAAAGCGCAAACGCTGAGCCAAGCCGCGATGAAAATCGGGGAAGCGGTTTACAAAGCACAGCAGGCCGAGGCCGCAGAAAATGATGCCGCGGCTGATGCGGGCGATGATGGTAATGTTGTTGATGCCGAGTTTGAGGAAGTTTCCGAAGACGAAAGCGAGACCGGCGATAGCGACCAAAAAGCCTCCTAGAAACCGGGCATTTAAACACTGCCAAAAGGGGGCGGCATGGCGAAGGCCGATTATTACGCGCAATTAGGCGTTGACCGTTCAGCCAATGCGGCTGAGCTGAAATCGGCCTATCGCAAGCTGGCAAAAAAATATCACCCCGATGTCAATCCGGGCAATGCCGAGGCCGAACAGAAATTTAAGGATGTTTCTGAAGCCTATGACGTGCTGAAGGATGACCAGTCACGCGCCGCTTATGACCAATTTGGCCATGCCGCTTTTGAACAAGGCGGTCCCGGTGGCATGGGCGGTGGCCCCGGTGGCATGGGGGGTGGCTTTTCCGGCTTTGGCGATATTGGCGATATTTTTGAAGAATTTTTCGGCGGTGCCGGTGGGCGCGCGCAAGGGCGCGGCCAAAGACGCCAGAGACGTGGCGATGATTTACGCACAGAAGTCGATATCACCATGCAAGACGCCTATGATGGCACAGAGCGACAGATTAATCTGACCCGCGCCGCCACATGCGGCACGTGCAATGGCTCAGGTGCCAAGCCGGGCAGCCAACCAACCACATGTCCGGTCTGTCACGGCCACGGCAAAGTGCGGGCCCAGCAAGGGTTTTTCACTGTTGAGCGCCCCTGCCATCATTGTCAGGGCGCCGGCCAAATCATTGCCGACCCCTGCGGCACATGTCGCGGCTCCGGCCAAACCAATGAGACCCGCAATCTGTCGGTCGCCATTCCCGCCGGTGTTGAAGACGGCACGCGTATTCGCCTGTCCGGAGAAGGCAATGCCGGCCCCAATGGCGCGGCTTATGGCGACTTATATGTCTTTGTCAATATTGCGCCGCATGCGGTTTTGCGCCGCGATGGGGCCGATTTAATGTGCGCCATGCCGGTGCCGTTTGATATTGCGGTGCGCGGCGGCGCGGTCAATGTGCCGCTGATTGCCGGTAAAAGCCTCAAGCTGACCATTCCCGCCGGGGCGCGCTCGGGTCAACAATTCCGCCTGCGCGGCAAGGGCATGCCGGTTTTGCGGTCGCGCTCTTATGGCGATTTATATGTGCAAATTGAAGTTGAAACGCCGACCGGATTGACCCGCGAGCAGAAAAAACGCTTCGAGGCTTTCGCCGACAGCCTTGATGAAGGCAATTATCCCGATATGGCTGAATTTATGGACCGCGCCAAAAAAGCTGACGCAAAGCGATAGAGCCGCACGGCGAACCCTGCTATACAGAATTTTATGAAACTGATTGTAAATGGCTGCGCCGGTCGTATGGGCCGCACGCTGATAAGGCTGATTGATGAGCATGCCGCATTGCATCTCGCCGGCGGGCTGGAGGCAAAAGGCAGCCCCGCGCTTGGCCAAGATTTGGGCGTTCTCGCCGGTGGTGAAAAACTGGGGCTGAGCGCCAGTGATGATGCGTTGGCGCTGATGGCTGAGGCCGATGGGGTGATTGACTTCACGACACCGGAAGCCAGTCTTGAACTGGCCGGATTGGCGGCGCAAGCACGCAGCGTGCACATTATCGGCACCACCGGTTTTGATGCGCCCCAAGAAGCCGCGATTGCCGCCGCCGCCCGTCATGCCCGCATTGTGAAATCAGGTAATATGAGCTTGGGCGTAAATGTGCTGGCCGGTTTGGTAAAGCAAGCGGCGGCGCAATTGGGCGATGAGTGGGATATTGAGATTTTGGATATGCATCATCGTCATAAGGTCGATGCCCCCTCGGGCACGGCTTTGTTGCTGGGCGCAGCGGCGGCTGATGGGCGCGGGGTTGACCTTGACCACACTCGCGAAAGCGGCCGAGATGGTATTGGTGCGCCGCGCGCCGACGGCGCCATTGGTTTTGCGGCTCTGCGCGGGGGTTCGGTGGTCGGCGATCATGAGGTTATTCTGGCCGGTGAAAACGAGCAAATCCGCCTCAGCCACCGCGCTGAGGACCGCGATATTTTTGCCCGTGGCGCATTGAAAGCCGCGCTTTGGGCGCATGATAAATCTGAAGGCCTTTACACCATGCAAGATGTGCTGGGGCTGTAAGGCGCGCCGAGATTACAGAAAAGGAAAGATTGATGAGCCGTTTGGTGCTGGTCCGTCACGGGCAAAGTGAATGGAATGAGAAAAACCTGTTTACCGGTTGGCGCGACCCCGGGCTGACGCAACAGGGCATTGGCGAGGCGAAAGCAGCCGGTATTGCCTTGAAAGCGGGCGGCATGCGCTTCGACCTGGCCTTTACCTCCAATCTACAACGCGCCCAAAAAACCCTGTCATTGCTGTTGGCCGAACAGGGCCAAACCGATTTGGCCGTCACCCGCAATGAAGCCTTAAACGAGCGCGATTACGGCGATTTGGCCGGTCTGAATAAGGATGATGCGCGAGAAAAATGGGGCGCGGAACAAGTGCATATTTGGCGTCGCTCCTTTGATACACCCCCGCCCGGCGGCGAAAGCCTGAAGGATACGGCAGCCCGCGTGCTGCCTTATTATGAGGCGGAAATCCTGCCGCTTATCCGCGCCGGCAAAGATATTCTCATCGCCGCGCATGGCAATAGTTTGCGCGCTTTGGTGATGCGGCTGGAAGGCCTGTCACCGGCGCAGATTTTGGACGTCAATATCGGCACCGGCGTGCCTTATATTTACGATATGGACGAGGATGGCGCGGTTATCGGCAAGGATATTTTGACGCGCTAAGCGGCATCACGCATTGAGCCGCGCTCCACCATGCCCAAAGCCCGGGCTGGGCGCGCCGCCATGGCGCACATCATTAAGCATTATGCTCAGGCTTTCAGCCAAACCGGCGCGCTCTTCGGGCGCCAAAAACGCCCCAACCGAAACATATTTGCCGTGGCTCGACAAAATCAGCGCGCCAATATCTTCGCCCTGTTTGCCGAAACGCTCCAGTTTAATGCGCACCCAATACGGGTCAAACGACCAAGCGCGCGCGCCGCCCAGCGCCGTGACTTGGCGAAACACCAATTTGTCATCAATCATGCTCAGGGTTTCATAACGTTTGCCATAGCGATAATTCAGCCGAAACGCGCCATAAAGCAGAATAATATCAAGCCCGAAAAAACCGAAAACAGGCCAGGCGCCGCGCGACCAAAAATAGCCGCCGACAATCAGCGATATGGCGGAAAAAAACACCATCAGCCAAAAAAAGCCGCGCCGCGACAGCGACATATTGGGTTGCAGCACAAGGTCGAAATCGCGCGGCAAGATGACAGTCTTTTCCATGGGAGAGTATTTAGGGCGGGCGCAAAAGAAAAACAGCCCCCGCCCAAGCGCAAGATTGCCGCAGGCAAAAAACACGTGCCGCCGGACAAGCGACAGGCTATAGAACATTGATGACGCTTGATACGCCCTCCAGTCGGCCAATGCCGCCCGACGCTATTGTTACCTTCTTTGCCAAGCTGGCCGAGATTGACCCGGCACCGCGCACCGAGCTGGCCTTTACCAATGAGTTCACCCTATTGGTGGCGGTTGTCCTATCGGCACAAGCCACCGATATTGGCGTTAATAAAGCGACCAGGACTCTTTTCAGGCTGGCCGATACGCCACAAAAAATGGTCGCGCTGGGCGAGGATAAAATCCGCCAAGAAGTCAAAACCATCGGGCTTTATCGCAATAAGGCCAAAAATGTATTCGCCTTGTCAAAAGCCCTGATGGCCGAATATGACGGCGCGGTGCCGCGCGATATGGACGCGCTCATCGCCCTGCCCGGGGTCGGGCGCAAAACCGCCAATGTGGTGATGAATGAAGCCTTTGGTGTGGCGACTTTTGCGGTTGATACGCATGTGTTTCGCCTCTCCAATCGCACCGGCTTGGCGCCGGGTAAAAATGTTTTGGCGGTTGAAAAAAAGCTCGATAAAAAAGTCCCCGAACCTTATCGCCGCCACGCGCATCATTGGCTGATTTTGCATGGCCGCTATGTTTGTGTGGCGCGCAAACCCAAATGCGGCAATTGCATTGTCTATGATGAATGTCGCTTTAAGGACAAAGCCAAGATTGCCAATCCCGCATAAAGCCAATCCCACAAAAAGGAAACCGCGATGAGCCAGACGACAAAATTGATAACCGGCATGGGTGCCGCTTTGGTTGATTTATTCGCCCATGTGAGCGAAGCCGAGCTTGCCGCTTTGGGCAGTCCCAAAGCCTCCATGTCGCTGGTCGAGCCGGCGCGTTCCGACGAGATGCAGAAAGCCGTGCATGTGCATGAAAGCCAGCCCGGCGGATCGATTGCCAATTCAATCGCCGGTATTGCCGCGCTTGGCGTGGCCAGCGGATTTATCGGCAAAATCGGCGATGATGCTTTGGGCGCGGTTTTTACCGATGCCTTTACCCGCGCCAATGTGCGGTTTCCGGTCACGCCAATGGATGCGCTGCCGACCGGCCATTGTCTGGTTTTGGTCACACCCGATGCCGAACGCACCATGCATACGGTGTTGGGCGCGTCGGTGACAACCGACACCGCCGATATCGACGCCGCGCTTCTGGCCGATACCGGCCTGTTATTTGGCGAGGGCTATTTATGGGACAGCCCCAGCGCGCGCGCCGCGTTTTTGGCCGCCGCCAATGGCGTGCGCCAAGCCGGTGGCAAAGTGGCGTTTTCGCTGGCCGATGGGCTTTGTGTGACGCGCCATCACGCCGATTTTATGGCGCTGCTGGACAGCCATATTGATATTCTGCTGGCCAATGAAGGGGAAATAACCGCCCTATTGGGCACAGATGAGCCCGATGCGGTGGCTGAAAAATTAGCCGCCCATCATTTATTGGCCGCCGTCACCCATGGCGCGCATGGCGTGCATTTATATGCCGGCACGCGGCGTGCCCATGTGCCGGCGCAAAATATCGCGGCTGATGAAATTGTCGATTTGACCGGCGCGGGCGACCAATTCGCGGCCGGTTTTCTGGCCGGATTGCATCAGGGTAAGCCGATGGAAGATGCCGCCGCCATGGGCGTTGACGCGGCCAGCGCGGTTATTCGCCATATCGGCCCGCGCCCGCCTCTTGATTGACCCTTTACCGGCCCATTAACCGGCATCAGGGCTGGCGACTTGGTTAAATTTTACGCAACAGCACGCGGTCAATATGATGGTCGCCGCTTTTATGCAAAATCAAATCGGCGCGCGCCCGTGTCGGCAGGATATTCTCGTTCAAATTTTTCAAATTAATCCGCGTCCAAATATCAATGGCGGTTTTTTCCGCTTCGGCATCATCAAGCTCGGCATAACGCTCAAAATACGCGCCGGGCTCGCGAAAGGCGGTTTTGCGAAGCCCCATAAAGCGCTCAACATACCAACGCTGCACGGTCTCAATATCGGCATCAATATAAATTGAGAAGTCGAAATAATCAGAGACAAAGGGAATTTCCGTGCCTTCTTTGGCCAGCACGGCAGGCTGGAGAACATTCAGCCCTTCGACAATTAAAATGTCAGGACGCGAGACGCGAATTTTTTCTTCCGGCAGAATATCATAAGCAATATGGCTATAGACCGGCGCTTCGGCCGCTGCGCGACCGGATTTCACATCGGCCAGAAAGCCACGCAATCTTTTCAGATCGAAACTTTCGGGAAAGCCCTTGCGTTGCATAATGCCGCGCTCTTCCAAAACCTGATTGGGAAATAAAAACCCGTCCGTGGTAATCAACTCGACTTTTGGATGCGACGGCCAACGCGCCAGCATTTCGCGCAAAATACGCGAGGTTGTCGATTTACCCACCGCCACCGAGCCGGCCACGCCGATAATGAACGGCACTTTGGTTTCGCGTCCCAAAAATTCATTGGTCGCGCCATACAGGGTTTGCGTCGCCTCAACATAAAGGCTCAACAGGCGCGACATGGGCAGATAAATTTCTTCCGCCTCAGCCAGTGAGATGGTTTCGCCAAGACCGCGCAATTTTTCCAGCTCGGTCTCGGTCAATGTCATCTCCGCGCCTTCGCGCAGCTTGCCCCATTCATCAGCGGTAAAATCGCGATAGGGCGACAGGGCGCTGTCCAACATCAGCTATCGCCCTCGCTATTGGTTTTTTTGCGCGCCGCTTTTTCAGCCAAGCCCGATGTGCCCGCCCGCGCCGCCAGTGTTTCAACCACTTGCAGCGGGGTGAGACCCCGCGCCGCCAAGACCACCATCCAGTGATAAATCAGGTCGGCACTTTCCGCCAATACCGCCTCATCGCTGCCGGTCAGCGCGGCGGTCACGGTTTCCACCGCCTCCTCGCCCAGCTTATTGGCGGCGCGCGGCAAGTCGGCCAGCAATTGCGCCGAATAGCTGGTATCGGGCGAGGCGGAACGCCGCGCCTCAATCTCGGCGAATAATTCGTTTAGATAGCTGAGCTCATCCATATGCCCGCTCCCTATTTGCTCTTCATTTGGTTTGACTAACGGTTTTTCACGCCAAACTCAAACCCTCTTCTACTTCTTTTCCCGCGCCCTATCACGTCATCTGGCGCACCGGCAAACCGGCCGCCGCCAGAGCGGCGCGCGCCTCGCCAATTGTATAAGTGCCGAAATGGAATATCGACGCCGCCAAAACCGCGCTGGCATGGCCGTCGCGCACGCCCGCCACCAAATGCTCAAGCGCGCCGACCCCGCCTGAGGCAATGACCGGCACCGGCACGGCATCGGCAATGGCGCGGGTCAGGGCGATGTCAAAACCGGATTTTGTGCCATCGCGATCCATTGAGGTCAGCAAAATTTCACCGGCCCCGCGTGCCGCCATATTGCGGGCAAAGCCGACCGCCTCAATGCCCGTCGCCTCGCGGCCGCCATGGGTAAAAATTTCCCAGCGCGCGCCGTTTTTATCCTCATCGGTTTTTTTCGCATCAATGGCAACGACAATACATTGACTGCCGAATTTTTGCGCCGCCGCTTCAATGACATCCGGATTTTTAACCGCTGCCGTATTGAACGACACTTTATCGGCACCGGCCAATAAGAGCTTGCGCACATCGGCAGTTTCGCGCACCCCGCCGCCGACGGTCAGTGGCATGAAACATTGTTCTGCCGTGCGGCGCACCACATCGACCAGCGTGTCGCGGCCTTCATGGCTGGCTGAAATATCGAGAAAGCATAATTCATCGGCACCGGCGGCATCATAGGCGCGCGCCGCTTCGACCGGATCGCCCGCATCAATCAGGCCAATGAAGTTAACCCCTTTGACGACGCGCCCATCATGAACATCGAGACACGGAATGATGCGGATTTTCAGCATGGGCGGCGCTCCTATTCGACCCCGTCCAGGGCCAAAGCGGCGGCGGCATCAAGGCGACCATCATATAGGGCGCGGCCCGAAATCGCGCCGATAATGCCGCTTTTTGAGGCCTTATCCTCCAGTGCCAGCAGCGCCTTCACATCGTCAATGCCGGCCAGTCCACCCGAGGCAATCACCGGAATGGCGGTGCTGTCGGCAAGTTTTTGCGTCGCTTCAATATTGACGCCCTTGAGCAAACCGTCGCGGTCAATATCTGTATAAATCAACGCGGCGACACCGGCATCTTCAAAACGCGCCGCCAAGTCACCGACCCGCATTTGTGTTGCCTCGGCCCAGCCCTCAACAGCGACAAAACCATTGCGCGCATCAATGCCGACCGCGATGCGGCCCGGAAATTTTCGGCACGCCTCGATAACCAATTCGGGGGCGCGCATGGCGACGGTGCCCAAAATCACCCGATCAATGCCGGCGGCCAACCAGTCTTCGATATTTTCAATGCTGCGAATACCGCCGCCCAATTGGGTTTTGGCTTTGGTCGCGCCGACAATGGCCGTCACTGCGGCGCGGTTGACGCTGGTGCCGGCAAACGCGCCGTCAAGGTCAACAATATGTAAATGCGAAAACCCCTGTTCGGCAAATTGCGCGGCTTGGGCTGCCGCGTCTTTATTGAACACAGTGGCCCGCGCCATATCGCCTTGCTCGAGGCGCACGCATTGGCCCTCTTTCAAATCAATGGCCGGAAATAAAATCATGCACGCCACTCCAAAAAGCGTTGAATGAAAGCCAGCCCTGCGGCTTGGCTTTTTTCAGGATGAAACTGGACACCGATATAATTATCGTGCGCCATAATCGCAGTTACCGGCCCGCCATAATCTGTCACCGCCGCAATATCTTGCGCACCCTCTTCCGACAGGGCTTGCGCGGCAAAGCCGTGAACGAAATACACATCTTGGCCGTGCAGCGGGGCGATGACTTTGTCTGCGCTGTTTTTAGTAGCGCCATCTTTATCTAAAGGGCGCGCGTCTATCTCATTCCATCCCATATGCGGGACTTTCAGCGGGGCGGGGACGCTGAGGTCGCGCACCTCGGCATCGAACCAGCCAAGACCTTGATGCGGTTGGCCGTCGCGCGCGCGCTCAACACCGGTTTGACACATAAGCTGCATGCCGACACAGATGCCCAGAAAGGGTTTGGCGTCTTTCAGCACACGCTCGGTCAAGGCCTCAACCATGCCGTCAATGGCGCGCAAGCCGGTGGCGCAATCGCCAAAAGCGCCGACGCCGGGCAGCACGATATGCTCAGCTTGGCGCAAATGCGCCGGATCGCCCGACACCAAAACCGAGGCCGGGTTGGCGGTTTGTGACGCGGCATGCGCAAAGGCTTTTTCAGCCGAGCGCAAATTGCCCGAGCCGTAATCAATAATGACAATGGAAGGGGCGGCTTGGCTCACGCGCCCTAAGCCCCCTTGCTGCCCAAGACCCCTTTGGTCGATGGCACCTCATCGGCCTTGCGCGGGTCAATTTCAATGGCTTGACGCAAAGCCCGCGCCAATGCCTTAAAGCAGCTTTCAACAATATGGTGATTATTTTCGCCATACAGATTTTCAACATGCAGGGTAATACCGGCGCTTTGCGCAAAGGCCTGAAACCATTCTTTGAATAATTCCGTATCCATCTCGCCCAATTTGGGTTTGGACAGATTGACCTTCCATATCAGATAGGGGCGTTGCGACACGTCCAGCGATACCCGCGTGCAGGTTTCATCCATTGGAATGATGGCGCTGCCATAGCGCGTCAGCCCTTTGAAGTCGCCAAGCGCCTCGCGCACAGCCTCGCCCAGCACAATGCCGGTATCCTCGGTTGTGTGGTGGAAATCAATGTGCAAATCGCCTTTGGCCTGAAGGTCAATATCGATCAGCGAATGGCGCGATAATTGCTCCATCATATGGTCGAGAAAACCAATGCCGGTTGAGACATTATAAGTGCCGCTGCCGTCCAAATTAACCTTAACCTTAATCTCGGTTTCTTTGGTGGCGCGGGATTGTTCGCCAATGCGAGCCGCCATGATGCAATCCTTTATCCAGCTCTTAATCCAGCTAGTGCCTAGCTGGCTTCTTGTAGCAATGTTCGAGCGCTTTTCAAAGGGACAAAGCCCTAGCGTACCTTGCGGCGACGCAGACGCAAGTAAAACGCGCCGCCCCCGCCATGATTGGGCGCGGCCGGGCCATATTCGACCACCCGACCGGCCAGAGCGCCGCGGTCCAACCATTCGGGTAGGGCGCGGCGCAGCTTGCCTTCCCCGCGCGTGCCCTTGCCCGTGACGACCAATAGCCAAATTTGATGCTGGCTTTGCGCGCGTTTTACAAATCCGGCCAATGCCGCTTCGGCCTCAGCCAATGTCAGCCCATGCAGGTCTATTTTGCCATCAAGCGCAATTGTGCCACGCGACAGGCGGCGGCGAGTGCGTAATTGCAAATCATCTTGCGGTGTCGGCTTACGGCCAACCGGCGGAGCGATTGACGGGGGGCGCGGTTCAGAAGGCGGCTCAAAAGGCGGTTCGGAAGGCGAATGAGCGGGCGGGGTGCTCTTTGTCTCTAAGGGCGGCGCGGTTTTGGCGGGCGATGATTTTTTCTCCGCCCGCGTCGGCAAATGCCGATTGCGCGTCTCGCCGGTCAATGGATTGGCGCTGGCCGTCAAGCGCGCCCAAGCCCGTTTGCCATCCGTATCTTTTTCGGCGGCTTTTGATTTCGCTTTGCTTGCCTTTTTATCCGTCATGCTTGGCTCAAACCGGTCGGCCTATCAGCCGGCGCGCGTGGCAACCAGCGTCCAGCCGGCATTGGCTGCGCCATGCGCGCCCTCAAAGCTCCAGACATCAATCGTCGTCGTCGGGGCAGGCAAATTATCCTCATCCAACACCGTATCAGCGGCATAAATAGCGGACATAATTTCGGCGCGAAAGCGCACATCCAAACGCACCACCTCGCCATCAACCTCAGCATCTTCAAGCGCCGGTCGGTCGAGGCGCAAAATCCGCGTCTCCAATTTTTGACCGGCGGTTTGGCGTTCACCAATTGCGGCATCAAAGCCGCTGGCCACATCATCGCCCAAAAAGCCGCGCACATCTGACAAATCACCGGCGGCAAAGGCGCTTAAAATCATCTCATAGGCACGGCCCGCGCCGTCCAAAAACCCGCCCTCATCAAAATCAGGGTCAATGCCGCGCAAATAAGCCAGGCCGCGCCCCATTTGCGGGGCATCATCTGTTGCTATTTCACCCTGTTCGGGCGCATCAGCCGCAGCCATATCGGTGCCTGTATCAGTGCCTGAGTCAGTGCTTGTGGCTTTTTCGGCTTCACTGTTCTCTGTGGCATCAGCCGCTTTAATCACCTCGCGCGCATTATCTTGGCGCGGGGCAGGCGGGTTTTCATAGGCGTCGCGATTGAGGCGATAAGCATCGGCGCGGCTGCTTGGCTTTTCATCATCATTGCGTGTGCCCAAAACCGACCGCAAACGCCAGCCAATAAGCACCACCATGATCAGTAAAATAAGATTAAGCGGATCCATATCATTATCCTTTTTCTGAGCGACACTATGGCCCTTTTTTGAGAAAATGCAAAGCGCTGGCCTTTCGGCACAACTGCGTTATGCTGGCGCAGGAAAGAGGTTTTTATGGGGCTATTGGCACTATTTCTACTGATTATTCTGCCGATTATTGAGATTTATCTCTTCATTGAAATCGGCGGTGCGCTGGGCGCGGGCTGGACTATTTTATTGATATTCCTGACCGCCGCCATTGGCGTATCGGCCATGCGCCAACAAGGCCTTGCCGTTTTGCAAGAGGCGCAAAGCGCGCAAGCCGCCGGTCGCCCACCCTTGGCCGCTGCGGCGCATGGCTTGCTAGTTTTACTGGGCGGCGGGCTGCTTTTGCTGCCCGGCTTTTTGACCGATGCCATCGGCTTTTTATGCCTGTTTCGCCCCATCCGCCTGTTTCTCATCAGCGCGGTTTTGGAGGCGCTGCTGCCGCATCTTATCCGCATGCGCCCGACGCGCGCGCCAAATGCGCCGCCCCGTGCAGATAAGGCCGACCCGCCAGCCGATAAAACAACCGCCAATAAAACAATTGAGGGCGATTACCGCGTTGATAATCACGGCGAGGGCGATTAGCCAAATGCCGGGCCGCGTTAACTCATTTTCAGCTTTTCTTGAGCGAAAAAGAGTTTATGGTCGCCGCTCATGAAGGAGACTCCCATGTCAGATAGCTCACAAACACCGGAAACCGAAAACCAAGCCGCCACTGATGCGGGTGCGCCGGGCTTGCAAATTATGGTGCAATATGTCCGCGATTTATCATTTGAAAATCCGGGCGCGCCGAATTTTGCGGATATGCAGCCGGAGATTGGCGTCAATGCCAATGTCGGGGCGCGCAAATTATCCGACACGGATTATGAGGTCGGTTTGAAATTTCGGGTTGAAGCCAAGAATGGCGACAATGTGCAATTCATTGCCGAGTTGGAATATTGTGGCGTTTTCCGCCTGATTAATATCCCTGAAGATGAAACCAAGCCGGTCTTGCTGATTGAAGCGCCGC
The DNA here is from genome assembly GCA_900197605.1 of Phyllobacteriaceae bacterium Water-Bin73. Lineage (GTDB taxonomy): Bacteria > Pseudomonadota > Alphaproteobacteria > RS24 > RS24 > UBA8337. Next base: position 20,253 of record FZLQ01000004.1, read on the forward strand.
GCCAGATTTTCCCATTTGCCCGCCGTGTGCTGGCCGATGCGACGCGCGATGGCGGCTATCCGCCGATTATGCTCGACCCGATTGATTTCATGGCGCTTTACCAGCAAAATGAAGCCGCGTCAGAAGCGCCAGATGGGGCTGATAATGAGGCGCCGATTAATTAGCCGCGCGCGTTGCGGCACCGGCTTTTCGACCTTTACTCAGTCTTTACTCAAGCATCGTCTTTCAGCCATAAAGCGCGCTGCGGCAGGGCTTGCAAAAAGCTTTGATGCGCGGCGCGCTCAGCCTCAGTGAGGCGCGCGGCAAGCGGTGTTTCGCGGCGGCGACGCGGCTGCTTTGGGTGAATGGCTTCGGCTGTCGGTGACGGGTTTTGACCGCGCTCGGCGCCCGCCTCAGATATGTCTTGAGATTTTGCCGCATCGGCCTGAAACACCAGACCCGGCTGGCGACCGCCCGATAATTCGAGATAAACACCGGCCAAAAGTTCGCTATCGATTAACGCCCCATGCAGGTCACGATTGGAATTATCAACCCCGAAACGGCGGCATAAAGCGTCGAGACTGGCCGGTGCGCCGGGGAATTTTTTCCGTGCCATGGCCAGCGTGTCGATAATCTGATTATCGCGCAAATCATCGCGACCCAGCATGGCCAATTCGGCATTTAGAAATTTCATATCAAAACTGGCATTGTGAATGATTAAAGCTGCGCCCTTCACAAAGGCCGCAAACTCATCGGCAATCTCGGCAAAAAGCGGCTTGTCCGACAAAAATTTTGCGCTCAGCCCATGCACCGCCTCGGCCTCACGTGGCATATCCCGCTCGGGATTAATATAGACATGATAGGTCTGGCCGGTGGGTAGGCGATTGACCAATTCGAGACAACCGATCTCAACAATGCGGTCGCCACTGGCCGGGTCCAGCCCGGTGGTCTCCGTATCTAAAACAATCTCGCGCATTGTCTCGTCTCCCTGCGGCCTGCTCTTATCACCTATTCGGGGGCCCCTTTAGAGCCCGTGCCAGAGTCATTACCGGAGCGGGCCTTAAAGCGCGCCATGCGCGCCTCAAAAGCGTGGCCGACCCGCCCCTTAATCGCCTCTAAAATAGCATGCACTTGGGTGCGCGCGTCTTCTATTGAAATGGCACTGTCCACAATAAAATCGGCCTTGGCGCGCTTGTCCTCATCGGGCACTTGCTTGGCCAAAATATCGTTAAAGCGCTCCTCACTCATACCGGCGCGCGCCAATACGCGCTGCTTTTGCATCTCAAATGGCGCAGAAACGACAACCACGCAATCGACAAACGCCTCGCCACCCGTCTCAAATAAAAGCGGAATATCCAACACCACAGCGGGGGCTTTATCGGCTTGCGCTTGGCTTAAAAAGTCGACCTGGCTTTGACCCGCAAGCGGATGAACAATGGCCTCCAGCGCCTTTAATTTATCGACATCTTTCAACACATGCTGGCCCAAAATGGTGCGGTCAACCGCCCCGTCAATAATCGCCGCGGGCACCAGCGCGCCGATTGGCGCAACCGCTACGCCGCCTTTTTCATAAAGCGCATGCACAGCCGCATCGGCATCATAAACCGGCACACCGGCCTCTTGAAATAATGTCGCCGTCGCTGATTTTCCCATGCCGATAGAGCCGGTCAGTCCGATAAGATACATGAAGGCTAATCCTTTTCCGCCAAATCCGTCACCAATAAGGCGCGCAATTTATCATCAATATGCGGCCGCATGCCGGTCCAAATCTCAAAAGACAGGGCCGCTTGATGCAGCAACATGCCCAGCCCATCGACCGCAATATAACCGCTCGCTTGCGCCGCGCGCAAAAGCGGGGTGTGGAGCGGCGTGTACACAATATCGCTGACCAATGCGCCCGATTTGAGCCCGTCCAGCGGCATCTCTAAGGGCGGCTGACCGGTCATGCCGAGACTGGTCGTATTGACCAATAACCCGCAACCATCTGCCAAAGCGGCGCGGTCTTGCCAGTCCCCGATGGCGATATGCGGGGCGAGACCCGACAGCGCCTCGGCCTTATCGCGCGTGCGATTGACCAAGCGAATATCGTCAATACCGGCCCGCCCCAAAGCGGCGATAATGGCGCGCGCCGCGCCCCCTGCGCCCAACACAAGGGCCGGCGCGTTTTGCCAATTCCCGTCCGGCGCGCCGCGTTGGGATGCCGCGTCAAGCCCGGCCAAAAACCCGTCGCCATCTGTATTGTCGCCCTGCAAGCGGCCATTTTCAAAGCTGATTGTATTAACCGCGCCCAATATTTGCGCCGCCGGACTGAGCGCGTCCATCGCCGCAAATGCCGCTTCCTTATGCGGCACAGTGACATTGGCCCCAACAAAACCCGCATCGGCCATGCCGCGCAGCGCGGCACGAAAATCATCTTTCGGGTCAATCGGATAGGCTTCATAAAGCGGCGGCAGGCCTTGCGCCGCCAGCCAATAATTATGAATGAGCGGCGAGCGCGAATGGCTGACCGGCCAGCCAATGATTGCCAGCTTACCGGCGACCCAGCTCATGCAACCCGCCTCATGCAATTAGGCCGCCATGCGCGCGCAGCCCCTCCAAAAGGGGCAAAAGCGGCAAGCCCAAAATCGAGAAATAATCGCCGTCCATCGCGCTGAATAAATGCGCGCCCAAACCCTCAAGCTGATAACAGCCGACCGAGCTTAAAATTTGCTCACCGGCCGCGGCCAAATAAGCGTCTAGAAACGCATCGGAAAAATCGCGCATGGTGAGGCGCACGCGGCCACAATGCGACCAAATGGTTTGGCCGTTTTCAATCAGCGCCACCGCGCCGACCAGATAATGCGTCTGACCGCGAAAAACCGCCAAATTGCGCCGCGCCTCTTGCATGTCGCGCGGCTTATCATATAGCGCGCCATCACATTCAAGAATTTGATCCGCGCCAATAATAAGCCCCTGTGCTTGAACGGCTTTGGCCTTTGCCTCGGCCAACGCCAATGCCAACGCCTCAGCTGCGCCTTTATGATTGGCTTTCAGCGCATCTTCATCAACGCCGGAAACCTGCACATCAAAATCAAGCCCCGCGCCGCTCAAGACAGTGGCGCGAATTTTGCTTTTTGACGCAAGGGTCAGTTTTTTACTTGTCTGCATGTCGGGTTTTTTCATGGTCTTGATAAAGGTTCAAAATGGCGCTGGCAATCTCTTCGACCGAGCGGCGCGTCACATCAATGACCGGCCATTTTTGCCGCGTAAATAGCCGCCGCGCTTCGGCCACCTCGCCGCGAATAAGTTCGGGGTCGATATATTCTGTTTCATTATCTTCGTTTAATGTCAGCAGTCGATTACGCCGTATCGCTTGCAGCCTTTCGGGGCTGTTGGTCAGGCCGACAATCAACGGGTGATGGGCTTCCAATAATTCGCGCGGCGGGTCCATGCCCGGCACGAGCGGCACATTGGCGGCTTTAATGCCCTTATTGGCAAGATAAATACAGGTCGGGGTTTTCGAGGTGCGGCTGACACCCGTCAACACAATATCCGCCTCATTCAAATCGCCCTGGCTCTGCCCGTCATCATGCTGAATGGTATAATTAAGCGCGTTAATGCGATGAAAATAATCCGTATCCAGCGCGTGTTGACTGCCCGGCTTATTGGCAATCTCAACTTTGAGATAGGGCGCGAGGGAGTTTACAAAAGGTTGCAAAAGAGACAGGCATGGCACACCGATTTTATCGCAGGCGGCGTGCAGCTCGCTGCGTAATCCGTCGTCAAGAATGGAATACATGACCGGCCCCGGATTGGCCTTTAATTCTTCAAGCGCGCGCGCCAATGCCTTCGACCCGCGCACCAGCCCATATATATGTTCTTGCGGCGCGGCATCAACAAATTGCGCACAAACCGCCCGCGCCACGGCCTGCACGGTCTCGCCGGTGCTGTCAGAGATAAGATGCAGATGAAATTGCGTGTCGGCCATCAGGGCTCCGCTCTGAAAAGAGGGTGAATTATGTGAATAGTGAGGATAAGTTGCCCCGCGCTCAAATCCAAGAAATTTTGTCCCCGCTATGCTTTTTCTCGCGGTCATTTATACCGGCTTTATTAAATCCCTTTGACCTGTTTGGAAAAGGGGGGATAAACCGCGCCTGCTTGCATATGCGCCTATTATCCCCGCTATCCCCATAATTCAAAACAGGCAGGGGCTTTCATTAAGCCATTATTTTGAGGCATATGAGGTCTGGCACTGGCCAAATTGAGGATTGATTATCGTTTTCCCCGGTTTTCACAGGGCGGTTTTCCACAGGCCTTGATATGGGGATAGAAAAGCGTGAGCGCAATAATCAACAGAAAATGGGCCACACAACAACAACAACATCCTTTATTTATTTAAATAAGAAAAAGGGCTAAGGAGAGATATGAGTTCTAAGCAACCATCTCAGAAAAAACTTCTACGTGTCTTAAGCAGCCAAAGCGAACCGATTCCTCCCATATGGTTAATGCGACAAGCGGGGCGTTATTTACCTGAATATCGGGCGACACGCGAACAGGCCGGTGGGTTTCTCGATTTATGCTATAATCCGACACAGGCCGAAGAAGTTACCTTACAGCCCATTCGCCGCTATGCCTTTGATGCGTCCATTTTATTCGCTGATATTCTGCTCATTCCACAAGCATTGGGTCAGAAATTATGGTTTGAAACAGGTGAAGGCCCGCGGCTGACCCCGATTGAAAATGCCGATACTCTGTCACGCGACAATGCGCTGACACATTTGGCACCGATATTTGACACGGTTGCGCGATTGTCGAAAAGCCTGCCTGCGGAGACAACCCTCATCGGTTTTGCCGGTGCACCCTGGACGGTGGCCAGCTATATGGTCGCCGGGCGCGGCACGCCGGACCAAGCGCCGGCGCTTGATTTGGCGGCGCGCGATGCGGCGGCCTTTCAGTCAATTATTGATATGCTGGTCGCTGCAAGCATTGACTATTTGGCAGCGCAAGCCGACGCCGGTGCAGAAGTGCTGCAGCTTTTTGAAAGCTGGGCGGCATCGCTTGAAGGTGATGATTTTGAGCGCTGGTGTGTCGCGCCGGTGGCGGCAATCATTAAGGGCTTACGCGCGCGCGGCGTTAATGTACCGATTATCGCTTTTCCGCGCGCCGCCAAAACCCATATGGGCGATTATTGCGCGGCTGTTCAATGCGATGCGCTGGGGCTGGATACCAGCGCCAATATTGATGCGGTGCGCGCCCAAGTCGGTGATGATATGGTGCTGCAAGGCAATCTCGACCCGCAAGTTTTGGTGGCGGGTGGCGCGAGGCTTGACGTAGCCGTGCGTGAGATTTTGGCCAAGACCAAAAACACGCCTCATATTTTCAATCTCGGGCATGGTATCGTGCCGCAAACGCCGCCTGAAAATGTGACGCGGCTGATTGAACTGATCCGCGGCGCGCCGGCGTGAGTTTTGAAAAAGTGAGGGAGCAAAGACAGTGATGGAATTTCTGGCTGATTATTACCGCTGGCTGCTGGCTTTTCATATTATTTCAGTGATGTTTTGGATGGCCGGCATGTATTATTTGCCGCGGCTGTTTGTTTATCATGTCGAGGCGCTGGAAAACGGCACACCGCATGAGATGTTTCCGGTGATGGAAGCAAAACTTTTGCGCATCATTATGGAACCGGCCATGGCGGCGTCTTGGGTTTTCGGTCTGTCACTGATTTTCGCCGCCGGACATTGGCCTATCATTGAGTTTTGGCTTATCGCCAAATTGGTTTTGGTGGTTATTTTATCCGGCTATCATGGGTTTTTGTCGGCCACGCGAAAGACGCTATTAAGCGGCGCGCCGCCGCGGGCATCGAGATTTTATCGCATGGTTAATGAAATACCGCCGGTTTTGACGATTGTGATTGTTATCCTCGTCGTGGTGCAGCCATTTTAAGCGACTTGAGCAAGCTGCGTTTTTCGCTTATACTGAATTTCCTACCGAATGCCGCGCGTCGGCACTTTTGCTTTTCGTAAAATCTGTTGAGCGTCCGGTCTATCGGACGGCGCATGTGTTTTCTTGAAAAGCATTTCCTCCAAATTGGCGAGAATGACAATGGACCAAATTAAACTTGAAGAGCTGAAGGCGAAATCGCCGACCGAGCTTTTGGCATTTGCCGAAACCCATGAGATTGAAAACGCATCAGCCATGTTGAAACAGGACATGTTATTCGCGATTTTGAAAAAATTGGCTGATGATGATGTGACGATTATCGGCGAGGGCGTGGTTGAGGTGCTGCAGGACGGGTTTGGCTTTTTGCGCTCGCCTGATGCGAATTATTTGCCCGGCCCGGACGATATTTATGTCAGCCCCAGTCAAATTCGCCGCTTTGCGTTGCGCACCGGCGATACGCTGGAGGGTGAAATTCGCAGCCCAAAAGACGGCGAGCGTTATTTTGCCCTGCTTAAAGTCAATAAGATTAATTTTGAAGACCCCGAAAAGGCCCGCCAGAAAGTTCATTTTGACAATCTGACACCGCTTTATCCTGATGAAGCCATCAGCATGGAGATTGACGATCCGACGCGCAAAGATTTATCGACCCGCGTGATTGATATTGTGTCGCCTTTGGGTAAAGGCCAGCGCGCCCTGATTGTGGCACCGCCGCGCACCGGTAAAACCGTATTGATGCAAAATATCGCGCAATCCATCGCCGCCAATCATCCTGAATGTTATCTGATTGTCTTGTTGATTGATGAGCGCCCCGAAGAAGTGACCGATATGCAGCGCTCGGTTGATGGCGAGGTTGTTTCCTCAACCTTTGACGAACCGGCGACGCGCCATGTGCAAGTTGCAGAAATGGTTATTGAGAAAGCCAAGCGTCTGGTCGAACATGGCCGCGATGTGGTTATCCTGCTCGACAGCATAACGCGTCTGGGGCGCGCTTATAATACGGTTGTGCCAAGCTCGGGCAAAGTGTTGACCGGCGGCGTTGACGCCAATGCGTTGCAACGCCCGAAGCGGTTTTTCGGCGCGGCGCGGAATATTGAGGAAGGCGGCTCATTGACCATTATCTCGACAGCGTTGATTGAAACCGGGTCGCGCATGGATGAGGTTATCTTTGAAGAATTTAAGGGCACGGGTAACTCAGAGATTGTGCTCGACCGGAAAATTTCCGATAAGCGTGTCTTCCCGGCCATTGACATTATGAAATCGGGTACGCGCAAGGAAGAGCTTTTGGTTGACCCCGGCGCGCTTGCGAAAATCTATGTGCTGCGCCGTATTCTCAATCCGATGGGCGCGGTTGATGCGGCTGAGTTCCTCATCGATAAGTTGAAAAACACCAAGAATAATGATGAGTTCTTCGACTCGATGAACACGTAAAAAGCGACACAGACGAAATTAAGGCGCGGCTAAGAAAGCGCGCGTTGAAATAAGTCCAAAGTGCGCCCATGCGCCAGTGCTGTTGCGGCCGCGTCATAATGCATGCCGTTATGGCGCGCAAAAGCGTGGTCTTGCCCGTCATAAATATGGGCCTCGGCCAGCTCATGTGCAGCCAGACCGTCGATAATGGCGGCCTGCGCCTCCGGCGGCACAAATTCATCTTCAGATGCAATATGAACCAGCGTCGGCGCGGTGATGTTGTCGGCCTCGCCCAGCAGCCCCTCAATGCCAACCCCATAATAGGACGCATGGGCATCGGCATTGGTGCGACAAGCGGCGAGAAACACCATCCGGCCACCCAGACAAAACCCGATTGTGCCGACTTTGGCGCAGCCATTGGCGCGCAAATAATCAATCGCGGCTTGCAGGTCGCCAACCCCTTCGTCGCCATCATAGCCGTTCATCAGGGCAAAGGCCTTTTGCCATTCGCCTTCTGAACCATCGGTCAGTGAGACATTGCGTTCTTGGCGCCAAAACAAATCGGGGGCGAGCGCGAGATAGCCCTGGCCGGCCAGCCAATCGGCGGTTTCTTTAATATCGCTATTCACGCCGAAAATTTCTTGAATGACAACCACGCCACCTTTGACGCCACCCTTTTGGGGCGTTTCATCTGCCTGGGCTGAAGGCCGCGCCAAATAGCCGTCAAAATAATCATCACCGATTTTTATCTGAACTGTTTCACCCATTTGAGCCTCCGTTTTCATGCGCCGCAATTTGTGGCTTTAGCTTGTTGCTTTAGTCCGAGGCTTGAGTTTGTCGCCTGTGCAGCAAAGCGTCAAGCGCCGCCGTGACCGCGTCGGCCTCGGTTGTCGGCGCGAGGCAGCTTTGGCCCGGGCAAATATAGGCGGTCGCCTTATCGCCCAGCATGTGTTTGCCATAGGCCGGATGGCGCGTGTCAATATCGGCGCTATCGGGCGTTATGATAATGACCTGACGGCAGAATATCGGATGTGCCAGCGCGGCATGAGCCAGCGCGTGCGCGGCGTCTTCTGTGTCGTCTTTGTCGGCATTTTTGTCGGTAATGACAATAATCGACAATGGGTGGTCGAGGCTCAGCCGCGTGCTCAGCAGCGATGTCATGGCCGGATAGTTTTGCGCCAAATGACCCGCCAGCTCGGCAAAGCCCTGTTCGGCTTTATCGCGCCATGCTGTGTCGCCGGCAAGCGTTGCCAGCGTAGCAAATAAGTCGAGCGCCGCCGCATTGGCCGAGGGCTGAGCATTGTCTTGCACCGGTTTATTATTGACCAAAAGCGTCGCCTCATCAGCCAGGTTGGCGAAATAGCCGCCGCGCTCATCATCGTGAAACCGGCCGTGCAGATAAGTCGCATCATTGACGGCGTGCTGGAGATAAAGCGGCGCGGTGGTGGCGGCGTAAAGCGCTGCCGCGGCTTGACCCATAAAAGCATAATCAGCCGACAGCGACACGGCCAGTTGTTTGCCATTCCGCGCCGCATGGCACAGGCGGCCTGATTTATCGGTGAGGGCGGCGCGCGCGGCGTGATATGCGGTCTCGGCCATGGCCAGCCAATCAGGGCGCTGAAACAGCCGCGCCGCCTCAACCAGCGCGGCAATCATCAGGCCGTTCCAATCGGCGAGAATTTTATCATCGCGGCCGGGGGCGGTGCGGTCGGCGCGCTGCGTGAGCAGTGTTTCACGCGTGGCGCGTAAATCGGCGCGGGGCGCGTCGCCATTGGCCAATAGATTGGGAATGTTTTTGCCCTCAAAATTGCCCGCGGTGGAAATATCATAAGCGGCACAAAAGGCCGCCGCGTCAGTGCTTTTATCGTCTTTAAGGGCAGCTTCGATTTGGGCTTTGTCCCAGACGTAAAACTTGCCCTCTTCGCCTTCTGTGTCGGCATCGAGGCTGGCGGCAAAAGCCCCCTCATCGGTCACCATGTCGCGTGCCAGCCACGCAATCGTCTCGTCAATGCGCGCGGCAAAAAGCGGGTCTTGCGTGTCGCGATATAGGGCACAGAGCCAGGTGATGAGCAGCGCATTGTCATACAGCATTTTTTCAAAATGCGGCACCAGCCAATCGGCATCGACGCTGTAACGGGCAAAGCCGCCGCCGAGATGATCGTAAATGCCGCCCTGACAGATTTTGCGCGCCGTCACCAAAACAGCGTCGCCTATCGCGCCATTGCCGCCAAGCTGGGCTTGCTGCCATAAAAACAAATAGAGAAAAGGCTGCGGAAATTTTGGCGCACCGGCCAGCCCGCCTTTTTCCATATCAATATGCTCGGCCAAAACCCGCGCCGCACGCATCGGTAAATCGCTCGGCATATCACCGCGCGCATCAGCCGCCGCTTTGGCCTTTAGCGATTGCGTCAGCGCCTTGGTATTGGCGGTAATCTTATCGGGCGTCTCGGTCCAAATGCGATTTATCTCAGCCAGAATTTGCATAAAGCCCGGGCGGCCATATTGTGGATTTTTGGGAAAATAAGTGCCGCCCCAAAATGGCGCGCCATTGGCGTCGAGACAGATGGTCAGAGGCCAGCCGCCCTGCTCGCCCATCATGGCCAGCGCGCTCATATAAATTTCATCAAGGTCGGGACGTTCTTCGCGGTCGAGTTTAATGCAGACGAAATGCGCGTTCATCAAGGCCGCGACCTCGTCATCCTCAAAGCTTTCATGCGCCATCACATGACACCAGTGACACGCCGCATAGCCGACCGACAGCAAAACAGGCACATTGCGTCGCCGCGCTTCTTCAAACACGGCGTCTTCCCAGGGCTGCCAATGCACCGGATTATCCTTGTGCTGTAAAAGATAGGGGCTGGTCGCATCGGCCAGCCGATTGCGCGCGAAGATGTCATTGCCTTTATCGGTCATGTCGGGCAGGTTAGCCGAAATTCGATACAGCACAAGGCGGTTAACCAGGTGTCAGACGCGACTATTTTTGCCCTATCGACGGCGCCGGTGCGCGCGGCAGTGGCGATTATTCGCCTATCGGGCGGTGATTGTGTTGGCGCGCTGACGGCGCTTGGCGTAACCGATGTGCCGCCGCCGCGCCAAGCGGCATTGCGCCGCTTGCATGCGCCCGAGAGCGGTGCCTTGCTCGACGAGGCTTTGCTGCTGCGCTTTCAGGCGCCGCATAGTTTTACCGGCGAGGATATGCTCGAGCTGCATGTGCATGGCGGCTTGGCGGTTACCCAATCCATATTGGCGGCGCTGTCTTCTCTTGATGGGCTGCGCATGGCCGAGGCCGGAGAGTTTACCCGCCGTGCGGTGGTCAATGGCAAAATGGATTTAACGGCTGCCGAAGCGATTGCCGATTTGATTGATGCCGAAGGCGGTGCGCAACAAGCGCGCGCCCTTGACCAATTGCGCGGGCGGTTGAAAGACCAAGCCGAGGTCTGGCGCAGGCAGCTCAAAACCATGCTGGCGCATTTGGAAGCCGATTTGGAATTTGCCGATGAAGACCTGCCCGGCGGTTTGGGTCAGACGGCGCTGGAGGGCTTGCCCGGGTTGAGCGATGCGTTGGCGGCGCATGTCGGGGATAAGCGGGGCTTGCGCCTGCGCGATGGTGTGCGGGTCGCCTTGCTGGGCGCGCCAAACGCCGGAAAATCAAGCATTCTCAATATGTTAGCGGGACGTGAGGCGGCGATTGTATCGGCCCGGGCGGGCACAACGCGCGATGCCATTGAGGTGGCCATGGTGCTTGATGGCGTGCCGGTGACGCTGGTTGATACGGCCGGCTTGCGCGCCGCCGGTGATGATATTGAGCGCGAGGGCGTGCGCCGCGCCGAACAGGCGGCTGAGCAAGCGGATATTGTGGTGCTAGTCAGCGCCCCCGATGCCGAATTGCCGTCGGGCGATATGAAACAGCGTTTGGCCGCGGCTGATTTGCGGCTTGCCAATAAATCTGACATTGACCCAAACACGACATCAGATAAAAACCTCAAAGGCGCATTAGCGGCGAATGACGGGTCTTGTGATATTGCACTATCGGCCAAGACCGGCGATGGGGCCGAGGCGCTGCTGGCGCGGCTTGGTGAATTGGTGCGCGACAAGGCCGGACTGGGTGGCGGCGTGTTGGTGACGCGCCAACGCCATGCTGAAATTCTGGAAGACGTCGTCGCACATTTAGACGCCGCGCAACATGCAACTGCGTTGGAATTGGCGGCAGAGGATTTGCGCTTGGCGCAACGCGCTTTGGGGCGGCTGACCGGCGCGGTTGATGTCGAACAATTGCTCGATATTGTGTTCGCCGATTTTTGTATCGGCAAGTAGTAAGCGAAATAATAAGCGTTTCAGCGGCACATTGTTTCACGTGAAACAATGTGCTTTTGGCAGCGCCGCCTCTCTGCCTCTTCCATGCCCACAAACGCGCGCGCCCGCCGCGCCCCCAACGGCGTTTCGCGCGGGCTTGTATGGGTGCGTGCATTATCGCTTGTCGGCATAAGGGCTAATGCGCTATCACGCCCCCATGAGTGCCCAGACACAAATTGCCACAAGCTATGACGTGATTGTCATTGGCGGCGGCCATGCCGGTTGCGAAGCGGCGGCTGCAGCGGCGCGCTTTGGCGCGCAAACGCTATTGGTAACGCATAAGCTTGAGACAATTGGCGAGATGTCGTGCAATCCGGCGATTGGCGGTGTCGGCAAGGGTCATTTGGTGCGCGAAATAGATGCGCTGGACGGGCTGATGGGCCGCGTCGCCGATCAGGCGGGGATTCAGTTTCGCCTGCTCAATCGGCGCAAAGGGCCTGCCGTGCATGGGCCGCGCACCCAAGCCGATCGTAAGCTTTATCGCCACGCCATGCAGGCGGCGATTGCCGAGACGCAAAATCTTACCGTATTGGCGCAGCCGGTCGATGATGTGGTGGTTGAGAACGGTCGATGTTGTGGCGTGATAACCGGTGACGGCGCGCGGCTTGATGCGGCGGCTGTTGTCTTGACCACCGGCACATTTCTTGACGGGCTTGTGCATATCGGCACGCAGCGTATTCCGGCCGGTCGGCATGGCGAAGCGCCGGCCATCACCCTGTCGCAACGGCTTTATGCGCTGGCCGCGACAAGCGGGGCGCTGACATTGGGGCGGATGAAAACCGGCACACCGGCGCGCCTCGATGGCCGCACCATTAATACGGATACTTTGGAAGCCCAACCGGCTGATGACAATCCGGTGCCGTTTTCTTTCATGAGCGATAAAATCACCGTGCCGCAAACCGTCTGCCATATCACCCATACCAATCAGGCGACTTTTGATATTATCGAGAAGAACGTCAAATTATCGCCGGTTTATTCCGGCCAAATTGCCGGTGTCGGGCCGCGCTATTGTCCGGCGATTGAGGATAAGGTGGTGCGCTTTCCCGACCGAGTCTCGCATCAAATTTTTCTCGAACCCGAAGGGCTTGATGACCCGACGGTTTATCCCAATGGCATTTCGACCTCGCTGCCTGAGGATATTCAAGATGCGTTTATTCGCACCATTCCGGGGCTTGAGCATGTGCATATTATGCGGCCCGGCTATGCCATTGAATATGATTATGTTGACCCGCGCGCCCTGCTGCCCAGTCTGGAGCTGAAAGCCCTGCCCGGGCTTTATTTGGCCGGACAGATTAACGGCACGACCGGCTATGAAGAAGCCGCGGGTCAGGGTTTGGTTGCGGGGCTGAATGCGGCCCGCGCCGCCGGTGGCCAAGACGCGCTTATTCTCGACCGCGCCGAGGCTTATATTGGCGTGATGATTGATGATTTGGTGACCAAGGGCGTGTCAGAGCCCTATCGCATGTTTACCGCGCGGGCTGAATATCGCCTGACCTTGCGCGCCGATAATGCCGACCAGCGCTTGACCGCCAAAGGCATGGCAGCTGGGCTTGTCGGGACGCAACGCGCGGTGCGTTTCAAAGGGAAAATGAGCAAACTGCAAAATGCCCGCGCTTTGGCCGAGAGCTGGCAAATGACGCCAAATCAGGCCGGTGACAAGGGCTTGCATATACGCGCCGATGGGGTGCGCCGCAATATGATTGAGCTATTGGCTTATCCGTCAATTACGTGGCAAGACCTGGCGGCGATTTGGCCCGACATGGCGGGCTGGGATGATGAGACTCGCTTTCAGATTGAAACCGATGCCCGCTATGCCGGTTATCTCGACCGTCAAAAGGCCGATATTGAGGCCTTCCGCCGCGATGAGGCCCTGCAATTGCCCAAAGACATTGACTATTTAAGCTTGGAGGGCATGGCGACCGAAGTGCGGCAAAAATTGGCCGCCGCACGCCCTGTCACTTTGGGGCAAGCGGCACGCCTCGATGGCATGACACCGGCAGCCTTAACCCTATTGCTGCATCATGCCCGCAAATCCAATATCAGTGCCAGTGCCAATATCGACGGTAAACCCAGTGCGGCCGAGTAGCTAAAGCCATTATGACGCCGGAACAATTCGCCGAGACCTATGATGTTTCACGTGAAACATTGACCAAATTAATGGCCTATCAAGCGCTATTGGGCAAATGGCAGAAGTCCGTCAATCTTGTTGGGCCCAATACGCTGGCGCATTTCTGGCAACGTCACGCCGCGGATTCGGCGCAAATTATGCGCTATGCGCCCAGCACCTCTACCACCCAGAATGCTACCGCGCGCGCCGCCCCGAATGCCGCCACTACTTGGCTTGATTTGGGCAGCGGCGGCGGCCTGCCCGGTTTGGTGTTGGCGATTATGCTGGCTGAAAAAAACCCCGCCGCGCATATGCATTTCATCGAAAGCGATCGCAAAAAGGCGGGTTTTTTGCGCGCCGTTATTGCCGATACCGGCCTTACCGCGACGGTGCATCATGCGCGCATTGAGGCGGTGGCCGCAGCCAAGCCCCCCGCATTGGCGGAAATTGATGTGATTACCGCGCGCGCGCTGGCCCCCCTTCCCGATTTATTGGGGCTTTTGGCGCCGTTTTGCAATTCATCCACAGTTGCGCTGGTTCATAAGGGGCGCAATTGGCAGGAAGAATTGACGGCGAGCGAACAATATTGGAAACTTAATGTAACGGCTCAACTGAGCGACACAGATGCTGCGGCGCGGATATTGGAGATTAGCGCCGTGACGCCGCGAAATCGCTAAAAAGCGGCTCGACGCGGGACAAGCCGCTTTTAGGCGCGCGGCGTCAGAGGTTTGCGTCTGTGTGGAAAATATGTAAAGAATTGTCTTACGACAAATGTGAGGAAGCCCGTGTCGCCATTTGAGTCACCCCCCCATAATGCTGCTGCGCCGCCCGCGCCGCGCGTCATGTGTTTGGCCAATCAAAAAGGCGGTGTCGGCAAAACCACCACGGCGATTAATCTCGGCACCGCGCTGGCCGCCATTGGCGAGCCGGTTTTATTGATTGACCTTGACCCGCAAGGCAATGCCTCAACCGGTCTGGGCATTGACCGCGCCGACCGAAAGCTCACCAGTTTTGATGTCTTGCTGGGCGATGCGACATTGGCCGAGGCGGTGTGCGAAACCGCCGTGCCGGGCTTTCATCTGGTGCCGGCAAGCATGGACTTGCTCGGCGTTGAGGTCGAATTGTCGGATAATGAGCGGCGTATTCATCGCCTCGCTGACGCCCTCGCCGATTACCAGGCTACGTCTATGGCCGATAGCGCCGTCAGCCGCTTTTCCTATATTTTTATCGATTGCCCGCCCTCGCTCAACATGTTGACATTAAACGCGATGGTTGCCGCGCAATCCGTATTGGTGCCCCTGCAATGCGAGTTTTTTGCATTGGAAGGCTTGAGCCAACTATTGAGCACGATTGAACAAGTGAAGGGCAGCCTCAATCCGGCTTTGGATATTCAGGGCATTGTGCTGACCATGTTTGATGCGCGCAATAATTTGTCATCGCAGGTCGATGCCGATGTGCGCAGCCATTTCGATGGTTTGGTTTATGACACGGTTATTCCAAGAAATGTGCGGGTCTCGGAAGCGCCCAGCTTCGGCAAACCGGCGCTTCTTTATGATCACAAATGCAGCGGCTCTTTGGCCTATATGCAATTGGCCGGTGAACTTGTGCGGCGCGAGCGCGCCCGACAAGCGGCGTGAGCCGAGCGCGGCCGATAAAAAGAATGGATATCTGAATGAGTGACGCAAAAAAACCCGCCCCCCGAAAAGCCCAGCGCGGTTTGGGCCGCGGTCTGTCGGCGCTGATTGGCGATGCCGCCGCGCCAAAGGTCGCGGTCAATCCCGCAACACCGGATTCCACACCGAATAGCACGCCGGGTGCTGGGTCCGATAGTGTTGGAAAAGCGGCTGGTAGCGGATTTATCTATGTCGGCATTGATACGCTGAAGCCGGGGGCGTTTCAGCCGCGGAAAGTCTTTGATAAAGACGAATTGAGCGCGTTGGCCGCGTCAGTTGAGAAATCCGGCGTCTTGCAACCGCTTTTGGTGCGCCCGATTGATGACGGCTATGAGATTATCGCCGGCGAAAGACGCTGGCGCGCGGCACAAATGGCGCGCCTGCATCAAGTGCCGGTAATTGTTCAGCCGGTCAATGATGTCACCGCGCTGGAAATCGGCTTGGTCGAGAATGTGCAACGCGCTGACCTCAATCCGATTGAAGAAGCTGAGGGATATCAACGGCTTATCGATGAGTTCGCCTATACGCAAGCCGAGCTTGCCGAGACCATTGGCAAAAGCCGCAGTCATATCGCCAATTTGCTGCGTCTGACCGGCGCGCCGCAAGCCATTAAACAGGCGCTCGGCGCGGGCACGATTTCCATGGGTCATGCGCGCGCTTTGTTGGGATTGTCTGAAGCCGAAAAACAAAGCGCCGATGTGATTGCCGGCATGGTGAAACAGATTATGAAAGACGGCATGAGCGTGCGCGCCGTCGAACGGCTTGTGGCGGCACAAGCGACCAAGCCCAAAGGGACGGGCGGCGGCGGCAAAACCACGACAGAAAAATCAGCCGACACAAAACAACTTGAAAAGCAATTGGCAGACCGGCTGGGTCTTGGCGTAAGCCTTGATGATAAGGGCAAGAAAGGCGGCGATGTCCGGATTTCTTACAAGACGCTCGAACAATTGGACGCGCTGATTGCGCGGTTGATGCGCCCATAAATTTTATTTGGCTTTATTGCTCACGCGACCCGCTTTCTTTATCTCTCACGCTGCTCGCGCTCTTTATCTCTCACGCTGCTCGCTCTCTTTATCTCTGCGCTGCTCGCGCGATGCGCAAAAGGGCATTACCAGCTTGGGCTTGCGACAGGCTACTTGTCCCGCCGCGACAGGCTTTTTCGGCAGCATTCAAAATCTCCAGCGCGCGCGCACATTTGCCGCTCGACCATAAGCGCATTTGCTGTTCGACCAATGGCTTGCGCCGAAAATGCAGCGGTGGCCGAAACGCGCCCAGCGCTTTGACTTGCGACGTGCCGTTCTCCATCTGCCCAAGTGCCAAATGCAGGGTTTGAAAATGCATGCGCGCCACAGCCAGCGCACCGGCGGCAGCCGTTCCGGCGGCCTCCAAGCGCGCCAGCGCCCGGTCGGCCTCGTCCAATCGACCCAGCGCGACGCTGTCAATCAGCCGATCAAAATCGCCCTGTGTTTGGTCACCCAATGCGGCTTCCACATCGTCACCCGTGACCATGCCCGGCTCGGCCTTTTTATCGCGCACGCCCTTAAACAGAACCAGCCGCTCTAATTCGCGCTGAATAATGCCGCGATCCGTGGCCAGTCGCGCACTTAATAAATCCATAGCCTGCGCCTCAATGCGGTAATTTTCGCGCTCCAAACTCTGGCGAATAAGGCGGCTAATATCGCGCGCTTCCAGCGCATAACATGGCAAGGCCATGGCTTGCTTATCGGTCTCAGCAGCTTTTCGCAAAGGCGATGTCGGGCGCAAATTATCGGCCTCGACAATAACCATTGCGCTATGTGTCGGCGCAGATGCCTCGGCCAGTTTTGCCAGATAAAATTTGACCGCACTGACGACAGCGGCATTGCCCCCGCTGACATGAACCAGCTTGCGATCGCCAAACATCGGCATGGCCGCGGCTTCATCAGCCAGCAATCCGGCCTGGCCTGACAGCGCGCCCTCTTCCAAAGAGACATATTGCAGCGGGTCGAAATCCTGTCCCAAATAGGCGGCCTTAATGGCCTTGGCGGTTTCGTGCACACCGCCGCGATCGGGGCCATAAACCAAAACCAGCGCCGGTGATTTATCGGCTTTCAAGCCGCCGACCCAGGCTTCCACCTCATGTGCTTTGGCCTTCATGGGCGCGCCTCATCTATTTGCCCGCCGATCCCCTCGCGCGATAAGCGCATTATCAATTGCTCGGCCAAGACTTGCATGGCAAGGCGTGCTTGATTGCGCTTTTGCGCCAAATCATCGGCACCGCTGCCACTGCGCGCGACATTTGCCGCATGGCGCAACTCAATCGAGCGGCGCGTGCCGTCTTGTCGGTTATGCAGTTCAGCGCGCAAGCGATAGGAAAGCTCAATGCGCGCGCCGACACCGGCTTCGTTAAGCTGGCTGTCACGCGCTGCCTCATCAAGCGCGATGCGCATATCGAAAAGCGCCCGCTCATCGGCTTGCCACCGCCCGTTTAACGCTTGCGCCAATAGGCGCCCATTGTCGGTATCGGGCAGGGCCAAAGCCGCCAGCGATACCGACCCGTCGCGCGTGCCGTCTATTTTATAAATCGGGGAAAAGCCGCAAGCCGATAACAGCAAGGCGACAAGTAAGACTGCCAAACCCGGCAGCACCGCCAAATCGGCCTGTCTATTTGACAACCAGATTGACAATGCGCCCGGGGACAATGATGGTTTTTTTAAGCTCTTGACCGTCAATGAATTTTTTAACCCCAGCTTCGTTCAGCGCCATTTCTTTGATTATAGCCTCATCGGCGTCTTTCGGCACGGAAATTTCGCCGCGCTTTTTGCCATTCACTTGCACTGGCAAGACCACCTCATCGCTGGTTAAAACCGATGTATCGGCTTGTGGCCAAGCGGCATCAGCGACCAGCCCCGCGCCGCCCAATGCCTGCCAGCCGGTTTCGGCCAAATGCGGCATCATCGGCGAGAGCAGCTTCATTAATTGCGCCAGCGCATAAGCGCGACACGCCGCATCATTACCATTACGCGCCTTAAATGCACTCAGCGCATTGACCAATTCATAAAGCCGCGCCACGGCGCGGTTAAAACCAAGCGCCTCCAGCTCGCGTGTTACCGCATCAATGGCAAGCTGCATTTGGCGATAAAGCGCACGCGCGTCGTCGCCATCTATATCGGACGCGGTTAAGCCATCGACAAAACGCGCCGCGTCATGCTCTTCCAATATATGCCCGTCAAATAAGCGCCAGACTTTTTGCACAAAGCGCCAAGCGCCCTCAATGCCGTCTTGCGTCCATTGCACATCACGCTCGGGCGGGCTGTCAGACAGCATAAACCAACGCGCCGTATCGGCCCCATAACGCGCAATAATATCGTCCGGATCGACAATATTCTTTTTCGATTTCGACATTTTCTCGACCGCCCCGACGCTCACCGCGCTGCTGCCATCAGCCGCCAAAACCGCGCCATCGCCATTGCGAATAATCTCATCGGGCGACAGCCACTGCCCGTCATGGCGATAGGTCTCATGGCACACCATGCCTTGTGTAAATAATCCGGCAAATGGCTCTTCGACCGCCACATGGCCGGTTTTGTGCATGGCGCGTGTGGTGAAGCGGGCGTAAAGCAAATGCAAAATCGCATGTTCAATGCCGCCAATATATTGGTCAACCGGCAGCCAATAATCGACCGCGGCGCGGTCGGTCGGCGCGTCTTCTTTCAAACCGGCAAAGCGGGCAAAATACCAACTGCTGTCAATAAATGTATCAAATGTATCGGTCTCGCGGGTCGCATCGCCGCCGCAGTTCGGGCATTTGACATGCTTCCAGCTTGGGTGATGCGCCAGCGGATTGCCCGGCTTGTCGAAGCTGACATCATCGGGCAGGGTGACGGGTAACGCGTCGCGCGGCACCGGTACAGTGCCGCATGTGTCGCATAAAATCATCGGTATCGGGCAGCCCCAATAGCGCTGGCGGGAAATGCCCCAATCGCGCAGTCGGAAATTGACGCGCTTTTCGCCGCGCCCGTCCGCCTCAAAACGCGCAATCATTTGTGCCCGTGCCGCTTGCGGTGACAGCCCGTCAAGCCCCGGCGAATTAACCATCACCCCATCGCCCGTATAGGCCGTATCGGTGACAGTGAAATGGGCGTCGTCTTGCGGGCGAACTACGGTTTTGACCGGCAGATTATATTTTAAGGCAAAATCAAGGTCGCGCTGGTCATGCGCCGGACAGGCAAAGATTGCACCCGTGCCATAGCCCATTAACACAAAATTGGCGACATAGACCGGCAATAACCAATCCTTGTCCAATGGGTGCTGCACTTTTAAGCCGGTATCAAAGCCCAGCTTTTCGCCCGCCTCAATATCGGCTTCTGACGTGCCGCGCTTGGCGCAATCGGCGCGAAAAGCGGCAAGCTCTTGATTGTCTTCCGCCAATTCTATGGCCAGCGGGTGATCGGGTGAAATGGCGCAAAAACTTGCGCCATATAGCGTGTCGGGGCGGGTGGTATAAACCTCCAGCGCGTCAACATCATATACGGTTTGCGTCAGCTCAAAGCGGCAGGCCAGACCCTCCGAGCGGCCAATCCAATTGGCCTGCATCAGCCGCACTTTTTCCGGCCACCGTTCCAGCCCGTCCAGCGCGCCCAGCAAGGCCTCGGCATAATCGGAAATACGCAAAAACCATTGCGTCAGATTTTTTTGTTCAACCGCGGCGCCCGACCGCCAGCCCTTGCCGTCAATCACTTGTTCATTGGCCAGCACGGTTTGGTCAACCGGGTCCCAATTGACAATGCTTTCGCGGCGGTCAACCAATCCGGCCTCGACGAAATCCAGAAACATGGCTTGCTCATGGCCGTAATAAGACGGGTCGCAGGTCGCAAATTCGCGCGCCCAATCAATCGACAGGCCCAGCTTTTTAAGCTGGCCGCGCATGGTGTCGATATTCTCATAGGTCCATTTTGCCGGATGGGTGTTTTTCTCCATCGCCGCATTTTCGGCCGGCATGCCAAAAGCGTCCCAGCCCATTGGGTGCAGCACATTATGGCCTTGCGCTTTTTTGAAGCGCGCCACAACATCGCCCATAGCGTAATTACGCACATGCCCCATATGAATACGCCCCGACGGATAGGGGAACATTTCCAAGACATAATATTTGGGACGCGTTTTGTCGCCCTCATCGGCGACGAAAGAACGCGCATCATCCCACGCCTTTTGCCAATGGGCTTCATGCGCGGACGGGTCATAAGGGGGGCGCGACGTGTCGCTCATTCAATTTACCGATCGGCGCGGCGCGACACGGCAAGGTCGCGGGCGCGTGTCAGAATAATATTTTCAAGCTGGCGGGCTGCGGCCACTGAGGTGGCCGTGGCAACCCATTTGCCGCCGCGCAACGTCTCGCGAAACAGGCTGACGCGCAAAGCATCGGCGCGCAGCTCAAGGCCTGAAATAATCAGATTGACCTTTACCCGCTCATTGGTTGCGGCCGGGTCATTATACCAATCGCTGATAATCACCCCGCCAATAGGGTCGGCCGAAGCCAGCGGCATGAAAGACAGGGT
>FZLQ01000147.1 GCA_900197605.1 Phyllobacteriaceae bacterium Water-Bin73
GACATAAACTATTCATATAGGGTTCTGATGTATGACAAAAGCAATAGAAACGGATTTTCTGGTCATCACTGCTCAACCGGGCAGCAAAACGCTAACCGACACCGAGCTGGCCACGCTGGCCGACGCCATACCCACACTGCCCGCACCTGACCGCCTCGGCGATGACGCGGTACAATATGCGATTGCGCCCGACATGCTGGGCATTGCCGATGCTATGTCCGACCGCTTTGACGATTTGCCGATTGACATCAACCGCGTCAGCGACGCGGCGCGACAAAAGAAAATGCTGATTGCCGATTTGGAAAGCACGATTATCGAGCAAGAATGTCTCGATGAACTGGCCAAGACGATTGGCAAGGAAGAGGTGATTATCGACATCACCACCCGCGCCATGCGCGGCGAATTGGATTTTGAACCGGCCCTGAAAGAGCGCGTTGCCATGCTGAAAGGCATGCCGGAAAGCGCGCTGCAAGAGCTTTATGATACCGGCATCACGCTGATGCCCGGCGCGACAACCCTGCTGGCCACTTTACGCAAGCATGATGTGTTTTGCGGTCTGGTGTCGGGCGGCTTTGCGTTTTTTGCCGCGCGCATTGCCGATAAGCTCAACTTCAATCGCTTTCAATGCAATGATTTGAACCTTGTCGATGGGGCATTGGACGGCACAGTGGTCGAGCCGATTTTGGGCCGCGCCGCCAAAGCCGACATCCTGACCGCTTGGGCCAAAGAATTGGGCTTGTCGGAGGCCGATGTTTTGGCCACGGGCGATGGCTCAAATGATTTGGCCATGCTCGGCATTGCCGGTATGGGCGTCGCCTTTCGCGCCAAGCCTGCGGTTGCTGAAAGCGCGCGCTATCGCATCACCCATGGCGATTTGACAGCCCTGCTTTACTTGCAGGGCTATCGCCAAGCCGATTTCGCTTGATATTTAATCGCTGAGTGGAATGGCGATAAAGCGCACGGTCTCGCCTGAGCGAATAAAGGCCAGCACTGAACTACGACCGCTCTTCTTGGCCGCCTTTAACGCATCAACCGCCGCCTTAGCCGAACCGGCCGGCTTTTGGTCAATCTCAGACACCACATCGCCGGGGCGAATACCTGCTTCAAACGCTGTGCTGTCACGTGCCACATCAATAATGACCGCTCCGATAACATCGTCAGCCAAACCGAAACGTTGACGGTTTTCACGGCTCAAACTCTGCACGGTAATGCCGAGATAGCTCATATCATCAGTGGTGCGGGCTTTTTCCTGAGGGCGGTCTTCTTCGACCGGCTTGGTGCTGGCTTCTTCCAAACGACCGGTGACGATTTTCAACATGCGTGATTTGCCGCGGCGAATAACTCCAACCTGCACCGGCTTGTCGATTTTGGTTTCAGCCACAATACGCGGCAAGTCGCGC
>FZLQ01000052.1 GCA_900197605.1 Phyllobacteriaceae bacterium Water-Bin73
GTATTTACGGCCCCGGGCGCAATCAATTGGTATCGCTTAAACGCGGCACGGCGCGGCGCATTGAAAAACCGGGTCAGGTGTTTTCGCGTATTCATGTGGCGGATATTTCCCGGATTTTGCGCGCCTCAATGGCGCAGCCCAATGCCGGACGCGCTTATAGTGTTTGCGATGATGAAGCCGCGCCGCCGCAAGATGTGGTCACTTATGCGGCGCAACTCATGGGGGTCGCACCGCCGCCGCTGGTCGCATTTGAAACGGCTGAATTGTCCCCAATGGCGCAAAGTTTTTATGCTGAAAATAAGCGCATTAAAAATGACCGCATCAAGCGCGAGCTGGGCATCACGCTGGACTATCCGACCTATCGCGAGGGCTTAAGGGCGCTGTATGAGGCCGAAGAATTTTAAGCAGCCGCTAGAGAGCCAATGCCTCAATCAGCTCAATCAGGCGCGCCAATTCATGCGGCTCGGATAAACGATGGTCGCCGTTTTTGATGAGATGACATTCAACATTATCTGTTACCAGCCTGTCGGCCAATTCCAGCGATAAATCCCAGGGCACGGCATCGTCTTTTTGCCCATGCAAAATCCGCACCGGCATATTTATCTCAATCGGTGCTTCAAGCATAAGATGCGCGCGCCCGTCTTCAATCAGCGCTTTGGTGATGGGATAGCCCTCAGGGTCATATTCCGATGGGTCATAAACCAGCCCCTCGCGCATCAGTTTGTCACGCGCCTTATCTGAAAAGCGCGCCCACATCAGGCGCTCGGTCATATCGACAGCCGGCGCGATGAGCACCAGCGCGGCGACTTTTTGCGGTCGGTCAAGCGCCGCCATGAGCGACAACCAGCCGCCGAAACTCGAGCCGATTAATATTTGCGGGCCCTCGCATAAATGGTCGAGAATATGGGGAATATCGCCGCGCCAATGGCTCATTGTGCCATCGGTAAAGGCACCGGTTGAGGCGCCGTGGCCGAAATAATCAAACCGCGTATAGGGGCGGTTTTTCTCCCTCGCCCAATCCGCCAATGCCGTGGCTTTGGTGCCGGTCATGTCGGAACGGAAGCCGCCGCAAAACACCAGTCCGGTTCCCTCGCCCGCTTGTTGGCGATAGGCGAGCTTTTGCGGGCCCATTGCGGTTTCAAGGCGTTCGGTAAAAAGCGCGGTCATGGTGTAGCCTCTTGATTTGGGAAATGCGGCAAATGGCTTTAAAACTGATTCAAGCATAATGCCAAAGGACAAGCCAGATGTCGAACCGCTTTCAAATGCCGTCAACCGAGCCGGTCGATTTAACCGGTCGCACCATATTGCAAGTGGTGCCGCAGCTTGAAACCGGTGGGGCGGAAGTCACGACATTTGAAATAGCCGAGGCGATTGTCAAAGCCGGGGGCCGTGCGCTGGTCGCCAGCGAGGGCGGCGCGTTAGAGGCCAAAATCGGGGCGGTAGGCGGCGAGGTGTTTTATATGCCGGTGGCGTCGAAAAACCCGCTCATCATGTGGCGCAATGTCGGGCGTCTGGCAAAGCTGATGCGGGCTGAAAATGTTGACCTCATTCATGGCCGTTCGCGTGCGCCCTGTTGGTCGGCGTTGTTTGCCGCCAAGCGCACAAATATGCCCTATGTCACAACTTTTCATTCGACCGTGCATGAAAAGCCGAAAGCCAAGATCTTGTATAATTCATCGCTGGTGCGTGGGCAGGTGAGCATTGCCAATTCGCATTTCACTGCCGCGCGCATTGAGGCGGTCTATCCCTGGGCGGCGTCGCGCTTGCGGGTTATCCCGCGTGGCTGCGATGAGCAGGCGCTGGCTCCGGAAAATTTTTCTGCTGCCGATAAAGCTGCCAAGCGCGCTGCTTGGGGGGTCGGTGACAGCGATTTTGTCATTATATGTCCGGCGCGGGTGACGCATCTGAAGGGTCAACATGTGTTGATTGCGGCGCTTGGCCTATTGGCCTCAGACAAAAAGCCGAAACTGGTTCTGGTCGGCAGCG
Organism: Phyllobacteriaceae bacterium Water-Bin73; assembly: GCA_900197605.1. Lineage (GTDB taxonomy): Bacteria > Pseudomonadota > Alphaproteobacteria > RS24 > RS24 > UBA8337. Next base: position 1,987 of record FZLQ01000052.1, read on the forward strand.
CGCAGGGGCGCGATGATTATGTTGCCGCGCTGAAAAGTCAGGCGGCGGCTTTGGGCTATGGCGACCGGCTGGTGATGCCCGGCCTTGAGACGGATATGGCTTCGGCCTATGCGGCGGCGGATCTGGCCATTGTGCCGACCATTCGCCCCGAGCCTTTCGGGCGCACCATTATTGAAGCGCAAGCGGCCGGGCTGCCGGTTATCGGTTCTGATGCGGGGGGCTATCGCGAGACGATTATCGCCCAATCGCCTGCCAATGGCGGCACGGGCTGGCTGGCGCGGATTAATAATGCCGAGGCATTGGCGGCGGCGATTGAGGCTGCTTTGGCCATGTCGCCGGAGGATTTGGCGGCGATGGGCCAGAATGGCCGCGCCAATGTGTTGGCCAATTATACGCGCACCGCCATGTGTCAACGCACGTTGAATGTTTATCGGGAATGGCTCGGGTGATGCCGAAAAAAAGACCGATAAAAGAGCCAGGTGGGGTCTTGCTCATCGGGCTGGGCATGTCGGCGGCGGCTTTGGCCGAGGCCATTGAGGCGCTTTATCCGGATGCGGTGTCGCTAACCGTTTTGGCCGATGAAGCCAATCGCAAGATAGCGGCGCGCGCCGATGAGGTTTGGATTTACGCCCCGCTGGGCCTGCGGGGCTTTATGGCGTTGATGCGGCGCATTTCATGGCGACGCTTTGAGGCTGTGGTGCAGCCGCAACCGACCCCCAGCTGGCTGAAATATTTGGTTTGGCCGCGCCCGAATTGGCAATAAGGTTTTGGCAATAAATAGATGCAATAGTTAGGGGCTATAGGGCGATTGGCAGTTGACACCGCCGCATTTGCCCCTAAACCTATTTTTCACGGGCGCAGTATTGCCCGCATGGCAATTATTAAAGGAGCAAAGCCATAGCACGTAGACCACACGCCGCGCAGCCGCCTCGACAGACCGGCCCGCGTGTCAATCGTATGATTACCTCGCCGCAAGTGCTGGTAATTGGAGCAGAGGGTGAAAAAATGGGCGTCCTTGATACCGACACGGCACTGGCCATGGCGGAAGAAAGTGGCCTTGATTTGGTGGAAGTATCGCCAAATGGCAAACCGCCGGTTTGTAAAATCCTCGACTATGGCAAGCTCAAATATCAAGAACAGAAGAAAGCCAGCGAGGCGCGCAAGCGTCAAAAAACCGTTGATGTGAAAGAGATTAAAATGCGGCCGAATATCGACACGCATGATTATGAAGTGAAGATGCGCAATGTCGTCAAATTTCTCGAAGGCGGCGATAAGGTGAAAGTCACCATGCGTTTTCGCGGACGTGAAATGGCGCACCAAGAGCTTGGTATGGATGTGCTGAACCGCGTGCGCGATGATGTCAATGAATTGTCAAAAGTGGAGGCCATGCCGAAAATGGAAGGCCGCCAGATGATTATGGTATTGGCCCCGAAATAAGCCGCCGCGCTAAAGTTTTTTCAAAATATCCGGTCGGTCGGTAATAATCGCTGCAACCCCAAGCCGCGCCATTTTTTCCATTGCCGCCGCATCATTCACCGTCCATGCAGAAACGCTGAGCCCCAAATCATGCGCGATGGCCATGTTTTCGGCCGTGACATCTTGTGCATCGGCAAACCAGCCCGCACCGCCGCCCGCTTTAATGGCGCGCAAGACACGCTCGCCATGCGTCGGGCCGTCCATATCGCGCCAATCCATGCCGTCCCACCAGGGCGCCCCGTTTTTTGAGGCCTGACGCAGGCGCGCGGCAAGGCTATCGGGCTTATCGCGCGCGGCGCTTTCATGCGTCGGGTCGGTTTCGGCAAAGGCCATTGTTGTATAGGCATGTGGCATATCGGGAAATAAGGCGCGCACGGCATTAACCGTGCGCCAGTCAAAGGAAATGACGATGTGCTTATCGGCAACCGGCGAGGTTTTGCGCGCCGCGCCATAGGCCGCCGCCAATGCAGCGGCTTGGGCGGCATCAATCATATTTGTTTTCAATTCCATATAGGCGCGAAAATCGGGCTTGGTTTGGGTCAATACCGCGTCGAAAGCCGCCAATGTGGGAATTGACGCGCCATCAATATGGCCGCGCCCGGCCCGGCGCGCGGCATAGTGAGACCCGTCTTCCAGTCGCCCGACATCATATGTTTGCAGCGCGGCAAGGCTCAGCGCATTTATCGGCGGCGTCGGTTTTTTCAGGAAAACCCCATTGAGGCGCGTCGCCTCAGCTTTCAGCCGCCCATCATGGTGAATGACCAAATGCCCGTCTGCGCTCAGTTGAACGTCAAACTCAATGCCATCAACGCCCAGCTCAATGGCGCGTGAAAACGCTTCCAGCGTATTTTCCGGCCACAAATCGGCGCCGCCGCGATGGGCTATATTGAGGGGCTTTACCAAGATAAATCTCCGCGCTGAAGGTCTTATGCAAGACTTGCAATTTGCCGTCACTCGCGTATAACACCCGCTGCTTGAGACGCATAGTGATATGACAAAATGTCTTGAGCCGACCGGCTGGCTGTAAAGGGCTGCCAAGCAGGTCGTTGACGACTTTTTCACCATTTTCGGATGGTGGGGCTTTTTCCAAAAACGTTGGACAGCCGAGATTTGAAAGGAAGACGAAATGCCCAAAATGAAGACCAAATCGGGAGCCAAAAAGCGCTTTAAGCTAACGGCCTCAGGTAAGGTACGCGCCGGTCAGGCAGGCAAACAGCACGGCATGATCAAGCGTACAAACAAGCAGATTCGCAACCAGCGCGGCACCACAGTGCTGTCGCCGCAGGATGCAAAAATCGTGCGTAAATTCCTACCCAACGGTTAAGGAGGAGAAGATATGTCTCGTGTGAAACGCGGTGTGACTTCTCATGCACGCCACAAAAAAGTTCTTTCTAAGGCAAAAGGCTATTATGGCCGCCGTAAGAATACCATTCGGATTGCCAAGCAGGCGGTCACCAAAGCCGGACAATATGCTTATCGCGACCGCCGCGCCCGCAAGCGTAATTTCCGCGCTTTGTGGATTCAGCGCATCAATGCCGCTTCCCGCGCCCATGGGCTGGCTTATGGCCAGTTTATCAACGGGCTGGGAAAAGCCGGTATTGAAGTGGACCGCAAAGTGCTGGCCGATTTGGCTGTGCATGAGCCGGCCGCTTTTGAAGCCCTTGTGGGGAAAGCCCGCACGGCGCTGGCCGCTTAATCGGTAAAACGCTGATTTGCTGAAAGCATTTGACGGGGTGCGCGCACCCCTGCAACATATTCCCCGCCCGCATCTGTGACAGGCTTATGCTTGATCCGATGCGGGTGGGTTTTTTTTAACCAAACCGACGCTGATATTATTGGGGCCAAAATGAGCGCAGACGCAAAAAAACTGGAAGCCGAAATTTTGGCCGCGATTGATGCGGCTGACGATGCAGCGGCGTTGGAAGCGGTGCGCGTGGGGGTATTGGGTAAAAAAGGCTCGGTCTCGGCTTTGCTGAAAACGCTGGGCGGCATGACCCCAGAAGAACGCCAAATTAACGGGCCTTTATTTAATGTGCTGCGCGACACAATTGCGGCGGCCATTGGTGCGAAAAAGACAATAATTGATGCGGCAGCGCTGAATGCGCGGCTGGCTGAGGAAACGCTGGATATGACCCTGCCGCTGGAGGTTGACCCGCAATTTGAGGGGCGTATTCATCCGGTAGCGCAAGTGATGGAAGAAATCGCCGCGATTTTTGCCGATATGGGCTTTGACGTGGCCGAGGGGCCGGATATTGAAAGCCAGTTTTATAATTTCACCGCTTTGAACATTCCCGAAGCGCATCCGGCGCGGCAAATGCATGACACATTTTATATGCAAGCCGAAGAAGAGGGCGCGCCGCTGGTTTTGCGCACCCATACCTCGCCGGTGCAAGTGCGCACCATGCAAGACAGCGCGCCGCCTTTTCGTTTTATCGCGCCCGGCCGCACCTATCGTTGCGATAGCGACCAAACCCATACGCCTATGTTTCATCAGGTCGAGGGGGTGGTGGGCGATGAGACAACCCATATGGGTCATTTGAAACATACGCTGGAAGCGTTTTTGGCGGCGTTTTTCGAGGTCGAGAACATCGCCATTCGTTTCCGCCCCAGCTATTTTCCGTTCACCGAGCCAAGCATGGAAATTGACATGCAGTGCCATCGGGATGGCGACAAGCTGGTGGTCGGTGCGGGTGATGATTGGATGGAGATTGGCGGCTCGGGCATGGTCAATCCGCATGTGCTGCGCCATGCCGGAATTGATGCCGATAAATATCAGGGTTTTGCTTTCGGTATGGGGATTGACCGTTTGGCAATGCTGAAATATGGCGCGCCGGATTTGCGCGCTTTCTTCGAGGCTGATTTGCGCTGGCTGAAGCATTACGGCTTTGTGCCGATTGATGTGCCGGGGCTGGCCGGCGGCCTGTCGAATAAATCTCTCACCACACTGACATCTGCGACATAGGGGCGGTCTGATGAAATTCACGCTTTCTTGGTTGCACGCCCATCTCGACACCAAAGCCGCGCTGTCGGAGATTGTCGATAAGTTGACCCTTATCGGCTTGGAAGTCGAAACGCTGAGCGACCCGTCAGAGATATTCGCCAATTTTGAAGTGGCTGAAATTACCGCCACCGAACCGCATCCCGAAGCTGACCGCTTGCAAATCTGCACGGTGAAATCGGGTGGCGGCGAACAAAAGCTGGTTTGCGGCGCCACCAATGCGCGCGCCGGTCTTATCGGCATTTTGGCGCAAGAGGGCGCAGTTATTCCGGCCAATGGCATGGTGCTGGGCAAGGCGAAAATTCGCGGTGTCGAGAGCCGCGGCATGATGTGCTCGGGCGCTGAACTTGGTTTGAGCGATGACCATGACGGCATTATTGAACTGTCTGACGGCGCGAAAATCGGCACGCCGGCGGCAGCCGCTTTGGGGCTTGATGACCCGATGATTGAGATTGCCATCACGCCCAACCGCCCTGATTGCTTGGGCGTGCGTGGCATTGCGCGCGATTTGGCAGCCGCCGGTCTGGGCACGCTAAAGCCCGACAGCATAGCTGAGATTAAAGCCGAAAAAGATGACGGCACAATGATTGCCGTTAAGGGCGACACTTGCCCGGTATTTGCCGCCTGCCGCATTGAGGGTGTTCAAAATACCCAAAGTCCGGCTTGGCTGCGGGCGCGGCTGTCGGCGATTGGCCTCAAGCCGATTAGCGCGCTGGTCGATATTACCAATTATATTTCCTACGACCGCGGACGGCCTTTGCATGTTTATGATGCAGATAAGCTGACCGGCACTGTGACGGCGCGGCCTGCCAAAAACGGCGAGCGTTTTGTCGCGCTCGACGAAGAAACCTATGAATTGCGCGACACTGATTGCGTGATTGCCGATGAGAAGGGCGTGCTTGGTCTGGCCGGTATTATGGGCGGGCTGGATAGCGGTGCGATCCTTGAGACACAAAATGTGCTGGTCGAAAGCGCTTGGTTTGAGCCGGTGGCGATTGCCCTGTCAGGGCGGCACCATAATATAGACAGCGATGCGCGCTATCGGTTTGAACGCGGCGTTGACCCGGCCTCGGTTGACAGCGGCCTTAATTTGGCGGTGCAGATGATTGTCGAGATTTGTGGCGGCACAGTGTGCCAGCCGGTGACCGCCGGTGATGTGCTGCAGGAGACCAAAACCGTGCGCTTTGACCCGCAGCGCGTGCAGCAATTGACCGGCCTTGAAATTGCCGAAAACGATATGCAGGCGATTTTGGAAAAGCTGGGCTTTGATGTCGAGACCGGCAAAATCTGGCAGGTGACGGCGCCAAGCTGGCGACCTGATATTGATGACACAACCAATGGCGCCGATATTGTTGAAGAGATTGTCCGCATTTATGGCCTTGATGAAGTGCCTTCGACCCCATTGCCGCGCCATAGCGGGGTGGCCAAACCGACCCTGACATTGGCGCAACGCCGCGCCGCGCTGATGCGCCGTGGGCTGGCGGCGCGTGGTTTGGTAGAGGCGGTAACGTGGTCATTCATCTCAGAAAAACAAGCCACAGCTTTTCATGTGGCGGAAGGGCTGGAGCTGGCCAATCCGATTTCCTCTGAGCTCAGCCATATGCGCCCGTCGCTTTTGCCCGGGCTGATGGCAGCGGCGCAAAGAAATGCCGATCGTGGGGCCGATGGCGTTAATGTGTTCGAATTAGGCCATGAGTTTAAGGGCCCAACACCGGGGGCGCAGCGTTTTGCGGCGGCCGGTTTGCGGGCCGGTTTGGCGACGCCGAAAAACTGGCGCGGCGCGGCTCAGAGCGTCGATGCGTATCAAGCTCGCGCTGACGCAGAAGCGGCACTGGCGGCATGCGGTGTGGCGATTGACGGCTTGCAAGTGCTGCCCATTCCGGCTGACAGCGGTATTGATTGGTATCATCCGGGGCGCAGCGGCGTGCTGGCGCGCAATCCGCGCGAGCCAATGGCGGTGTTTGGCGAACTGCATCCCGCCCTGTTGCAGGCATTTGATTATGCCATGCCGATGGTGGCTTTTGAGGTTTGGCCCGAAAGCGTGCCTGCGCCCAAGCCGAGCAGCGATATCGCCCGCAGCGCGCTGGCATTGTCCAACTTACAAAGCCTGACCCGCGATTTTGCTTTTGAAGTTTTGGCCGAAACGCGCGCCGCCGATATGGTGCGCGCCACAAAAGGCGCGGAAAAAAAACTGATTGCCCAAGTCCGCGTATTTGACGTGTTTGACGGCGGCAGCCTGCCCGAGGGCATGAAATCCGTCGCGCTGGAAGTGACTTTGCAACCCTCAGACAAAACCTTGACCGATGCCGAGATTGACGCGGTATCGGAAAAAATCACCGCCGCCGTTGAAAAAGCCACGGGCGGTAAATTGCGCGGTTAGCCCGCTTTATTTGACGCCCCATTTGACGCATTGGCGCGCGCGCGTGCGGGTGCTATATCCAATCCCATGAGTGCAACGCGCAAAGACCATATTCGTAATTTCTCGATTATTGCCCATATTGATCACGGCAAATCGACGCTGGCCGACCGGCTGATTCAGCTGACCGGCGGCTTGAGCGCGCGCGAAATGTCGGAGCAAGTGCTCGACAATATGGATATTGAACGCGAGCGCGGCATCACCATTAAAGCGCAGACCGTGCGGCTGGATTATACGGCGCAAGATGGCGAGACCTATCAGTTGAACCTTATTGATACGCCCGGCCATGTCGATTTTGCCTATGAGGTAAACCGCTCTCTGGCCGCATGCGAAGGCTCGCTTTTGGTGGTTGATGCCAGCCAGGGCGTTGAGGCGCAGACGCTGGCCAATGTGTATCAAGCGATTGATGTGGACCATGAAATTGTGCCGGTGCTGAACAAGGTTGACCTGCCAGCCGCCGAGCCGGAGCGGGTGAAAACCCAGATTGAAGATGTTATCGGGCTGGACACGCAAAACAGTGTCGATATTTCGGCCAAAACCGGTCTCGGTATTGATGATGTGTTGGAAGCGATTGTCACGCAATTGCCGCCCCCGCAAGGCGACACGGACGCGCCGCTAAAAGCCATGCTGGTTGATAGTTGGTATGACGCTTATTTGGGCGTGGTGGTGCTGGTGCGGGTGATTGACGGGATGCTGAAAAAAGGCATGAAAATCCGCATGATGTCCACCGGCGCGACGCATCCGGTGGACCAAGTCGGCGTGTTTCGTCCCAAGCGCGATACGGTGAGCGAATTGGGCGCGGGCGAGATTGGCTATTTCACCGCGGCCATTAAAGAAGTCGCCGATACCCGCGTCGGCGATACGGTGACAGAAGATAAAAAGCCCTGCGCGCAAGCACTGGCGGGCTTTAAGCCCTCGCAGCCCGTGGTGTTTTGTGGGCTTTTCCCGACCGATAGTTCGCAATTTGAAGATTTGCGCGAGGCGATGGCCAAGCTGCGGCTGAATGATGCGAGCTTTGATTATGAAATGGAAACCTCAGCGGCTTTGGGCTTTGGCTTCCGGTGCGGCTTTTTGGGGCTGTTGCATCTCGAGATTATTCGCGAGCGCATTGAGCGCGAATTTGACATCGACCTTATCACCACCGCGCCCAGCGTGGTTTATCAACTGCACATGACCGATGGCGAGGTGGAGGATTTACACAATCCCGCCGACATGCCCGATATTGTGAAGATTGACCATATTGATGAGCCGTGGATTCGCGCCTCGATTTTAGTGCCCGATGATTATATGGGCGCCGTTCTGAAGCTGTGCGAAGACCGCCGCGGGCGCCAAATTAATCTGTCTTATGCGGGCAGTCGCGCCATGCTGGAATATGAGCTGCCCTTAAACGAAGTGGTGTTCGATTTTTACGACCGCCTGAAAAGCGTGACGCGTGGCTATGCCAGTTTTGATTATCAAATGGCCGACTATCGCACCGGCGACCTCGTTAAAATGGCGATTCTCGTCAATGCCGAGCCGGTCGATGCGCTGTCCACCATTGTGCATCGCGACAATGCCGAGGCGCGCGGCCGCGCCATGTGCGAGCGGTTGAAAGACCTCATTCCGCGCCATCTTTTCAAAATTCCCATTCAAGCGGCTTTGGGCGGCAAGGTGATTGCGCGCGAGACGATTGCCGCGCTCAGAAAAGATGTGACGGCGAAATGCTATGGCGGTGACGCCAGCCGTAAGCGCAAGCTGCTGGATAAACAAAAAGCCGGTAAAAAGAAAATGCGCCAATTCGGCAAGGTCGATATTCCCCAAGACGCGTTTATCCAAGCGCTGAAAATGGATGACTAAAATAGCGGGCCGACTTCGTTCCCTGCGGTCACTTCGCTAGCGCTCAGCAAGCCCTTTTACCGCGAGACGCGATAGCTTGAAGCGGTTTCCCCTCGTTTCGGGCTTTGATTCACTTTTATCTTTGGTCAGGCATGACCTCAACCCCCGAGCCGACAAGCGGCGGACAGAGAGGGATTGGGTAAAAGGGCTTGGCTGTTTACAGCCTTAGCCTGCCTTCCCCCAGCGCCGCCAGCTTTAGGTGGCAAGTCGGCGAACCGGAAAAAATAACGGCGGACAGTCCCTCCGCCGAACCAGTCTCTAACTAATTGAAACCTTTAGCACATTTATAGGGTGCTTCAGCATGACCCACAAGTGGGTCTACAAGTAAATCTACAAATGGCTATTCGTATACAACCTCTAGATTTATTTTCCCCATGTTAATGGTGGTAAGGTTATTGGGTGCGCAACTTGGCAATGGGCAATTCCAAACATTCAATGCCTGGTCCAGATTATAGGTGAAGGTAGCTTTAGTAGCGCCAACTGGAACTACTGTTTCTTTTTTCTCAATGAACATGACCCTTGAGGCATTACTGGTACGGGTGGCCTCAGTATTGTCGTCTTGCAAAATTACAAGATTTAATGGGGAAGTCGGGTCGATGTCGTAGGAATAATCACTTTTTCTGCTGCCAAAGGAGCCATTGGGTGTCAATACGTCGATTATATAAGATCCCGTATCACTTGTATCAGCGATTTCCGTAGCTGAACATCTCGTCATCGATAAATATGCTTGACCATATGTAGGGGAGTTCTCGGCGTTATGCAGAGCCATAAAACTGCTTGGACGTTCATCAGAAAAGATATCAGAGGTCCGCTGGTCAACCGTAGGAGCTGTGCAATACATTTCTCCACTAATGCCTTCATTATTTAAACCCTTATTCCCGATAGCGTTCAAAGCGGCGGAAAACTTAACCTGGCCGCCAATTTTAAATGAGTTTGACAAGATGGCTAAAGTAAAATCGTAGGTACCAGGGGGTGGAATCAGTGCATCCAGACTCAACTCAGAGCCTCGCGTTACTGAAACTAATGTCGTCGGAATATCGCTGCTAAAACAATTTCCTAAATTATTTTCGAAGTCAGGAAATCCATTACAAACTGCAGTGGAGTAGAATGTTGCCTCCCATTTTTCGGCTGGCATGTAGCATTTCGCATTTGCCCCAAGTGCAGTGACTGCACCTTCACTATCGGTTTCGCAATCAGTGGCTGTAATGCCCTGCGATTTTGCTGGGGTTGCAACCCAAAAGCTGCAAATAGTTAGAGCTAAAATAGAGAGATAGCGCATTACAAAGCTCCTCTGATAATTATTGTGCCAGGTGTCGACCCGCCCGTGCTGATTTGCTTAACGATAATATTTTGCCGTCTTACTTTTTCGAAGCGTCGGTCGCTAATGTCCGTCAGCTGATACGCAGTGTCTGACACAAGTGTTGGCTGCTGAACATATTGTTGCTGTTGGAAGCGCGCGAGATTGAATGTGATTGAGACAAAGTCGGCATCACTTTGAGAGCTGCTATCATATGAAGTTGTGCCTGCCTCGAACTCAAAACCATATGGTAGAGCTGAGCGCAGGCTGAGAGTGTCGCCCTCGAGGTCATCTGCGCCATTCTCACCGTCCCATTTAAATGACTTTGCATGTATGCGGGAATTTGGAAGGTAAGGCAGCGGCAATGCCAGCTCCATATCCATCCCGTCCAGGGCTGTTTCTTCGCTGCCATTGACAGACTCAGCATCAGACAGGGCTGTATATTGATTGATACGAATATCACCAACTGAGGTAAGAAGCTCTGCTCCCAAGCTCATTCGTTCGTGGCCCGCGTCCCATTCATTATCATAGAAAGCATTAAGCCCTGCGATAACCTTACCATCATTAAGGATCCAGCGCTGACCAAGACCTAAGTTGAGCGTTTCATTTTCATCTAAAGCAATAATGCTGCCTTGAAAGAAGGTAGCTCGACCTGCAGCCTGGTTGTCATAAAGAGGTTGAATCGTAAAGATTGAGAAGCGCGTATCTTCGCCATCAAGGTCAGCGATTTCCACTTCAAGATTACGGAACCGTTTTTCTAGTGACTGCTCGATCCTTGACGAAACATAGTTTTCGCCAGATTGGCGCAGATTATTCTTAAAGAACTCTTCTGCTTCTTTCTGATCATTGCCCTGTGCAGCAAAGCCAAGACCTATGAGTATCGCTCCAGAAGCGATAGACAGCTGATAAATACGCAACGTTAATCTCCCATTTTGAAATTTAATAAGACGATAAACTCGCGCTCAAGGCAAGTGTTACGTTTTGACAGATATCCCCTCCGCCGAACTATTTTTTACTACCTGAAACCATTTAT
>FZLQ01000096.1 GCA_900197605.1 Phyllobacteriaceae bacterium Water-Bin73
CTTCGAGAAACCGTAGCGTGCCAAATGCGTCTGTATTGGAGGTGTATTCGGCCGTATCAAAACTGACCTGCACATGGCTTTGCGCCGCCAGATTGTAGATTTCATCAGGCTCAATTTGCTGCACTAGGCGCATGATATTGCTGCTATCGGTCATATCGCCATAATGCAGAAACAAGCGCACATTTTCTTCGTGTGGATCGACGTAAATATCATCAATACGTTTGGTGTTGAATGACGAAGCGCGCCGCTTCATGCCATGAACTTCATAGCCTTTTTCCAGCAATAAACGCGCCAAATATGCGCCATCTTGGCCGGTTACGCCGGTGATGAGTGCCTTTTTGCGGGCCATTGATTTTCCTCAATAAACTTGGTTTTGTCTATCTTGTTTACGCCGATTTGTCCATTGCAGCGCCGGTGCGAATTGGGTAGCTTGCTCGCTCGGCAAGTAGGGGATTTTTCGTGCGCGCGCAAAAAACGGCATTGATTACAGGGGTAACCGGCCAAGACGGTGCCTATCTCACAAAATTATTGCTGGAGAAAAACTATCGCGTGGTTGGTGCCATGCGCCGCGCCTCAACGCTTAATCTGCCGAGGCTGGCTGCGCTTGGCGTGGTTGATGATGTCGAGTTAATGACGTTGGATATGCAGGATTTCATTTCCATCACCCAGCTCATTAAAGATGTCGTCCCTGATGAGATTTATAATCTTGGCGGGCAAAGCTCGGTTCAGGCCAGCTTTAAGCAACCGCTTTACACTGCCCAAACCTCTGGGCGCGGCACGATGAGCTTGCTCGAAGCCATGCGGATTATTGCCCCTGAGGCGCGCCTGTTTGAGGCGGCCAGTAGTGAAATTTTCGGTCAAAATCCGGTCGGTAAAATTGATGAGAGTCATGATTTCCATCCACGTTCGCCTTATGGCGTGGCCAAGCTCTTCGCTTATTGGTCGGTGGTCAATTATCGCGAGGCCTATAATCTGCATGCCTCTAATGGCCTTATGTTTAATCATGAAAGCCCGTTGCGCGGCATGGAGTTCGTAACCCGTAAGATTACCACCACATTGGCGCAGATTGCTTGCGGTGGGCAACAACAACTCATGCTCGGCAATCTCGACAATGCCCGCGATTGGGGTTTTGCGGGTGATTATGTCGAAGCCATGTGGCTGATGTTGCAGCAAGAAACAGCTGATGATTATATTGTCGCCAGCGGGGAAACCCATAGTGTGCGTGAATTCGTCATCTTGGCGGCAGCGGCAATGGGTATGCAGATTGAGTTCGAAGGCGAGGGATTGCAGGCGCGTGGGATTGACAAAAAGACCGGGCGTCAATTGGTGAGCGTCAGTGAAGATTTTTATCGGCCCAGCGAACCTGACCCGCTTGTCGGCGATGCCTCTAAAGCGCATAAGCAATTTTGAAGATCTCGTTACACTCATGGCGGAGCACGATTTGGCACGCGCTCGAGGCGGACAGGTTTGGTATTGATGAAACAACGCGCTTATTTGGTTCACCTGCTTACGGCGTCGGGGCTTATTCCGATGATGCTGTCGGTCGATGCAATATGGCGCGGCGATGCGCGCCTCGGGCTTATTTGGCTCGGCGTGGCGATGATTATTGACGGGCTTGATGGGCCATTGGCGCGCCGCTTTGAGGTCGCCAAGCATACGCCGCATATTGACGGGGCCATTCTCGACCATGTGATTGATTTTACCGGCTACTGCTTTTTACCGGCTTTGATGATTTATCATTTCGAGTTGGTGCCGGCGGGTTTCGCCATTATCGCAACCAGCTTTTTGCTGATGACCTCGCTTTATACTTTCGCCAATCGCGACGCCAAGACGAAAGAAAATGATTTTCGCGGCTTTCCGGCGCTGTGGAACATTGTGGTCTTTTACATGATTGTTTTTGAAAGTGGGCAGGGGCTCAATCTGGCGGCGATTGCCTTCTTTGGCGCGATGACTTTCGCCCCGACGCGGTTTATCCATCCGGTTCGTGTTGTTGCTTTGCGCCGCCTCACGATTGTGTTGCTGGCGGTCTGGACGTTTATGGTTTTCGCTTATCTCGGCCTCGGGCGGGCGGCATTGCCGCCGCTTATGGATTGGGTGTTTATGGCACTGAGTGTTTATTTTTTGGCTTTGTCGGGCTGGCGTAGCTGGGCTTTGCGCGGGGGCGACGAGAAATAATGACCGGACAAGTCACAACTCAAAAGGAACGTATCCGTGGCATGGGGCTGCTATTTGTCTGCCTGATGACGTTGGGCATGGGACATTCGCTGTTCTTTGCCATTTTCCCGCCATTGGCGCGCGACCTCGGTCTGACAGAAGTGCAAGCCAGTGCGATTTTCACCCTATCCGCCGTCCTATGGGTGCTGATGAGCCCGTTTTGGGGGCGGCGCAGCGATGTGTGGGGGCGAAAGCCGGTCATTCTTTTGGGGCTGGTGGGTTTCGGTGTTTCAACCGGCGGATTGGCGTTTTTATTGGTCATTGGCCAACAGGGCTGGCTACCACTGATGACGCTTTATGTCCTGATGATACTCATTCGAAGCATTTTTGGCTTGTTCGGCTCCGGCGCGCCCTCGGCGGCGCAGGCCTATATTGCAGACCGCACAACGCGCGAGGAACGCACAAGCGGCGTCGCCGCCATTGGTGCCGCCTTTGGCATGGGCACGATTATCGGCCCTGGTTTCGCCGCGGCTTTGGCGGCGGTGCATTTGCTCGCGCCGTTTTTTGCGGTGGCTGTTTTCGCTTTATGCGGTGCGGTGGCGATTGCCTTGTTTTTGCCGGAGCGTCAAAAACCTGCGACCAGTCGAAAAGGGACACCGCGCCTGAAACTGACCGATAAGCGGATTCGCTTATTCTTGTTTTTGGGTGTTGCCGTATCCACTGTCGGCGCAGCCGTGATGCAAGTGGCGGCATTTTTCGTCATGGATACGATGCAATTAAGCGGCCAAGAAACCGCGCAAGTGGTTGGGGTCGGCATGATGGGCATGGCGATGGCGACGCTATTTGCCCAGCTTGTGATTATTCCGCGCAGCAATGCGTCGGTGCGCGCTTTGCTGGTGATAGGTATTCTCATCACCATGCTGGGCATCGCTTTGCTGCTTATTCCGTTTATGAATAGCGGTTTGTTTACCGTGTCGCTGACTTTGCAAGGATTGGGCTCGGGGCTGATGCGGCCCGCCGTTGCGGCAGGTGGTTCGCTGGCGGTTGAGCCTGAAGAGCAGGGGTCGATTGCGGGTCTCAATTCATCTACTGCGGCGGTCGGCTTTATTTTCGTGCCATTAGTGCTGATGCCGCTTTATCTCTATTCCCCGACCGCACCGTTTTGGGTGGCTTTTATCATCACCGGTTTGATGCTTTTGACAACGCGCTCAAAACAGCTCGATGTGATGGAAACGCCGATTGATACGGAAAGCGTGGAAGAAGACGCGATGACGCGTCCCGACCGCCATAAAAACTTTTAAGCGAAAATATTTTGCGCCTGCCAATTTTGCATTTGCTGGTTAATTGATGAGGCAAAGGCGAGCGGTTGGTCGAGCAACACATGATGGCGCGCCGCCAATAAATCGAAATGCGGCATGGTCGGGCGCAGAGTTTTCATATAGGCGATAATGTCATTTCGCGTGATGTTTTCCCAATCATGCGATAATTCGCCAAACATGGCCGCGCTGGGAATCGGCAGACCCTCATACATTTCCGGCCAATTCGTCCCCATCGGAAAGTCGCGATACATATGCGGGTCAAATTTCCACGTCCAGCCGCCATCGACTTCGCGCAGTGAATGTTCACCGATGAAATCGACAATAAACTGATTGGCGCAAGGCTGTTCGGGTTGCAAGCGGAACCGCGCCAAAGCCGTTTCAAAATCTTCATAAACCCGCGTCTCGCGGGTTTGGCGGGGGCGCATGACGCCGCTTTCATCTTCTTCCATATACCATTCTTCATGGGCATGGGGTGGGCGCACGTAATAGTCGCAAATCATCACGGCAGCCAGTTCAGAATGATAAAGATGGCCGGTTATCAAGCTCACCATACCGCCCATAGAATGTCCGATAATTGCCGGTTTGCCGGTGAAGCCGGCATCGCGCACCATGGTAATCAGAGCCTCGGCCATAATTTCGCGCTTATAGTCCTTCAGCCAACCGCTATCGCCCATGCCGGGCAAGTCAACCGCAATGACGTTGTAATAATCGGTCAGCAGCGGGGCGATGAAGTCATACCAGCGCGCATGAGCGCCGCCGCCATGCACCAATACGAGATTGGGGGCATCGGCATTTGGCCCATGCCATTGGCGATAATGAAGTTTGGTTTGCTCATAGGCGACAAATTTGTCTTGCGGCTTATTGGCCAGCGCATCTTGAAACCACTGAGGGGCTTCATCAATACGTTCTCCGGCCGGAAGAAGGTCTTGCTGGCCACCATTTTGCGCTTTCATAGAAAAACTCCTAAGATTGGCGCTCAATCTACATAAATTCGGCTTTTTGTGAAGCCCGATAATGGCCTGTTTGACCGAATGTTTTGCGGGAGCTTCTGCGCTTGACAGAATTCGGTCTCTCTCATATGTTCGCCGCTTCTAAAGGTCGTTTTGCGGCCTTTGCATTGTGTATGGAGCCGAAGATGAAAGTCCGCAATTCTTTGAAGTCGCTGCGTGACCGTCACCAGAAAAATCAACTGGTACGTCGTCGTGGCCGTCTTTATGTCATTAACAAAACCAATAAACGCTTTAAGGCGCGCCAGGGCTAATTAGCCAAAGCCGCTTAATCTGGCCTGCGCCTTGCGCGGGCACCACTAGGGTTGGCGCAGGGTTAATTTGAACCGTCGATATTCACGCATGCTGACCGGTATCCTAGCTGTCCCGATAATTTTGGGCCTGGTTTCATGGGCTCATGATGCGCGTTTGCGCGCCAAGCTATTTGCCGATTTGCCCGCTGCCGGTGATTTTATCGAAACACGCGGCGCGACCTTGCATTATCTATCCAAAAATATCGGCGCGGCAAAAGACAAGCCGGTCTTTGTGTTGATACACGGCTCCAGCGCCAATGCGTATGACATGATGGTGGCATTGGGCGACACATTGGCAGTGCATGGCACGGTTTTGAGTTTCGACCGGCCGGGCATTGGGCGCTCGCGCAATAAATTATCCGATAAGGAAATGGCAGACCCGCGTCGGCAGGCGCAAGAAATTCATGAGGCGGTGCTTGCGCTGGGTTATGAAAAACCGGTGATTATCGGGCAAAGTCTCGGTGGCTCGGTGGCGCTTGGCTATGCCCATGCGCTGGGCGAGGAGATTAGCGCAACCATTATGCTCGCGCCGCCACTGATACCCTGGTATGGGCCAGATTTTTGGGCCAATCGTCTGATGACTGCGCCGCTTATCGGGCCGATTCTGTCGAATATTATTCTGACCAAATATGGCGCGACGCAACTGGCCCCCGGTGTTGACTGGTCGGTCTGGCCGGAAACCGCACCTGAAAATTATTTGCGCGATGCCGCCATTCCGTTGATTTTGCAACCGCGCGCCTTTCGCACCAACGCGATTTACGCG
>FZLQ01000012.1 GCA_900197605.1 Phyllobacteriaceae bacterium Water-Bin73
GACCGCACCAAACAACCGGGGCGCCAGCAAGACACAAATGGTACCAAAAATTACACTAAGAATAACATTCAGAATAATACTCAGAATAACAATGCCGCCGCGACTGGTAAATTGGGCCATTCCGGCTTGGGGCTATCTATTTCGCGCCAAATTGCGCGCGCGCATGGCGGCGACTTGATTGCCGATAATCGCCCCGATGGCACCGGCGCCTATTTCACCCTCAGTCTGCCTTTGGCGGCACCGGCCCCGCCGCGCCGCAAACGCAGTAAAGACGCGCCGGATGAGTGATACAATACATGCCAGTGCCATTTTGCTGCCGCTCGGCGGGGTGCTGCTGTTAGGCGCGTCAGCCAGTGGCAAATCTAGCCTGGTCGCGCAGTTAATGACGCAATGCGGCGGCCAATTAATCGCTGATGACCGCGTCTGTTTGACAGTGCAAGCGGGCGTCTTACACGCCGCCGCGCCACCGGAACTTGCCGGACAATTGGAATTGCGCGGTCTGGGTGTGCTCTGCATGCCTTATGTCGAGACCGCCGCGCTTTCGCTCGTCGTCAATCTCGTGCCGCGCGAAAATGTGCCGCGTGTTGCGGCGGAAGCTTTTTTTAAGCATCAGGGCTGCGCCTTGCCACAGCTTGATTTACACGCCCATGACCTCGCCACACCGCAAGTGGTTTTGCAGGCCTTGACGCATTTGCCGCAACATGGTTTCAGCGCCGGTGGCGTCTATGGTGCCACCGAAACTGATATTAATGATGGTAATGATGCAGCGTCTTGATTGGGGCGCGAAACTCTTGCAAAGTAAAACGCAAGACAGGAGAGATTTATGATCGGCTTGGTTTTGGTGACACATGGTGCTTTGGCCGATGAATTTCGTGCCGCGCTGGAACATGTCGTCGGAGCGCAAACGCATTTGGCAAGCATTTGCATCGGCGCGGATGACAATATGGAAAAGCGGCGGCAAGACATTGTCGATGCCATTGGCGAGGTTGATAGCGGCAGCGGGGTGGTGGTGTTGACTGATATGTTTGGCGGCACGCCGTCCAATCTGGCGATATCGCTATTGGAAAAAAAACGCGTCGAGGTGATTGCCGGCATTAATCTGCCCATGCTTATTAAACTGGCATCAGTGCGCGAGGCCATGCCTTTGGGCGAAGCGGTTTTGGAAGCCAAACAAGCGGCGCAAAAATATATATCAGTCGCCAGCGAAGTCTTGGGCAATGCATCAGAAGATTGAGCTGATGCGTTACGGCATCGAGAAACCGCAAAATGACCGATAAAGACACCGCGCAACGCGATGTGACCATTTCAAATAAACGCGGCCTGCACGCCCGTGCTTCTGCCAAATTTGTCAATATGGCCGAGACTTTTACCGCCCAAATCAGCGTCTCGCGCGGCGATGAAACCGTCAATGCCACCTCAATTATGGGGCTGATGATGCTCGGCGCCTCCTTCGACACCAACGTCACAATCGCCGCAAGAGGCCAAGATGCCGAGGCCGCGATTGACGCTTTGGCCGCTTTGGTGGCCGATAAATTCGACGAGGATTGAGCCGCAAACGCCGCTTGGCCGAATATGAATTATATATAAAGAAACCTTTATATGCTCCTTGCCCCCCTGCCTTCAAACTGCTAAAACAGCCGAAATCGCAGGAGATGAATGATGAGCCAAGAAACCCAAGACTTTAAAGTTGCCGATATTTCACTGGCCGATTGGGGTCGCAAAGAAATCGCCATTGCCGAAACCGAAATGCCCGGCCTGATGGCGCTGCGCGATGAATATGGCCAAGCCAAGCCGCTGAAAGGCGCGCGCGTGACCGGTTGTCTGCATATGACCATTCAGACCGCCGTGTTGATTGAAACACTGACCGCTTTGGGCGCGGAGGTCCGCTGGTCGTCCTGCAATATTTTCTCGACCCAAGACCACGCCGCCGCCGCGATTGCCGAAACCGGTGTGCCGGTATTTGCTTGGAAAGAAGAGACGGAAGAAGAATATTGGTGGTGCGTAGAGCAGACAATTAAGGGCCCGAATGGCTGGACACCGAATATCCTGCTCGATGATGGCGGCGATTTGACGACTTTGTGCCATGAGAAATATCCTGAAATCCTCGATGATTGTGTCGGCGTGTCGGAAGAAACCACAACCGGCGTGTTGCGGCTTTATGAAATGGCTAAAGACGGCTCCCTGAAAATTCCGGCCATTAATGTCAATGACAGTGTGACCAAATCGAAATTTGACAATCTGTATGGGTGCCGCGAAAGCCTTGTTGACGGCGTGAAGCGCGCCACCGACGTGATGATGGCGGGCAAGATTGCCGTTGTCTGCGGCTATGGCGATGTCGGCAAAGGCTCGGCAGAAAGCCTGCGCTCGCAAGGCGCGCGCGTTATGGTTACCGAAGTTGACCCGATTTGCGCCCTGCAAGCGGCGATGGAAGGCTATGAAGTGACGACGATGGAAGAGGCCGCGCCAATGGCCGACATCTTCATCACCGCGACGGGCAATAAAGACATCATCACATTGGAGCATATGCGCGAGATGAAAGACCGCGCCATTGTCGGCAATATCGGCCATTTCGACAGTGAAATTCAGGTCGCTGCGCTGAAAAATATGGCGTGGCACAATGTGAAGCCGCAAGTCGATGAAATTGAGTTTCCCGATGGCAAGCGGATTATCCTCTTGGCCGAAGGACGCTTGCTCAATTTGGGCTGCGCCACCGGCCATCCAAGCTTTGTGATGAGTGCCAGCTTTACCAATCAGGTTTTGGCGCAAATCGAGCTGTGGCAAAACGGCGATAGCTATGACAAGCAAGTTTATGTGCTGCCCAAACATCTTGATGAAAAAGTAGCGCGGCTGCATTTGGCCAAGCTGGGCGCCAAGCTGACCGAATTATCGACTGACCAAGCCGATTATCTGGGCATTGAACAAGCCGGCCCGTTTAAGCCGGAGCATTATCGCTACTAGCTTAAACCCTATCCGCTCCTGAAAAATGGGGTAAAAGCAGATATGGCAGAAAGCCGATTTAGTTTTGACAGCGCCGATGAAGCGGCGACAGCGCGCCTCGCGGCTTGGCTGGGCGCGGCATTGGACAAGCCTGTCTTGATTTTTCTGAACGGCGATTTGGGTGCCGGTAAAACCGCTTTTGCACGCGGCTTTATTCGCGCCCTGCACGGCCAAAACACGCAAGTGCCAAGCCCCACTTTCGCGCTGGTCCAACCCTATGAGGCCGAAGCGGCCCTGCCGATCCTCCATGCTGATTTATACCGCCTCGGCACACCCGAAGAGCTTGACGAATTGGGCATTATCGACGCTTTGGCCGACCATATTTGTCTGATTGAATGGGCGCAAAACGGGAGCGGTATTTTGCCCCAAGCCGATATTGATATTCACCTTGAGGCCACCCAATATGGCCGCGCCATTACCATCAGCGCCGCGCCGCATCTGTGCGCGCAGCTTGACAAAGCCGCCACCCGCGATGCCGCCTTAGAGGCTTTTTTGGCGACGACCGATTGGGCAGATGCCCAACGCGCCCCACTTGCCGGTGATGCCTCGACACGGCGTTATGAGCGTTTGCAATCAAACACCGCAGAAAGCACCAACACCGCCAAGCCCGCCGTGCTGATGGATTGGCAAGCCGCGCCTGACGGGCCGCCGGTTTATGACGGCAAGCCCTATAGTCAATTGGCGCATTTGGCCGAGGCCATGCCGCGTTTTGCCGATATGGTGACATGGTTGCGCGCGCATGGCCTGGCCGCGCCGCAGCTTTATGCGCTCGACCGAGCGGCGGGGTTTGCCTTGCTCGAAGATTTTGGCGACCGCACGTTGGCGGCTGAAGCGCGCTTTGATAAACCATTGGACCAAACGGTCTTTTATTTTGAGGCCATTGAGACCCTCTTGCATTTGCATGCCCAAGACGCGCCGGATTTCCTGCCCGCCTATGATGGCGCGGTGCAGGCTATTGAAACCTCGCTCTTCACCGATTGGTATTTGCCCTATTGCGGGGTAACGCCCGACGCCACCGCCAAAGCCGAATGGATCGCCATTTGGCAAAAACTGGGCGATGATTTGGCCGCAACAAACCAAGTTGCGGTCTTGCGCGATTATCATTCGGTCAATTTGATTTGGCGCGACCAGGCCCTAGCGCGCCATCGCATCGGTTTGATAGATGTGCAAGACGCGCTCAAGGGCCATGCCGCTTACGACCTCGCCTCGCTTATTTATGATGCGCGTATTGATGTTGCCGAGAGCCGACGCGATGCGGCACTGGCCCATTATCTGACGCGGCGTTTTGGCGATGACCAAAAAGCGCGCGATGATTTTACCGCCGCTTTGGCGATTTGCGCCATGCAGCGCAATCTTAAAATTGCCGGTATTTTCATTCGCCTCGCCCAACGCGATGGCAAGCCCAGCTATTTGGGGCATATGCCGCGTATTATTGCCTATCTGAAAACCCATCTGGATGCGCCCGCCTTGAAGCCGATTGCCGATTGGCTGGTCGCCCATGCGCCGCACGCCTTGGAGCCGCAAATTGATTAAACATGCGAAAATAGATCGGGCGATGATTTTGGCCGCCGGCAAGGGCACGCGCATGCAAAGCGCGCCCGATGACCCGCCCAAGCCGCTGACCGAGATTGCCGGTCAAAGCCTACTGATGCGCATGGTGGCGCGGCTGGAAACCAGCGGTATTCAGAAAATAGTCATTAATCTGCATCACAAAGCCGACCATATTAAGCAGGCGATGGCGACCTATAACGGGCCTTGCGAGATTATATTTTCCGACGAAAGCGCGGCTTTGTTGGAAACCGGCGGCGGGGTCAAAAAAGCGCTGCCGCTTTTAGGCGATGCGCCGTTTTTGGTGGCCAATGGCGATGTGTTATGGCGCGAAGCCGATAATGCCAATGCAGCCCTGCCGGCGTTTTTGGCAGCTTTCAACCCAGCACAAATGCAAGCCCTGCTGATGCTATGCCCCACCCAAAAGGCCACCGGCTATGACGGCGCGGGCGATTATGACCGGCGCGATGACGGGCAATTGACCCGCCGACCGACCGCCCCGAAAGGCGCAAGCGCCGCCTATGTTTTCGCCGGTGTGCAAATTTTGACGCCGCGCTTGTTTGATGCCCTGCCCGAAACCGCTTTCTCGCTCAATCTAGCCTATGACGCCGCCGCGAAAAAAGGCGCGCTTTACGGCCATGAGCTTGACGGACGGTGGATGCATGTCGGCACGCCGCAAGGCCGCGCCGCGGCTGAGGCGATATTGGCGACCGATACAAAAGACACAAATAGCTGAGCAATCTCTTTATGGCTTTATCAGCATCGGCCCCATGCCATGCTATAATGCGGCATGACTGATTCCGGTGCGCCAGAAGACAAACAACAAGCGGCAGAGCTTAACCTCTATAATATCGCTGCCGGACAGCCGTTTTTGCCGCGCCTCGCCGCCGCTCTACTTGACGATACCCATCGCGCCAGCCTGTTTGGCACATGCCGCCTTGAGGATGCGCATGTCTTACTGCCAACGCGCCGCGCCGCGCGCATGCTGGCCGGTGAAATGGTGGCGCAAGCCGCCCAAAACGGGCGCGATGCCCTATTGCTGCCGCGCATTGATACGCTGGGCGACCTCGATGAAGACATGCCCGACACGCTCACTGCCGCCATGCCGGCTGATGATTTGCCACCGGCGATTGAGCAAATGGCGCGGCATTTTCATCTGTTGCCGCTGGTCGCTTCCTGGGCCGATGCGGGCGGTTTGGGCGGCGGCGATGAGACACTCAATCCGGTCAAACTTTCCGCGCTGGTGCATGATTTGGAAAGCTTTCTCGACCAGACCCAAAACGAGCAGGCCCGGCTTGAAAAACTCGATATGCTGGCACCCGATAATTTGGCCGAGAACTGGCAGCGCATTGTTTCTTTGCTGAATATTGTTTTACGCTATTGGCCCGACCAGCTTGCCGAAGTCGGCAAAATGGACCCGACCGCAAGGCGCAATGCGCTGCTCGACAGGCGGCGACAAAACTGGCAGGACACACCGCCCGATTATCCGATTTTGGCCGCCGGTTCGACCGGCTCGATTCGCGCCACAGCCGATTTGCTGACGCTGATTGCCGGCCTGCCACGCGGCGCCGTGGTGTTGCCCGGGCTTGATGAAACCGCCACGCCGTCAATCTGGCAAGCCATCGCCAAAGATGATGTGCATCCGCAATATGCGCTGGCGCAATTACTGCGCCATATGCAAACCGAGCCGCAAGCGGTGAAGCGTTTTCCGGCCAGCGCGCCCGAAGCCCCGCGCGCCGCATTGCTGAACCAAGCGCTTGTGCCGGCGGCGCAGACCGCCCATTGGGTCGGCCTGAAACGCGATGGACACAAGCAAACACTCACCGGCTTGAACCTGATTGAAGCGCCCGACATGCGCGCCGAGGCCGGTGCCATCGCGCTGGCCATGCGCGAGGTTTTGGAAGATGACAGCAAAACCGCCGCGCTGGTGACACGCGACCGCAATTTGGCGCGGCGCGTCTCGGCCGAGCTGAAACGATGGGGGATTGATATTGACGACTCGGCCGGTCAGCCGCTGGCCAATTTGCCGCGCGCGCGCTTATTGCGACTGGCCCTGCAAGCGCATGGCGCGGGCTTTGCGCCGGTCGATATGCTGGCTTTGCTCAAACATCCTCTGGTCTGTTTGGGGCAAACGCGCGGCGCGCATATGGCGCATGTGCGGCTGCTGGAAAACGCCGTCTTGCGCGGCCCCCGCCCATTTGGCGGCCTTGCCGGTTTGCGCGCAAGCCTCAATCAACATGACCGATTATCCGACCAAGACCGCGCCGCCGCGCTGGCCTTATTGAACCGTCTTGACGCGGCTTTCACACCAATGCGTGAAGCGCCTGCGTCGTCATCTATGGCAGCGCATCTGCATATATTGCTGGCGAGCATGGGGCCGATTTTGCGCGACACTGAAGCTGAAACGGAAGCTGAAACAAATGAAGCGGCTTTTGCGGCGCAAGCCCTGTTTCGAAATGATGAACAAGGCCGCGCTCTGGCAACGCTGTTTGAGGCACTGAGCGCGCATAGTACGCTGGCTCCCGATATGACGCCGAGCGAATTTCCCGCGCTGTTTGATATGTGGCTGATGCGCCAAAGCGTGCGTCGACAAGTGCCCGGCGAGCCCCGCCTCGCCATATTGGGGCCGCTTGAAGCGCGTCTGATGCAAGCCGATGTGATGATTTTGGGAGGGCTGAATGAAGCCGTCTGGCCGCCCATGCCGGAAACCGGCCCGTGGCTGTCGCGCCCGATGCGCGCCCAATTGGGCATGAGCCAACCCGAACGCCAAATAGGCCAAGCGGCGCATGATTTTGTGCAAGCCGCTGCCGCGCCGCAAGTCTATTTGACCCGCGCTGCAAAAATTGATGGCGCGCCGAGTGTCGCGGCGCGCTGGTTGCGCCGTTTGGAAACACTGGCAGGAGAGTTGCCGCGCGCCAAAGGCGATGCGCTGGTCAGCTGGTGGCAGGCATTGGATCAGACCGATACACCACCAAGCCCTGAAAGCGCGCCGCGCCCGATGCCGCCCATAGCCGCCCGTCCCCGCCAGCTATCCGTGACCCAAATCGAAACATTGCTGCATAACCCTTATGAGATTTATGCCCGCAAAATTTTGAACCTGCGCGCCTTGGAAGCCGTTGATGCCCCGCCCAATGCGGCGCATCGCGGTATTTTTCTACATCGGCTGATGGAACGCTTTATCGTCGGCGGTCATCACAAAAAGCCCGACGCCGCCGCGGCCTTTCTCGACTTGGCGCGCGAAGAAGAAAGCCATCATGCCGGCGGGGCAGCATTGATGCAATTCTGGCAAGCGCGCTTGGAGGCGCTGGCTTTCTGGCTGGCCGATTATGAAACGGCGCGGGCCGATAAGGTTGACGCCAGCTTTGCCGAAGTGACCGGCAGACTGGTGCTGGGCGACTTTACCCTAACGGCGAAAGCCGACCGGCTCGACCGCCATACACTTGGCGGTTTTGAGATTATCGACTACAAGACCGGCGCGGTGCCCCGCAGGAGCCAAATTGAAGCGCATTTGGCCCCGCAATTGAGTTTGGAGGCGGCGATTTTGCGCGATGGCGCATTTGAAGACCGCCGCGATATAAACCCCACCTCCTTAACCGGCCCATCTGCGGCGCTGACCTATCTGAAATTGACCGGACGCACACCGGCTGCCGAGCCGACTGATTTTGCCTGTAGCGATGCGTTGGTTGATGGGGTGCTGGATATGCTACGCCGTCTGGTCGCCACATATGACACACCGCACCAGCCCTATTTGGTGCATATTCGCCCGCGCCCGCGCTTTGGCGTGCAGCATCTCGCCGATACGCCATTTGACCATTTGGCGCGCAGCCCCGAATGGCATGATGAGGATGACGCATGACCGATGCCGCGTCCAAAAACCCGAATACGGATTTAAGCCAAGCGCTTAACCCGCATGGCTCGGCTTGGGTCGGGGCCAATGCCGGTGCGGGTAAAACCTATATTTTGGTGTCGCGTTTGGTGCGCCTGATGCTGGACGGCGTGGCACCGGAAAAACTGCTCTGCCTCACCTATACGCGCGCCGCCGCCGCCGAGATGCAGGGCCGCTTGTTTGACCTCTTGGCCGAATGGGCGCTGCTCGATGATGCCACATTATCTCAAGAAATAACGCAAAGACTGGGCGCGCCGGTTGATGACAGCGTGTTGACCCAAGCGCGCATATTATTTGCCCGCGCGCTTGAGACCCCGGGCGGCTTGCGGGTGCAGACCATTCATGGGTTTTGTGAAAGCCTGCTCAAACGCTTTCCGCTCGAGGCCGGTTTGTCACCGCATTTTGACCTGATGGATGACCAAGAGGCGCGCAGTCTCGAAGCCGGTTTGATTACCGAATTATTGCTGAACGCACAACATGCCGAGCGCGCCGCCGCAATGGCCGTGCTGACGCGGGCTTTGGCGGAAAATGATGTCATGAGTTTGGGGCGTCAAATTATTGCCGAACGCGACAGCTTTGACCCGCGCCGCGCGCAAGATAATTTGCATGTTCTGGCCCGCGCCATGCAGCTTGACAGCTTGCGTGATGCCGACGGCACTGTGCCCGATGCGGCAAGCTTGATAAATGCCGCCACGGCGCACTTTGCCCCGATTGCACGCGCCGCGATTGATTGGTTTGAGAGCGGCGGCACAAATGACCAAGCCCAAGCTACGCGCTTGGCGCAATTTTTGGCCCGACACGACACCGATGCGGAGACCGCTTGGCCCTATTTGCGCGCCGTGTTTTTTACCGGCCAGGGCAAGCCGCGCGCCAAGCTTTATACAAAAGACCGCGCCGCCGAAAACCCGGAATTGGCGGCGGCTTTTGACGCGGCAAGTGGTGATATGGCGCAGCTTGATGAGCGCTTGAAAGCGCTGGCCAATTATCATTTAACCGCCGCCTTATATGTTTTTGCGGCGGCCTTGCTGGGCAATTATCAGGCCGAAAAGACCCGTCGCGCCGTGCTCGATTATCATGACTTAGTCGCCATGACCAATCGCCTCTTGGCCGGTCAGGGCGCGGCGCAATGGGTCTTGTTCAAAATTGATAATGGCCTTGAGCATATTTTGGTCGATGAAGCGCAAGATACCAGTCCGGCACAATGGCAAGTCATCACCGCTTTGGCCGAAGCCTTTTTTGACGATGCCGGGCTGGCCGCGCAAAATGACCGCCCGCGCACGATTTTTGCCGTGGGCGATGAAAAGCAATCCATTTTCAGCTTTCAAGGCGCCGACCCGGGCGGCTTTGAACGCCAACGGCTTTACTTTGAGAAAACCGTCTCTGCCATTGGCGGGCAATTTTCCTATGTGCGCATGATTAAGTCATGGCGGTCGGCGCCACAAATTCTGGCCGCCATTGATTTGGTGTTTGCCGGAGAAGAAACCCGCAAAGGTGTGACCGCCGGCAATGAGATAATGACGCATGAAGCCGAGCGCGAGACGGCGATTGGCCATGTCGAATTTTGGCCGCCTCTCGCCACGCCGCGCGACAAGGACGGGCTGGAGGCGTGGCAAATTCCCGACACCGCTCCGGTGAGCGGGCGCAGCAAGCTGGCCGGACAAATTGCCGAAAAGATTTCAACCCTGCTGGCCGATGCCAAGCAAAACATCACAGCCGGTGATATTTTGGTGCTGGTGCGCAAGCGCGATTCTTTTGTTGCTGAACTGACGCGCGCGCTCAAACGCCGCCATATTAATGTCGCCGGCGCTGACCGCATGGTGTTGCTGCAACAATTGGCGGTAGCCGATATGTTGGCCGCGCTTGATGTCGCGCTGAACCCGACCGATGATATGGCGCTGGCGATTTTTCTGCGCTCGCCTTTGGGCGGGCTTGATGAGGACGCGCTTTTTCAATTGGCGCATTATCGCACCGGCTCTTTATGGCAGGCCGTGCAGGACGCGCTGCAAAACAAAAAACAAGACAAAAAAGATGACGCCCCGCAGGACGCATTGCGCCGCGCCCATGCCCGTCTCGATTGGTTGCGCCAAAACAGCGATTTTCTATCGCCTTATGAATTACTGGCGCAATTTTTGGGCGCGCAAGGCGGGCATAAATTACTGAGCCAAAGATTGGGCCCTGAGATTGATGACCCGCTGGGCGAATTACTGCGCCTGGCTTTGGCGTATGAAGCGCGCCATGCGGCCAGCCTACAAGGCTTTGTGCATTGGTTGCGTCAGGGCAGCCAAGATATTAAGCGCGATATGGAAGCCGGCGGCAGCGCGGTGCGCATAATGACCGTGCATGGGGCCAAAGGTCTGGAAGCGCCGATTGTCTTTTTACCCGACACATGCCGTCCGGCACTGCGCCAGGGCGGCAGTGGCGACCGCGTGCAGTTTGATGCCAGCACTGATGCGGCGGGGCGGCGTATGCCGCTTTGGCGCGCCGCTACGGATTTGCGCGACAGCCATAATGCGGCGCAAGCCGAAGCCGCCAAGCAAGCGGCGATTGAGGAAGAAAAACGGCTTTTATATGTTGCCATGACGCGCGCCCGCGACCGGCTGTATATTGCCGGTTGGCTGCAAAAAGGGCTGAGCGATGCCCCGGCCTATAGTTGGTATGCGCTGGCGGCGGCGGCCTTGAGCGACACCCAGCGGCAAAGCTTGGCGGCCGGAGAGCAGCCGCTGGCCGCTCAAAAAGAAACGTCTGAGACACCGCCTGATAGGGAGACCGAAACGCCATTTGAGGTGCCAGTTGAGACGCCATTCAAAACGGGCGCATCGCCCGATTGGGTCAGCCAAGCAGCTCCGCCAAACAGTGCCGGTCATGCCTTTTTGGGCGATAAAATATTTTCGCCGTCTAATTTGCCCGATAATGATAAGGCCAAATCGGAAATACTGGCGCGGGCAATGGACCCCGATGGCAAAGAGCGTGATGATGCCGTGCGCCAAGCCGCCGAGCGCGGGCGTTTGGTTCATCGCTTATTGGAAATTCTGCCGCGCTATCAACCGGCGCAACGCGCGGCGGCGGCACGTGCTTATCTGACCCATCATGAGGGCGCGGTCGATGCGGGGATTGTGGCGCAAGTCATGGCCGTTATGGCTGACGAGACGCTGGCACCGCTATTCGGTGCAGGCGCGCTGGCTGAAGCCCCGATAGGCGGTTTTCTGACCCGCCATGACGGGTCGCGTCTGGCGCTTTCGGGGCAAATAGACCGTTTGGTTGAAACCGATGAGGCCGTGTTGCTGGTAGATTTCAAAACCGGCACGCCGCCCGATGACCGCAGCGGCGGCCATTATCAACGCCAAATGGCGGCCTATGAGGCGCTGATGCGCGCCGCCAAGCCCGGCAAAACCATTCGCTGTGCGCTGGTTTGGACGCAAAACGGACGCATTGACTGGCTGAACGCCGATGATTTGAGCGCCGCGTTGGAGATGATTTTACACGGGCGCAGCCCCCTTGAGAATCATGAGACGCGACCCTAAATTAGGGGGAGCGAAAAGGAGACCGAGATGAGTGTGTCGCACATAAATGATGACGAGTTTGAGCAAAACGTGATTAATGCTGACGGCCCGGTTCTGGTCGATTTTTGGGCCGAATGGTGTGGTCCGTGCAAACAAATTGCACCGGCGCTTGAAGAATTATCAGCCGAATATGATGGCAAGCTGTCCATTATTAAAATCAATATTGACGAGAATCCGGAAGCCCCGACCACTTATGGCGTGCGCTCCATTCCGACCATGATGATTTTCCAAGACGGGCAAGCCGCCGCCACCAAGGTCGGAGCCGCGGCGAAAAGCGATATTAAAAGCTGGATCGACGAAAGCCTGTAAGCCAAGCCTAATGATGGTTTTGTAAAACCGCGCCGGCGAGATAGAGCGAACCGGCGATTAAAACCAATGCATTATCGCCTTTAATCGCCGCCACAGCGGCGGCCGGATTGTCATGCGCCGTTGCGGTGAAACCGGCTTTTTGAGCCGCGATTGCCAGGTCTTGCGGCGCGAGGGCATTTTCATTACCGGCAATCGGCACGGCATGAATATGAATATGAATATTCGGCTCACGCTCTGTATGCTTTGCGAGCGCCGCCAAATATTTGTCATGCGCTTTGCTGGCCAACATGCCAAGCACCAAATGCACCGGACGCGGCGCTTTTGTTGCCAGCCAATCCGCCAAAATATGCGCCGCAGCCTCATTGTGGCCGCCATCAAGATAAATCTCGGCCTCCGGCAGGCGCGCCGTCAATGCCGTCAGCATTGGCCCGCGCGTTAATTTTTGCAGGCGCGCCGGCCAGCGCACGGTTTGCAGTCCGGTCGCCATGGCCGCCTCGCCCACCCCTAAATAATCCGCGCAAGCCAAAGCCGTCGCCGCATTGTCGATTTGATGCGCGCCGCGCAACGCCGGTGGCGGCAAAGCCAGAGACCTGTCGCCAATGGCAAATTGCATGCCGCCGCCATTTGCCCGCGCCGTAAAATCGCGTCCGGCCAGATGCACCACCGCCCCCGCACGGGCGGCGCGGTTTAGAATAAGGGCTTCAATCTCGCTCTCTTGCGGGGCCAATATAAGCGGCACACCGGCGGTCAAAATACCGGCTTTTTCTTCTGCGATAGAGAGTAGCGTATCGCCCAAAAACTCCTGATGGTCGAAACTGATGGGCGTGATGGCGGTGCATTTGGGCGTCACCACATTGGTCGCATCAAGACGCCCGCCAAGACCGACTTCCAAAACCAGATAATCGGCTTGATGTTCAGCAAAGGCGAGAAAAGCGGCGGCTGTCGTAACTTCAAAGAAAGTAATGGGCCGGCCCTGATTGGCTGCCTCGACGCGCGCCAAAATCTCTTCCAAAAGCGGCTCGGCAATCGGCTCGCCGCCCAAAATAATCCGCTCATGAAACCGCGTCAGATGCGGCGAATGATAGGCATGAACGCGATGGCCTTCAGCCTCTAACATGGCGCGCAACATGGCCGCGGTCGAGCCTTTGCCATTGGTGCCGGCAATATGAATAATCGGTGGGGCTTTGTCTTGCGGATGGTCGAGCGCCGCCAAGAGCCGCCACATGCGGTCGAGCGATAAATCAATCAGCCGCGGATGCAGGGCCAAAAGCCGCTCGAGCAATAAATCTGAACCGCTTGGAGACAAAATCAGGGGGCGTTAAGCCGGAGCGCCTTCAGGGGCGCGACCACCGGTCAATAAGTCAATCAACCGCGCCAAAGTGGCGGGCATGTCGTGGCGATGCACGACCATATCAACCATGCCATGCTCCAATAAATATTCGGCGCGTTGAAAGCCCTCGGGCAATTTCTCTTTAATCGTATCTTGAATGACGCGAGGACCGGCAAAGCCGATAAGCGCGCCCGGCTCGGCAATATGCACATCACCCAACATGCCATAAGAGGCCGTGACACCGCCCGTGGTCGGGTCGGTCAGCACCACCAAATAGGGCAGGCCGCGTTCACGCAATTGCTGCACAATCACGGTTGTGCGCGGCATTTGCATCAGCGATAAAATGCCTTCCTGCATGCGCGCGCCACCGGCTGCGGCGACCATGATAAGCGGCGCGTTATTTTCAAGCGCGGCCTGACCGGCAGTGACAACCGCCTCACCGGCAGCCATGCCCAACGAGCCGCCCATAAAATGAAAATCCTGCACGGCAATAATGGCGGGACGACCGCCCAAATCGCCTTTGGCGACTTTGACCGCATCCTTATCGCCGCTTTTGGCGCGCGCATCTTTCAAGCGCTCGGCATATTTTTTCTGGTCTTTGAATTTCAGCGGGTCATGCGCCACATCGGGCAGGTCTATCAGCTCATAAACGCCCTTATCGAAAAGCGCATCAAAACGTTCTTTCGCGCCAATACGCATATGATGGTCGCAGCCCGGACAGACTTTTTGCAGATTTTCCAAATCGCGATGAAAAATCATCTCGCCGCATTTTTTACACGCCTCCCATAAATTATCGGGCGTATCATCGTGCTCGCGAAAGACGCTCGGAAAGCGCGGTCGAACGAAATTTTTAATCCAGTTCATTGTCTATCCAATCCCGTGTCTATCCAATCCCGTGTCTATCCGGTTTAGAGCCGACCATCAGGCGGCTTGGCTCGCTTGTTTCAGCTATTTTGTTTTTACACCTTTGGCCAGTGCGCTGGCAAGGGTGAGCACTTTTTCTGCTGTTTTAGCCTTGTTTTCTGCCGTTTCGCCAATGACATCAACCAATGCCGAACCGACCACAACGCCATCGGCAATATCGGCCATCGCCGCGGCCTGTTCGGCTGTGCGAATACCAAAACCGACGCAAACAGGCAATTTTGTATGATTTTTAATGCGCGCAATATTATCAGCCACGGCTTGCTGCTGCGGGGCGGCCGAACCGGTAATGCCGGTAATCGAGACGTAATAGACAAAGCCCGATGTATTGTTCAAAACCTCAGGCAAGCGCTTATCATCTGTTGTCGGTGTGGCGAGGCGAATGAAATTCAACCCGCCCTGCATGGCGGGCAGGCATAATTCGTCATCTTCTTCCGGCGGCAGGTCAACAATAATTAACCCGTCAACACCGGCTGTTTTGGCATCGGCGACGAATGTCTCAACGCCATAAATATAAATCGGATTGTAATAGCCCATCAGCACAATCGGTGTGGTGTCATTGCTGACCCGAAAATCGCGCACCATATCCAACGTGCCTTTAAGCGTTTGTCCTGCCGCCAAAGCGCGTTGCGACGCGGCCTGAATTGACGGCCCATCAGCCATCGGATCGGTAAACGGCATGCCAAGCTCGATAATATCGGCGCCCGCTTGCGGCAGACCGGCCAGAATGGCGGCGGACACTTCAAGGTCAGGGTCGCCGGCTGTCACAAAAGCGACAAAGGCTTTTTCCTTATCGGCTTTTAAGCGCTCGAAAAGCGCATCAATCCGACTGCTGTCAGCATTGTGGTGGCTCATGGCTAAAGCTCCACATTCAAATGATCGGCGACAGCGAACACATCTTTATCGCCGCGCCCGCACATATTCATCACCAATAAATGGTTCGCCGGTAAGTCACCGGCGATTTTGCCGACATGAGCCAGCGCATGGCTTGGCTCAAGAGCCGGAATAATGCCCTCAAGGCGGGTGATGAGCTGAAACGCTTCCAGCGCTTCTTGATCGGTTGCCGAAACATAAGTAACACGCCCCGTATCGCGCAAATAAGCATGCTCAGGGCCAATGCCCGGATAATCAAGACCGGCTGAAATGGAATGGCCTTCGATAATTTGGCCAACATCATCTTGCAGCAAATAAGTGCGATTGCCGTGCAAGACACCCGGCGCACCACCGGCCAGAGAGGCGGCATGGTCGGGCGTTTCCAGCCCAAAGCCGCCCGCTTCAACGCCAATAATATTAACTTCGCCATCATCGAGAAACGGATGAAACAGCCCCATCGCATTGGAGCCGCCGCCAATACACGCAATCAGCGTATCGGGCAGGCGCCCCTCGCGGGCCAGCATTTGCTCTTTGGTTTCACGCCCGATAATCGACTGAAAATCGCGCACCATAGCCGGATAGGGATGCGGGCCGGCAACCGTGCCGATAATGTAAAACGTGTCCTCAACATTTGTCACCCAATCGCGCAAAGCCTCATTCATCGCATCTTTCAGCGTGCCGGCCCCCGAAGTGACGGGACGAATATCCGCCCCCAAAAGCTTCATGCGAAACACATTGGGCTTTTGGCGTTCAATATCTGTCGCGCCCATAAACACGGTGCAAGGCAGGCCAAAGCGTGCCGCCACAGTCGCTACAGCCACGCCATGTTGACCGGCGCCGGTTTCGGCAATGATGCGGGTTTTGCCCATACGTTTGGCCAGCAAAATCTGCCCGAGGCAATTATTAATCTTATGGCTGCCGGTATGGTTCAACTCATCGCGTTTGAGATAAATTTTTGCGCCGCCAAAATGCTCGGTCAGGCGCTCGGCAAAATAAAGCGGGCTGGGGCGACCGACATAATGGGTCTGCAAATCTTCCAATTGCGCGGCAAAGGCATCGTCTTCCTTGGCCGCTTCGTAATTTGCCTCCAAATCGAGGATGAGCGGCATCAGCGTTTCGGCAACAAAACGACCGCCATAAAGTCCAAAGCGACCCTTTTCATCGGGGCCGGCTCGATATGAGTTTTTCTGCTCCACGCTCACATTACTCCTGGCCGCGCACAGCGGCGATAAAGGCTTCCATTAGCTGCTCGTCTTTTTCACCGGCGGCGCTTTCCACACCGGAGGCGGCATCGACCATAGGCGCACCGCTGACCGATAGAGCCTCGGCAACATTATCTGCGCTCAGACCACCCGCCAAAAGATAAGGCTGAGAGAGGTCATAAGCCCTCAGCGCCGTCCAGTCAAAGGCTTCGCCATGACCGCCCGTGACCCCTTGCGCCGCTTTATCGCGCGGCGGTTTGGCATCGAATAAAAACCAATCGGCGCAATCGTCATAATCGGCGGCGCGCGCCACATCTTGCGGCGTTTCAATTGGCAGGGCTTTGATGATGGCGCAATGCGAGCGGCGCTTAATCTCGCGCACCCGCTCCGGGGTTTCATCGCCATGAAGCTGCAAACGATGCGGGCTGACGGCCGCAATGGCGCGCTCAACCGCATCATCATCAGGATTGACCAAAAGCGCGACGCGCTCCATTTCCGGACGGCACATGGCGGCCAGACCCGCGCCCTTATCTTGCGTCACAAAGCGCGGCGATTTTTCAATGAAATTAAAGCCGACCAGCTCAACGCCCAAGCGGTTCATCAGTTCAATATCTTGCGCGCGGGTGAGGCCGCAAATTTTGACCGCCGGGCTTTTTTTATTTCTATCGGGCGGCGTCATAATAAAACGCTCATGACGCGTCCCCATTCTGACTGGATGAGGCACTGTTATTTAAATCCGCCATAATCGCGCGCGCCGCGTCACCGGCATTTGTCGCTTCGGTAATGGCGCGCCCAATGACCAAAATATCAGCGCCCGCTTGTTGCGCCGCGGCCGGCGTCATCACCCGTTTTTGGTCATGGCTGGCGCTGCCGGCGGGGCGAATACCCGGCACGATTAATTTGAAATCCGGCCCCATCTCAGCGCGCAGCGCGTCGATTTCATGAGCCGAACACACAACGCCATCCATACCATTATCGCGGGCCAATGCGGCCAAGCGCAAAACCTGATCGCGCGGCGTTCCTTGCACGCCGATGGCTTGCAAATCACCCTCTGACAGGCTGGTCAGCACGGTCACCGCCAACATGGTCGGCGCGCGCAAACCCTTATCACCGGCTTCAGCCGCAGCATTGGCGGCGGCTTGCATCATCGCCGCACCGCCTGCCGCATGGACATTCAACAAACGCGGCTCGAGCGGCAATAATGCCCGCACGGCTTGCGCCACCGTATTGGGAATATCGTGCAATTTCAGGTCGAGAAATATCGGCAGGCCCTTATCGGCCAACGCCCGATAGCCGTTCAGATAATGCGCATAGAAAAACTCAAAGCCGATTTTCAACCCGCCGACATGGCCGGATAATTGCGCTGCCAAAGCCTCGGCGCGCGCGATATCCGTCGTATCAATGGCGCAATAAACGTCAGCGCGCATGGGCTTCATCACTTTCTTCTAAAGGCGACGCCATGGATGGCGTGTCGTCGTCAATCTGCGCTTTATCTATCACGACAGCGGGCGCGCGCCTAGAGGGAGACGTGGGAGGCGCGGCAGGCGAGCCAGAAGTGCCGGAAGCGCGCGCCAGACCGGTGGCGCGGCGGCGGCGATTTTGGCCAAGCCGTCCCATCAGCCAGCCCGCCAGCAAGCCGAGGATAAACAGCGCAAACAGCGCGATAAATAACGGCATTTCAAGTCGCCCACGCGGCACATCGCGCAGCAAATCCATCGGATTGAGCGCAATGCTGACGGTCTGCCGATTGAGCACAGCCAATGGCAATAAAATAATCAGCGTCGAGAGAAAGACCAAACGGGCAGCAAGCTGCTTGGCCACAAGCGCAACCGGTTTCACCCAGCGCCCGAACAAATTTAGCGGCCGCCGTCCCGGTTCATACGGTCGCGCAAATCTTTACCGGTTTTGAAAAAGGGCGCGTGTTTTTTGGCAACAGCAACGGATTCACCGGTGCGCGGATTGCGGCCAATGCGCGCCTCGCGCTGTTTCACCGAAAAAGTGCCAAAGCCGCGCAATTCAACGCGGTCCCCGCGCCCCATTGCATCGCCGATTTCATCGAGCAATTGATTGACGATGGTTTCAACATCACGCTGATAAAGATGCGGATAAAGTTCCGCAATTTTGACAATAAGTTCTGACTTAATCATCGGTACGCCTTCCGAAAATGCTCATATAAGCTGCCATTTAGGCCGCGACGCGTCAAGCGCATGGCTTATAGAAAATGAATAAATAAAAAATCCGGCCTGCGCGAACAGGCCGGACTTCATATTCCATCAAAAGAAATAAATGGCTTACTTCTCGCCATCTTCCTCTTCAGCAGCGGCTTCCTCTTCAACAGGCACCTCTTCAGCAGGAGCTTCCTCAGCAGGCGCTTCCTCAGCAGGCGCTTCCTCAGCAGGCGCTTCCTCAGCAGGGGCTTCCTCAGCAGGAGCTTCATCGCGGTTCAAGGCAGCGCCCAGAATGTCACCCAATGACGCGCCGCTATCGGACGAGCCATATTGTGCCACGGCTTCTTTTTCCTCAGCAATTTCCAGTGCTTTAATCGACAGGCCGACACGGCGGTCGCGCTTGTCGAGATTGGTCACCATGGCGTCGAGTTTGTCGCCAATATGGAAACGCTCAGGGCGTTGGTCTTGGCGGTCACGCGACAGGTCAGAGCGCCGGATAAAGGCCGTCACATCGCCTTCGGCAACCGATACTTCAAGGCCGCCATCGGTCACGGCTGTGACCTCGCATGTCACTGTATCGCCGCGGCGCAAATCAGCGACGCTTTCAAACGGGTCGCCATCAAGCTGTTTAATGCCCAGGCTCACGCGCTCTTTATCTTGGTCAACATCAAGCACCACCGCCTCGACGGTTTGTCCCTTATCATATTGTGCCAAAGCTTCATCGCCTGAGGCATTCCAATCGAGGTCGGAAATATGCACCATGCCGTCAATGTCATTATCAAGACCGACAAACAAACCAAATTCGGTAATGTTTTTAATCTCGCCTGACAATTTCGTGCCGACCGGGAATTTCGATGAGAAGTCTTCCCACGGGTTTTCCATGCATTGTTTCAGACCCAATGAGATGCGGCGTTTCTCGGCATCGACTTCCAGAACCATGACTTCAACTTCTTGGCTGGTCGATACGATTTTGCCCGGATGAACATTTTTCTTCACCCAGCTCATTTCAGAAACATGGACAAGGCCTTCAATGCCGTTATCCAGCTCAACAAATGCACCATAATCGGTAATATTGGTGACGCGGCCGGTTACTTTGCTGTTCAGCTCAAATTTCGAAGCAGCTTCATCCCACGGATCGGCCTCAAGCTGTTTCATGCCCAAGCTGATGCGCTGGGTTTCGGCGTTGATTTTAACCACTTGCACACGCACGGTTTCACCAACAGTCAAAACCTCTGATGGGTGATTGACGCGACGCCAGGCAATATCAGTGACATGCAACAGACCGTCAACGCCGCCCAAATCAACAAATGCACCATAATCGGTGATGTTTTTGACGACACCATCAACTTGCTGACCTTCCAGCAAATTAGAGACAATCTCATTACGCGCTTCGGCGCGGGTTTCTTCCATAATGGCGCGGCGTGACACAACAATATTGCCCCGACGGCGGTCCATTTTGAGAATTTGGAAAGGCTGCGGTGTATTCATCAATGGTGTGATGTCACGCACCGGACGAATATCGACTTGGCTGCCCGGCAAAAACGCCGTGGCGCCGTTCAGGTCAACCGTAAAGCCACCCTTCACACGCCCGAAGATAACCCCTTCGACGCGCTGGTCGGCTTCAAAATCTTTCTCCAGCTTGACCCAGCTTTCTTCGCGGCGGGCTTTGTCACGCGACAAAACCGCCTCGCCCATCGCATTTTCAATGCGGTCAACAAAGACTTCGACCTCATCGCCAACGCCGATAGCGGCAGGCTGACCGGCCATTGAAAATTCACGCAAAGGCACGCGGCCTTCGGTTTTCAGGCCGACATCGACAATCGCCAAATCATTTTCAATGGCGGTGACGCGGCCCCGCACAACGGTTCCCTCAATCGGGGCATCGGCGGCAAAGCTTTCTTCCAAAAGCGCGGCGAAATCATCAGTGCTTGGGTTCATACCCATATCCGTATTTTGTTCAGACACTTTATGTGTCTCCTTAAGTTAATGCCAAACTCCCCGTCATTTCACGGGAGCCCAATATGAAGGGCTAGAAGCCGGACGTCCCAAACGGCATGAAGGCGCACGTCAATGCGCTGCCGGTTCGGGCAAAGTTTTGAAAATATGTTCACCCCTTCATGGGACGCGGGTTTTTGGATTTCGGGCTAGCGATTAAGTTTTTCCTCAACCAGAGCCAGAGCCGCTGCGAACGCCTCTTCTATAGACAAATCGGAGGTATCTAGCAAGTGCGCATCTGCTGCTTGCCGCATCGGCGCGGCGGCGCGACCGGCATCGCGCGCATCGCGCTGCTCAATATCGTTCAAAACCGTCGCCAAGCTCAACTCGGCATCATCGGCCTTTAATTCCTGCCATCGCCTTTGGGCGCGAATATCAGGGCGCGCGGTGATGAATAATTTGGCGACGGCATCGGGACATATATTCGTGCCGATATCGCGTCCGTCCAATACCGCGCCTTTTTTGCCCGCCGGCGGGGTGTCGGCAAATTGCCGCTGCGCCAAAATAATGGCCGCGCGCACATCGGGCATGGCCGCCGCCACCGAGGCGGCGCGACCCGTCTCGGCCGTGCGCAACCGCGCCGCAAAATCGCTATCGGCCAATTGCGCCATATCAAAGCGCTTGGCCGCGGCCACGGCATCGGCCTCATTATCAACCTTGCCGCCTGCCGCCATAACGCTGACCGCCACAGCGCGATATAGCGCGCCGGTATCGAGATAAGCAAAATCGAAATGCGCCGCCAATTTGCGCGCCAAAGTGCCCTTGCCCGACGCGGCAGGCCCATCAACAGCAATGATTGGGTGATCAGTCAATCTGCGCCCCCAATGTGGCCATCAGGGTGAAAAATTCCGGAAAACTCGTCGCAATCATGGCGCGGTCATCAACGCTTACCGCCTGCTCGGCCACCAGACCCAGACATAAAAACGCCATGGCAATGCGATGATCGTGATGGGTTTCAACCATACCGCCACCGGCAATGCTGGGGTTCGGGCCGCTGCCGGTCACGCGAAGCCAGTCTTCGCCCGCCTCAACTGTTACCCCATTGGCTTTCAGCCCGGCTTCCATCGCCGCCAAGCGGTCGCTTTCTTTGACGCGTAATTCGGCCAAGCCGGCCATATGGGTGGTGCCTTGCGCGCTGGCGGCGGCAATCGCCAAAGCGGGGAATTCATCAATCATATCAGGGGCAATGTCAGCCGCCACATCAAGGCCGTGCAAAGCCGAATATCGAACCCGTAAATCGGCGACTGTTTCGCCACTGGATTGGCGTTTATGGGTCATTGAAATATCGCCGCCCATCTCGCGCAATACGCGGATAAGCCCATCGCGCTGCCGATTGAGCATTACATTTTCCAACACCACATCAGAGCCCGGCACGGTGAGCGCGGCAATCATCGGGAAGGCGGCAGAAGACGGGTCGCCCGGCACATCAAGGTCGCGCGCCGTCAGACGGCTCGGCCCCTGCCGATTATGCAAGGTCACAATGTGAAACCCGTCCTCATCAGTCACGCTAATATCCGCGCCAAACAGCGCCAGCATGGTCTCGCTATGCCCGCGTGTCGCGGTTTTCTCGCAGACAGAAATATCGCCTGCAATGCCCAGACCGGCCAATAAAATGGCCGATTTAACCTGCGCCGAGGCCACATCAGGGGTGATGCTGGCGGGCAAAAGCGGCGCGGCTTTGATACGCACCGGCAAACGTCCACCTTCAGCCGCTTCGGCTTGTGCGCCCATTTGGCGAAGCGGGTCCAGCACCCGCCCCATCGGCCTTGATGACAGCGACGCATCGCCGATAAATTCAGCTTCAATGCCGGCGCCGGCGACCAGCCCCATGACCAAGCGCACGCCCGTGCCGGCATTGCCGAAATCAAGCGGCGCGGTCGGGCTTTTTAAGCCCATTGGGCCGACCCCGTTTACCCGCCAAATGCCGTTTTCATGTTTTTCAATAGCGGCGCCCATAGCGCGCATGGCTTGTGCCGTGGCCAGCACATCATCGCCTTCCAAAAGGCCGCGAATATGGCTTGTGCCGGTGGCCAGCGAGGCCAGAATAAGGGCGCGGTGCGAAATGGATTTATCGCCCGGCAAGCGTCCATGACCGGTCAAAGCGGCGGCGCGTCGGGCGCTGGCTGGGTGTTTATTGGAAACCGCACTCATGGCGCTTTGTCGCGTTTTTCTGCTCTATCGTCAAGCAGCCGCAGCTTGGTCGTTCCGGTGGCTGATGTGAGGGCGAACAGATTGTTTGACAGATAGGACGCTTCATGGCAGGAACGATGCTCTGTTAATTGTCACCGGAGGGTCGGATGGTTGATCCGAAACTGGGCACAAAACGCTCTTGTGAAGCCTGTGAAGCTAAATTCTATGATTTAAATAAATCGCCTGCGACCTGTCCCATATGCGGGCATGTCTTTGACCCGGACGCCATTGCTGCGGCGCCGGCACCGGTGCGCACTGTCGCGCCGACGGCTGAGGCCGAAAAGAAAGACGATGACGGCGAATTGGACGAAGATGATAACGCCGTCAGCCTTGAAGGCATGGTTGATGAAGAAACTGATGACAGCGATGATGAAGATGAGACATTGCCGGAAGAAGACGAGGCGCTGCTCGACGATAATGATGAAGACGAGACGCTCCTTGAAGATGATGAGGATGACGAAGAAAGCTTCCTCGAAACTGATGAGGATGACAATTGAGCGTCACGCCGTTCTGTTTGAGGCCTGATTTTAGGGCTTGATTGGCGCGGCACCTTCGATTAGTTTCCGCCAGAATTTACCCTTAGGGGCCATAGCTCAGTTGGGAGAGCGCTTGCATGGCATGCAAGAGGTCGGCGGTTCGATTCCGCCTGGCTCCACCATTCCCCCTTACCGTGAATAATGTTTTTCAACCACCTGCCATATCGGCTGAGCGGTTGCCGCTTTTTGCTTTTTGCGATGCGACACGCTATTATGGTGTCCGGTCATAAACAAAAACAAAAAGAGGTTATGCCCATGTTTAAGCCCATGTCTTCTCAAACCCCGCCCGTGGATTTTGCCGTCAGCCAGAAAATCATTCACTGGCTTATGGCCTTTTTGATTATGGTTGATTTGATTGTCGCACAAAAATTCGGCGGTGCGATGGAGCTGGCCGACCGCGCCCAATCGCGCAGCGACCACGCCTCTGTCGGGCTGGTCGTGCTCGGCTTGTTTTTATTGCGGCTTTATTTGCGGCGGCGGCATGGCGCACCAGCCTTGCCCGAGGGCATGTCACACTGGCAAGCGATGCTCGCCAAACTCACCCATATCGGGTTTTATCTGCTGATCGGCCTATTGCTGTTATCGGGTCTCGCGACCGGGCTGGAAGCCGATTCACCCATTCGCCCCTTTGGTGTTTTCACTTTCGGCAATGGCATGAATGACGGGTTTTTCGCCCTGAACCGACGAATTCACCATGCCGCAACGCTGATGCTTGGGGCGCTTATCGCCTTGCATATTTTGGCCGGCTTTTGGCATTTATTCATCTT
This sequence comes from Phyllobacteriaceae bacterium Water-Bin73, assembly GCA_900197605.1. GTDB lineage: Bacteria > Pseudomonadota > Alphaproteobacteria > RS24 > RS24 > UBA8337. The sequence continues at coordinate 24,283 of FZLQ01000012.1, forward strand.
GCGCGATGGTGTCATGCGCCGCATGGCGCGGTTTTGGGCCAGCGAAAAATAAGCGAAAAATAAGCGGGGCAACAGCCGGCGCTAAGCCCCGTTTAACTCCAGCCAGCCAATATTGCCGTCGCTGCGCTTATAAACAATGCTCAGCGCATCGCGGGCAACGCTTTTGAACAGCACAAAATCCTCGGCGCCGACTTCCAATTGCATCACCGCTTCGGAGACGCTTAATTGCGCCACTTGCTTTTTGCTCTCGGCAATCACCACAGGCGCAAATTCCTCCGGCACATCATCTTCCGGTTCGGGAGCCAGAATTTTTTCCGGCGTCGCCCCGACCGATAGGCGTTTTTGGTCATGATGATTTTTCAGCCGCCTTTTATAGCGCCTTAATTGTTTTTCAATTTTGCTCACGGATTGGTCAAAACAGGCATAAACATCATGCGCTGAACCCGAGGCGTGCAAATAAAGCCCACTATCAAGATGCAAGGCGCACGCCGCCTGAAATTCATGACCTTGTTTGGAAAAGGTCACGCTGACATCGGCTGAGCGTTCAAAATATTTATGCACCGCTTCTTCGAGGCGGGTCTCCACATGCTCTTGCAGGGCAGCGCCGGTTTCCATATGCCGGCCGGTGATATTAATGTTCATTTTTGTCTCCTTTTCTTTTTGGGCACCTATCGACTCTTGGGTAATGAGCGATGGTCAAAAGAAGCCGTCTTGGCACATATCATCAGCGAAACCGCCAATCCATAATGTGCCCCGGCAGGCAGGGACAATCATCAGTCACATGCCTGCAAAAAGGCTGTGCCTAAGATTTAGTCTGCCCGATGCGGCCAACAGAGTCGAGTCGTGTAAATTGGAGTGAAAAGAAAGGAGCGCCGCTAAAGGGTGAAATCATCGCCCAAATAATGCGTCCGCACGGCTTCATTATCGACAATCTCTTCTGCCGTGCCCTCAGTCAGCACATGGCCGTCATGCATGATGACGGCGCGGTCAATAATACTCAGCGTCTCGCGCACATTATGGTCGGTAATCAGCACGCCGAGACCGCGATCTTTCAACTGCGCCACCAATTCGCGAATATCGCTAATGGCAATCGGGTCAATACCGGCAAATGGCTCATCGAGCAGAATAAAACTGGGGTCGCTGGCCAGCGCGCGGGCAATTTCGACACGGCGACGTTCACCGCCCGACAAAGCCCCACCGGCAGATTGGCGTACATGGGTGACTGAAAATTCTTGCAAAAGATTTTCCAGCTTGTCGCGCTGCGCCTCCGCATCGGGTTCGACAATCTGTAAAATCGACATGATATTGGCTTCCACTGACAAGCTTCTGAAAATGGACGCCTCTTGCGGGAGATAGCCAATGCCCAAACGCGCGCGGCGATACATGGGCAGATGCGAGACATCTTGTCCGTCCAATAAAATACGACCGCTATCGGGGCGCACCAATCCGGTAATCATATAAAAGCTGGTGGTTTTACCCGCACCGTTTGGCCCCAACAGGCCGATGGATTGGCGGCGGTCAAATTGCAACGCCATATTTTTCACCACTTGGCGTCCTTTATAGGATTTACAAAGGTCAATGGCTTGCAGGCCACCTTGCGTGGGGGGCGGCATGTCAGATGGGTCGGCTTGGCTGTTCATGGCGACACTATATGGCCGCGAGACGATTACCGCAATTCTCAATGCTTGTTGATTGCGTTACCGCAATGCACTGTTTTTGGATTGCGTCACCGCAATTCGATACGCGCCCGCGGTTTATCACCGCCGCCGATCAAACGCGCTTTGCCGCTGGCCAAATCAAGCGCCAATTGGCCGCCGCTCAATCGGCTCTCTTGCGCACCCGCTTTGGCCGCCATTTGCACAACCGCCACATTGCCGCGCATCACTAAAGTCTCGGCAGATAAATCCATTACGGCCTGCTCTGCTTGCGCGCGGCGGGGCGCTTGCCCGGCTTCTTCTTCAGAGATTAAGACAACCTCACCTTCAGCGACGAGGCTTTGCGCCGTGCCATCATCGGCCAACACAATATCAATGCGCGCCGCCGACAGGGTCAGCGGCCCTTGTTGAATACGCGCGCCATCACTGAGCCGGTTTTTGTCAGCGCCGCGCTGCCAAGCCATCAGCCCCGCTTCAATATCAATCGGTGCCGCCGCATCAGTTGCAAACCGCAATCCCGAACCCGTTTCAGATGGCACGGTTTGAGTTGGCGCACTGACTGAGCGGCCCGCTTGACCCGACTTATGGCGCGGACGCAATCGCATTTTTATATCGCGAAAACGATAAAGCCCGCTTGTCTCATCGACGCTAAGTTGTTGTGTTGTCATATCGCCGCTTGGTGCGCGCATGGTTGCGCCATCGGGCGCTTGCCAGCTTGCCGTATCAATATTCATATCGAGGCGCGGGGCGCTGATATAACGGCCATCACCGGTTTCAACCACCACATTTCCCGACAGGCCGGCTGTGCCATCTTCGGTGACCCGATAAAATCCCTTATCGGCGGTGAATAAAATTGCGGGTCGTCCCGGTGCGGCTTCAACGGTCAGGCGCGCCGCCGACAGGCCGACATTGCCATTGGTTTTTTGCCCGCCTTGCACCGCCGCCAATTGATAACGTCGCCCATCGGGCAAACGGCCTTCAAAAACCGGCCGGTCAATCACCAAGCGGTCATTATCATCGCCGGTCAAAAGCCCGTCGACAACCGGCGCGCGCACAAAATCAGGATTGGCCGCCAGCACCAATAAAAGCAAAAGCAGACAAGCCGCCAAGGGCAAGAGGCGACGCAGGGTTAAAATGCGCTTGGAATAAGCAGCAATATGGGAAGCGTCAGAAGCGCCGGTGTTTTTATCGGTCTGTGGCTGCTCGGCCATGCGATAACCGCCTAATGGGCGAAAATATCCATATCGTCCCAGCCCGCCAAATCCATCGCCGAGCGCACCAGCACGAAATCGAAACACGCTTCCGCCATCGGGCGACGCCCTTCGCGGTCGAGCATGGTTTCGAGTTTTTCTTTCAACAAATGCAGATAAAGCACATCGGAAGCGGCATATTTAAGCTGGGCATCGGTTAACGCGGCTGCACCCCAATCGGAGCTTTGCTGCGCTTTGGACATATCAACGCCGAGCAATTCGCGGCATAAATCCTTCAGCCCGTGCCGGTCGGTATAGGTGCGCGTCAGCTTGGACGCGATTTTGGTGCACCAAAGCGGCGCGGCATGCACATTCAGATATTGTGCAATCACGGCCAAATCAAAACGCGCATAGTGGAAAATCTTAACCAAAGAGCGGTCGCCCAAAACCGCTTTCAAATTCGGCGCGTCATAATTTTCGCCGTCCAATTGCACAATATGAACCGAGCCGTCACCGGCTGAAAGCTGCACCAAGCACAGCCGGTCGCGCGCCGGTTTGAGACCCAAAGTTTCGGTATCGACCGCAATCGCGCCGGTAAAGCTCAAGCCATCGGGCAAATCATTCTTATGCAGATGAATCGTATCGTCTTGCGTCATCGGTTTGCCCCATTTGGTTTCATATGGTTAATCATCAGCCTTTCTTCTAGACCGTGCGGCAGGCAAACTCAAGCAATCCGAAAAACCACAGCGCATTCAGTGCATCGCCCCTTGCAGGGCGGCGCATTAGGCGACACAATGCCGACCAACTGAAGCAGGACTGGCTTGGGAGATGACAATGAGTGATGCAGCAGCCTATATGAATGACGCGACCCAAAAAGCGCGGGTGATTGACGGCTTGGCCGATAATGTGCCGATGCGCACCATCGACAAAGTCGGCATTATCGGTGCCGGCACAATGGGCGGCGGCATTGCGATGAATTTCGCCACAGCCGGTATTGCCGTGACCATTGTCGAGACCAAAGAAGAAGCATTGACCCGTGGACTGGGCGTGGTGCGCGGCAATTACCAGCGCTCCGCCGATCGCGGGCGTTTTCCGCAAGAGGAAGTTGATGCGCGCATGGACCGCATCACCGGCGTTTTGGAAATGGAAAAACTGGCTGATTGCGATTTGGTGATTGAAGCAGTGTTTGAGGATATGGGATTGAAGAAAGAAATTTTCACCAATCTCGACCGTATTTGTAAGCCCGGCGCCATTTTGGCGACTAATACATCAGCGCTCAATATTGATGACATTGCCGCCGTCACGGCGCGCCCACAAGATGTCATTGGCTTGCATTTCTTTTCGCCCGCCAATGTCATGAAGCTTTTGGAAATTGTGCGGGCCGATGCGACCGCCGATGATGTGGTGGCGACCTCAATGGCGCTGGCCCTGACCATTGGCAAAGTCGCCACTTTGGTCGGTGTGTGCCCGGGCTTTGTCGGCAATCGCATTTTGGCGGCGCGCCAGCGCGAAGCTCAAGCACTGGTCAATCAGGGCGTGTTGCCCTGGGACGTTGATAATGCGTTTAATCAATTCGGGTTCAAAATGGGGCCGTTTCAAATGTCAGATTTGGCCGGGCTTGATATTGGCTGGAAAAAGGGCGCGGTGACGGGCAATCCGATACGCGACCGGCTTTGCGAAATGGACCGGCGCGGTCAGAAAACCGGCGCGGGTTATTATGATTATGATGACAATCGCCAACGCAGCCCAAGCCCGATTACCGAAGAGATTATCGCCGATGTGACCGGTGTCGCCGCCGGTGCCTCGGGTCTGTCGGAAGAGGAAATTCTGGCGCGGCTACTGCATCCTATGGTCAATGAAGCCTTGATTATTCTCGAAGAAAACAAAGCCCAACGCCCCAGCGATGTCGATGTGATTTGGTCATTTGGCTATGGCTGGCCGGGCGATACGGGCGGGCCGATGTTTTATGGCGATTTGGTCGGGGCGGAAAAAATCCTCGCCACCATGCAAAGTCTGGCCGCCGATAATCCGGCGATACAATA
>FZLQ01000060.1 GCA_900197605.1 Phyllobacteriaceae bacterium Water-Bin73
CTATAAGGGCAGTCCGCAACCGGGGCCGATTTATGATGACCGCGCTCCCGACGGGACATTGGGTGAGGCCAATAAAAGAACCCACTTTTGGCAGATTGCCGGTTCGGTCGCGCTGGTCGCGGTGCTGGCTGGCGGCGGCGGCAGCAGCGCTTCATCAGGTGGTTCGGGCGGTTCGTCGCCTCAATCTTCGCGCGATAGTGGCCGCACCGGCGGCACAAATGGCGATTGGGAATTGGTTTGGCAAGACGAGTTTACCGGCACCGATCTGGACACCAGTAAATGGAATACGGTCGATAGCTATGGCCGTAATGAGTGTTTTGGCGGCGGCAATAATGAGGCGCAGTGCTATACCAGCAACCCCGAAAATATCGCCGTTGACGGCGGCAATCTGGTGTTGACGGCACTACCGGCCAACGTCCCGCAAGAACAAGGCCGCACCTTTACATCGGGTCGCGTGCAATCAAAAGGCAAGGGTGATTTCAAATATGGGCGCTTTGAGGCGCGTATCCAATTCCCCGAAGCCGATGGTGCCTTTCCGGCATTTTGGATGCTGCCGACCGATAATATTTATGATTTTTGGCCGCGCTCGGGTGAAATTGATATTGTTGAAAACGCCAATGGAGACGCCAAAATAAGCGGTGCCATTCACTATAAAGACCCCGGAAATGCGGGCCGAACAACCCATATTTATCAATTTGGGGCAAATACATCGGTAACGGCAACGGATTGGAACACTTATGCCGTTGAGTGGCATCAAGATGAGATAAGGTGGTTCTTAAATGGACAGCCCTATTTTTCGCGCCAGCGACAGAGTTGGAATAATGGGCTTTATCCCGTTGACCCGATATCCGACCATGCGCCTTTCGATCAGGATTTCCATTTGATTCTCAATCTGGCGCTCAAAGACGACGCGCTGGGGTCGGGCGTGAATATCAATCCCGCTCTTTATACCGGCGGCCAAGAAATGCACGTTGACTATGTTAAGGTTTACGCGTGCAGCGCCGGCCCAAATTTCTGCCAGCACGAATAGGCTAAACCTTTTTATAAACCTCTGCGCCGCCGACCCGAAACTCGGTGGATTTTTTATCCATGCCGGCTTGTTTCATATCGGCCAGCGCGTCCTCGGGTTTCATATTCAGCTTGGCGGCATAGTCGCGCACATCTTGGGTGATTTTCATCGAGCAGAAATGCGGCCCGCACATGGAGCAGAAATGCGCAACTTTCATTGATTGCTTGGGCAGGGTTTCATCGTGATACATGCGTGCCGTATCGGGGTCGAGCGACAGGTTGAACTGGTCGTCCCAACGAAACTCAAAGCGCGCTTTAGACAGAGCATTGTCACGAATTTGTGCGCCCGGATGGCCTTTGGCGAGGTCGGCGGCATGGGCCGCCAGCTTATAAGTGATGATGCCGGTTTTCACATCGTCCTTATTGGGCAGGCCCAGATGCTCTTTCGGCGTCACATAACACAGCATGGCGGTGCCATACCAACCGATTTGCGCCGCGCCAATGGCCGAGGTGATATGGTCATAGCCGGGCGCAATATCGGTGGTCAGCGGCCCCAAAGTGTAAAACGGCGCTTCGTCGCACCAGTCTAGCTGCTTGTCCATATTCTCTTTAATGAGCTGCATCGGCACATGGCCGGGCCCTTCAATCATTACCTGCACATCATGTTGCCAAGCGATTTGCGTGAGTTCCCCAAGCGTTTTCAACTCGCCCAATTGCGCCGCATCATTGGCATCATAAATCGAGCCGGGGCGCAGGCCATCGCCCAAAGAAAACGAGACATCATAGGCTTTCATAATCTCGCAAATCTCTTCGAAATTGGTATAGAGAAAGCTCTCTTGGTGATGCGCCAAGCACCATTTCGCCATAATCGAACCGCCGCGCGAGACAATGCCGGTCATGCGCTCCGCCGTTAGCGGCACATATTCCAACAGCACACCGGCGTGAATGGTGAAATAATCAACGCCTTGTTCGGCCTGTTCAATCAGCGTGTCGCGAAACATTTCCCAAGTCAGTTCCTCTGCCTTGCCATCGACTTTTTCCAACGCTTGATAAATCGGCACTGTGCCGATGGGCACCGGCGCATTGCGTAAAATCCATTCGCGCGTCTCGTGAATATGCTTGCCGGTGGAAAGATCCATAATCGTATCGGCGCCCCAGCGAATACCCCATGACATTTTATCAACCTCTTCACCAATTGATGAGGTGACCGCGCTATTGCCGATATTGCCGTTTACTTTGACCAGAAAATTGCGGCCGATAATCATCGGCTCGGTTTCGGGGTGATTGATATTGGCCGGAATAATGGCGCGCCCGCAGGCGATTTCATCGCGCACAAATTCCGGCGTTATCTCGCTGACCAATTTTGCGCCAAAGGCTTCGCCGCCATGTTGGCGCGTCAACATATCGGCCATGCGCTTGCCTTTATCGCCGCTCGTCGCCAGGCTTTCCATATAGGCATGGCGGTTTTGGTTTTCGCGAATGGCGATATATTCCATTTCCGGCGTCACAATGCCTTGCCGCGCATAATGCATTTGGCTGACATTTTTGCCCGGCTTGGCGCGGCGCGGTTGGCGCGTCAGGTTAAAGCGCAAGGCAGCGAGCTTGGCATCATCGAGCCGCGCTTGCCCATAGGCCGAGCTTGGCCCGTCCAATAATTCAGTGTCGGCGCGCTCTTCAATCCAAGATTGGCGCAAAGCGGGCAGGCCGTCTCGAATATCAATCTTCACCTGCTTGTCGGTATAGGGGCCGGATGTGTCATAGACGTAAACCGGTGGGTTTTCTTCTTCAATCTGCCCCGATTGCGCCATATCGGTCGGCGTCGGGCTTTGTGTGATTTTGCGCATCGGCACGCGTATATCAGGCCGTGAGCCGGTGACATAAACCTTTTCGCTCATCGGCAGCGGCGCGATGGAGGCATCATCAAGCTTGGCATCGGCGCGGGAAAAACCGGTTTTTTTATCGGCTTTTGCGGCCTGTGATTCGATCTGTGACTCGGGTGACGTCTCTGGTGATGACTCAGATGATGACATAAGTGCCTCTTTCTCTAAAAACGCAGGAGAACAGGCATTATGCCGACACTCCCTGCGGCGGCATTATCCGTAAACAGGTTCAAAGGGTATGCTCTCACCGGTTGAATTTTCAAACGCCGGACCCCTGTGCAGTCGTAACCTTAGATTTGACGCTGCGCCGGCGCAAGCGCAATGGACCAAAGCGCGTAAAAAACCCGTGTGTTTTATGCAAAAAGGCTTGAAACGCGGAATTTTTAATGGTTACAATTCGTGACGCATGCGTCATTTTTAGGCCATGCCCGATATTGAGCCAAGGATGGCGCCGATTTATACGTGGGAGAACGAGATGAGCGAAGCGATTAAAGAAGAAACCGTGCCCGGGCATAATTATGCCTATAACACGCCGCTAGAGGATTTAGATGTCTCCAATCCGCATCTCTGGCCGTCGCAAGAAATGTGGCCTGTCTTTGAGCGTATGCGCGATGAAGATCCGTTGCATTATTGCGCAGATGGCTGGACCTCAGAGGGACGTTCGGAAAAAGATGAGCCAATCGGTCCTTATTGGTCGGTCACCCGCTATGACGATATTATGGCGATTGATACTGATCATAAGCGTTTCTCATCAGAGCCGGCTATTGTGCTGCCTAATCCGGCAGAAGATTTTGTACTGCCCATGTTCATCGCTATGGACCAGCCTAAACATGACGTGCAGCGCAAAACCGTTGCCCCGATTGTTTCGCCCATGAGCTTGGCTGAAATGTCAACGCTAATTCGCGAGCGCACCTCAAATCTGCTGGACACGCTGCCCATTAATGAGGAATTTGATTGGGTCGATACAGTGTCGATTGAGCTGACCACCATGATGCTCGCCACATTATTCGACTTCCCGTTTGAAGACCGCCGCAAGCTGACCCGTTGGTCTGACGTCGCGACAGCCGGTCCGGAAACGGGCCTTGTTGAAAGCGAAGACCAACGCCGTGCCGAATTGATGGAATGTGTTGAATATTTCATGGGGCTTTGGCAGCAGCGCGTTGGTAAAGATGGCCACGACCTCATCACCATGCTGGCCAATGGCGAAGAAACCAAAGATATGGATACGATGGAATATCTCGGCAATCTGATTTTGTTGATTGTCGGCGGAAATGACACGACGCGGAATTCCATGTCGGCGTCGATTTACGGTTCCAATCTGTTCCCCGCTGAATGGGAAAAAGTGCGTGCCAATCGCGAGCTTATTCCAAATGCCGTGGCGGAAATTATTCGCTGGCAGACACCCTTGGCCTATATGCGTCGCACGGCGCTTGAAGATGTCGAGATGCACGGCAAGACCATCAAGAAAGGCGACAAAGTTGCCATGTGGTATGTGTCGGGCAATCGGGATGAGCGTAAATTTGAAAATCCCAATGCCCTGATTTTTGATCGCCCGAATGCGCGCAATCATATTTCATTCGGCTTTGGTATTCACCGTTGCTTCGGCAACCGTCTGGCCGAATTGCAATTGCAAATTCTGTGGGACGAAATGCTCAAGCGCTTCTCGAAAGTGGAAGTGGTTGGCGAGCCGAGCCGGAATATTTCGAGTTTCGTCAAAGGCTACACCAAAATGAACGTCATCTGCCGCGATTAGGCGGGCGCGTTTATGTTGAATGATTGTAACGGAAAAACCGCACTGGTTACCGGTGCGGCAGGCGGAATTGGGCGCTCTTGCGCGCAAAAACTGGCTGAAGCGGGCGCCAGCCTGATTGTCACTGATATTGATGAGGCGGGGATTGAAAAAACCGTCTCGCTCATCACCGAGGCCGGCGGCACTGCGCGGGCTTTGGCGCAAGATGTCACCCAAGAAGATGTGTGGGCGGATATTATTGGCGATATTAAAGCCCATGAGGGTGCGCTGAATGTGCTGGTGAATAATGCCGGCATCGCCATTGGTGCGTCGATTATCGATATGTCATTAGAAGATTGGCATCGCCAAACCGCGATTAATCTCGATGGCGTTTTTCTCGGCTGTAAACACGCCATTCCGCTGATGGCGGAAAGCGGGTCGGGCTCGATCATCAATATTTCATCAATTGCGGGCTTGCGCGGCGCGGCGGGGCTTGCGGGCTATTGTGCCACCAAGGGCGGGGTGCGGTTATTCTCAAAATCCGTGGCTGCCGAATGTGCGGCGGCTGATATGCCGATACGCTGCAATAGCGTGCATCCGGGCATTATTGATACGGATATTTGGGGGCGCGAAATCGCCGGTATTGCTGCCAATAATCCTGAGATGATGGCACCGGGCGGCAATCGCATTGATATTAATTTGGTCGCCGCAGGCGTGCCCGGCGGCAAGCCCGGTCACCCTGATGATATTGCCAATGGCGTCGTCTATCTGGCCTCCGATGCGTCATCTTATGTTAACGGCTCTGAGCTGGTCATTGATTACGCTTTAACGGCGCGATAGTCTGACGACAGTTTTTCACTGTGATGGATTTTGTGATGTCTGTTGACGGCATTTTTCCGGCCATGCCGGATAATATTTACCTGATTGATAAGGGCAAACCGGCCTGTCTCATTCGCGCTTTAACGCCTGCCATGCTGGCCGATTGGAAACACGGCTTGGCGGGCCCGCATTTGGCGTGGATGGAAACCGCGCATTTCACCGCCGCTGCCGGTGAGGTTTTATTGCTGCCCGATAGCGCCGGTGGCTTGGAGGGCGTCCTGCTGGGGCTGGGCAAAAACCCCGACCCGATGGCGCTGGCCGCGCTGCCCAAAAAATTACCGGCCGGGGCTTATCGCCTCGATAAAGCCGCGCCGCTAGCCGTGGCCGATATGGCGGCTTTGGCTTGGGCGTTGGGCTGTTATCGTTTCGACCTTTATAAGAAAACTAAACATGAGGGCGATTGGCCGCTCCTCGTGCTTGATAAAGGCCAAGATCGTGGGCGCATTGACCGGCTCAATCGGGCGGTTTATTCGGCGCGTCATCTCATTAATACACCGGCCGCCGACATGGGGCCTGCCGCCTTGGAAGCCGTGGTGCAGCGTCTTGCAAAGGCCCATAAAGCTAAGCTCAGTGTCATTAGCGGCGATGATTTGCTGGCGCAAAATTATCCGATGATTCACGCAGTTGGGCGCGCCGCGCAAGAAGCCCCGCGTTTTCTCGATTTGGTTTGGGGCGATGAGGCGGCGCCGAAGCTGACGCTTATCGGCAAGGGCGTTTGCTTTGATACGGGCGGTCTTAATTTGAAGCCCGGCAATTATATGGATTTGATGAAGAAGGATATGGGCGGCGCGGCATTGGCGATTGCGCTGGCCGATGCGGTGATGGAAGGGCAATTGCCGGTGCGCTTGCGCCTGATGATTGGCGCGGTTGAAAACGCCATTGGCCCCGATGCGTTTCGCCCGGGCGATGTGCTTGAAAGCCGCAAAGGGCTGAGTGTTGAAATTGGCAATACCGATGCCGAAGGCCGTTTGGTGCTGGCCGATATGCTGGCTGAGGGTGATAGCGAAAGCCCTGATATGATGGTCGATTTCGCCACGTTGACCGGCGCCGCCCGCGTCGCCATGGGGCCTGAAGTCACGCCGTTTTATACCCATAGTGACACCCTTGCCGCAGGGCTGAGCGCCGCCGCGGCGCAAGCCCATGACCCGCTTTGGCGCATGCCGCTTTGGGCCGGTTATGATGGCTGGCTCGACAGTTCGATTGCCGATGTCAGCCATATATCTTCATCGCCAATGGGCGGCTCCATCACGGCAGCCTTATTTCTCGCTCGCTTTGTTGAGGCCTGCCCCGATTGGGTGCATTTCGACACTTATGCGTGGAACGCGAAATCCCGCATTGGTCGTCCGGTCGGCGGCGAGGCGCAAGCCATTCGCGCGGTCTATGATTATTTGGAAGACCGTTTCGGCGGGCGCTGACATGCCATCGCAAAAACCAGACCCGCGCCTTAATCCGTGGCGTGATGATTTGGCCGCCGCTCATTTGCGCGGCGAAGTGGACGCGCCAAAATTTGTCGATGGGGTGGTGAAGCAAGTCAGCTCGCCGGTCGCGACGCTGCGGCGCAGTCCGGCAGATGGGGCCATGCAAGACAGCCAATTGCTTTATGGCGAGACAATTCGGATTTTTGAGACAAAAAACGGCTGGGCTTGGGGGCAGGCCGAGGCCGATGATTATGTCGGCTATGTGCCGGAAAATGCGTTTGCCGCGCCGCAAGACGTGACCCATAGGCTGGCCGCCCAGCGCAGTTTCATATATCGCGACCGCGATATTAAAAGCCGTCCTTTAATGGCCATTTCATTTGGTGCGCGGCTGAGCGTGGTCGGGCAAGAAGACGGCTTCGCGGAGTTGGCGCATGGCGGTTTTCTCTATGCCCCGCATATGGCGGCGCTTGATGATTATGAGCCGGACCCGATTGCGGTGGCGCGCCGCTTTATCGGTGCGCCTTATTTTTGGGGCGGGCGCGAGGCGACCGGTCTTGATTGCTCGGCATTGGTGCAGGCCGCTTTGGTGGCTTGTGGTTTTGCGTGCCCGCGCGATAGCGATATGCAGCAAGCGGCTTTGGGGCAGATAACCGATAAACCGGCATATGGCGATCTGGTTTTCTGGAAGGGCCATGTCGGCTTTATCGCGGGAGATAATGTGCTGCTGCACGCCAATGCCCATCATATGGCGGTGGCCGAAGAGCCGTTTGATGAAGCTTGTGCGCGTATTCAAGCTGCCGGTGGCGGCGCGGTGACGGCGATAAAGCGGCTTTGAAATTCAGCTTTAAGGATTAGCCATCAAGCGCGGCGGCGAGCAGCTCTTGCGTATAGGCTTCGCGCGGTTTGGTGAAGATTTGCTCGGCCGCGCCTTCTTCGACGCACACCCCGTCTTGCATCACCATGACGCGATGCGACAGCGCGCGCACCACTTTCAGGTCATGGCTGATGAACAAATAGGTCAGCCCTTTCTCGGCCTGCAAGCGGCGCAAGAGCGCGATAATTTGCGCCTGCACCGAGCGGTCAAGCGCGCTGGTCGGCTCGTCCAAAACGATAAATTGCGGTGACAAAATAAGCGCCCGAGCAATCGCGATACGCTGTCTTTGGCCGCCCGAAAATTCATGCGGATAACGCGCCGCCATGGCCGGCTCAAGCTCGACCTCGCGCATAATATCGTGCAGCCGCGTCTCAATCTCTGCCGCGCTTAATTGCGGCTCATGCAGCCGCAGCCCCTCAGTGATAATATCCCCGACACTCATGCGTGGACTGAGCGCACCAAACGGGTCTTGGAAAACAATTTGCATATGCCGCCGCAAGGCGCGGCGCGCTTTGCGCGAGACACCGATAATATCCTTGCCCTCGAGGCGGGCTTGGCCTTCAGCGCGTTGCAGACCCAAAAGCGCGCGCCCCAATGTGGTTTTACCCGAGCCGCTTTCCCCGACAATGCCGAGCGTTTCGCCGCGATTTACGGTGAAGCTGATATCGGTGACCGCTTTCACATGCGCGTTTGTGCGCCGCAATAGGCCGGATTTTATCGGAAACCAAATGCGTAAATCATCGGCTTCAATCAGCGGCTCGGCTTTGCCCAGTTTGGGCGGCGTGCCGCTTGGCTTGGCATTGATAAGCTGTTTGGTATAATCATGCTGCGGCGCGTCAAAAATTTGCGCCACTGGCCCGTCTTCGACAATATCGCCATCTTGCATGACATAAATCCGGTCGGCCATTTTTTTGACAACAGAAAGGTCGTGAGTAATCAGCAAGACCGACATGCCATATTCGTCCTGCAATTCTTTCAGTAGGTCGAGAATTTGTTTTTGAATGGTGACATCAAGCGCCGTGGTCGGCTCATCGGCAATCAATAAATCGGGCTGATTGGCCAGCGCCATGGCAATCATCACACGCTGTCTTTGCCCGCCCGATAATTCATGCGGCAGGGCGCTCATGCGTTTTTCAGCATTGGGAATACCGACACGCGCCAGCAGGCGCAGGGTTTCTTCGCGCGCCTCGGCGCGGCGCAAGCCCTGATGGGTTTCGATAATTTCCGAGATTTGTTTCTCAATGGAATGAAGCGGATTGAGCGACGACATCGGCTCTTGAAAAATCATTGATATGCGATTGCCGCGCACTGAGCGCATGACGCGCTCGGGTTGCGCCATCAGGTCAACATCGTCGAAAAAAACCGCGCCGCTATCGTGAAAAGCGGTCGGATAGGGCAGCAGGCGCAAAATCGAAAGCGCGCTGACGGATTTTCCCGAGCCGCTTTCGCCGACCAAGCCGACGGTCTCGCCATGACCGATGCGAAAGGAGATATTATTGACGGCGGTGGATTTTTGGCCGTCACTGATAAAACCGACTGAGAGATTTTCTATGTTCAAAAGCGCTGTCATGGCCGGCCTCACATCATCGTCTTGCGCGGGTCAAAGGCGTCGCGCACGGCCTCGCCGATAAAAATCAGCAGCGACAGCATAATGGCAATGGTGAAAAAGCCCGATAAGCCGAGCCAGGGCGCTTGCAAATTGGCTTTGCCTTGCGCCAGTAATTCGCCCAATGAGGGCGAACCGGGCGGCAGGCCGAAGCCCAAAAAGTCGAGCGAGGTGAGGGTGGTGATGGATGCGTTCAGGATAAATGGCATGAAGGTCAGCGTCGCGACCATGGCATTGGGCAATAAATGGCGGCGCATAATGGTGGTGTTGGCGACACCCAAAGCGCGCGCCGCTTCGACATATTCAAAATTACGCGCGCGTAAAAATTCGGCGCGCACCACGCCGACCAGCGCGACCCATGAGAATAAAAGCAAAATGCCGAGCAATATCCAAAAGCCCGGCTCAATGACCGCGGCAATGATAATCAGCAGATAAAGCGACGGCACGGAAGTCCATATTTCGATGAAACGCTGCATCGCCAAATCGGTCCAGCCGCCGAAATAGCCCTGCACAGCCCCCGCCGCAATGCCGATAATTGACGAGGCGATGGTGAGGGCGAGACCGAATAAGACCGAAATGCGAAAGCCATAAATCAATCGCGCCAGCACATCGCGCCCCTGATCGTCTGTGCCGAGCCAGTTTTCGGCACTGGGCGGGGCGGGGGCAGGCCGGTCGAGATTTAGATTGATGGTGTCATAGCTGTAGCGCAATGGCGGCCAGATGATAAAACCGTCCTTGTCGTTTTTTTCGCCCTCGATTAAGGCAACCACAAACGGGTCGCGATAATCGGCTTCCGTGGCGAAATCGCCGCCAAATTCGGTTTCCGCATAAGTCGCGAAGACCGGCATATAAAATGCCCCCTCATGGCGAATGAGCAGCGGTTTATCATTGGCCAGAAACTCGGCAAAAAGGGTAACAAAAAATAAAATGGCAAACAGCCAGAGCGATACCAGCCCGCGCCGATTGGCTTTGAAATTGCGCCACCGCCGCTGGCTGAGCGGCGACAAGGTTTTAAGCCAAGCGCGCATCAGCCCTGACCCCGCGCTTCAAAATCTATGCGCGGGTCAACCCACATATAAGTCAGGTCAGATACCAGCGTGACGACAAGGCCGATAAGCCCGAAAATATAAAGCGACCCAAACACCACCGGATAATCGCGATTAATGATGCTTTCATAGGCCAATAGCCCCAAGCCATCGAGTGAGAAAATCGTTTCAATCAGCAG
>FZLQ01000123.1 GCA_900197605.1 Phyllobacteriaceae bacterium Water-Bin73
GAGTTTGAGTGCATTGGCGCTGAACCGCCTTATGACCATCCGCATGTTTATCTCGATATGGGCAGCGAAGACGAGATTATCTGCCCCTATTGCTCGACCCGGTTTCGCTATAAAAAACCGGCCTAAGCCCTTTCCAAACACCCGCTGATAGAGCCGAAATTTCTTGCCGTGTGCTTCGAACACACGCATTTTAGAGCCTATGAGGAAGTTGCTGCAAAGTTTTGGTTACGCGGTGTTGGTCACGATTGGCCTGATTGTCGTGCTGCTATTGTTTTCCAGCCTGATGATTGCGACCGACCTCACCAAGCAAGAACTTATTGATGAATATGCGAATGAGAAATCATTCTTCTACTTCCTGCCCTCGGGCGCGGAGGTGCATATTCGCGACGAAGGCAATAAAGACAAGCCGCCGCTCATTTTGCTGCATGGGGCCAATGGCTCTTTGCATAATTGGGAAAAGCTGGTCAGTGAGCTGGAAAACGACTATCGGCTGATTAGCTTCGACCTGCCCGGCCACGGGCTGACCGGCGCGACCCCGCAAGAGGATTACAGCAATATCGCAATGGCGAATTTCACCCGTGAGGTTATCGGGCTTTATGATTTCGACGCGGTGACTTTGGTCGGCCATTCCGCCGGTGGCGGCGTGGCCTTGCGCTATGCACTCATGTATCCGCGCGAGGTTGATGCGATGGTTCTGGTGTCATCGAGCGGCATGCAGCGCGATGAAGGCGACAGTCCGGGCGGCGCCTATGCGCTCACCCGCTCCAGCATCGGCCTCAGCCTGCTGCGATATTTCACGCCCAAATTCATGCTCGCCAGCACCTTAAAATGGCAAGTGGGCGACCCTGATAATTTTGTCACTGATGAAATGGTGACGCGATATTGGAAATTGCTCCGCATGGCCGGCTCGCGTGATGCCGCCATTAAACGTTATTCAGAGCGCCATCTCGAGCCGCCATTAGAGCCGATTTTGCGCGCCGTAAACCCGACCACTTTGCTGCTTTGGGGATCGCAAGATACGGTGATTGACCCGAAATACGGCATTGAGATGAATACGCAAATTATCGGCAGCTTGCTGAAACTCTATCCGCAAGCCGGTCATTTGGCGCATGAAGAAATGCCCGAAAGAGCCGCCATAGATATCCGCCAATTCCTTACCCGCGCGCTTTACACGCAATAGCCTAGCTATTATCGGCCTCGCTGGCGCAAGGCTTCGCTTTTGGCGAACTGGTGCTTATACCGTGGTGGCCTAGCCCGCCTTGCACCAGCGGCGCGAAACCCCGCGCAACAAGCGCGCCTCTATCTCAATGGTCATTGGAGATATGGTGGCCTCGGACGGACTCGAACCGTCACGCTCTAATCGAGCCGCAGATTTTAAGTCTGCTGTGTCTACCAATTCCACCACGAGGCCGCGCCGGAAAGCGCTTCTATAACATGATTTTTTGCCGCGTCAGCGGGAAATATCCTGCATGGTTAGGCTTTCACCGATTTTCATCACCAGTGCTTGATTGCCTGCTGCTTCGACAAAGCGTTGGCGCGGTTCGTCAAACGGCTCAAATGACAAAATAAATGTGCCCCAATGCATCGGCACCATGCGCTTGCAGCCGACTTCACGCCCCATATCAACGCCGCCTTCCGGGTCCATATGCGCGCCGCGCATAAAGTCTCGCGGCGCATAAGCCCCGACACTCATCAGCCCCAAATCGCAGCCACCATGATGAGCCGCCATGTGCTTGCCTATATCGGCAAACAGGCTGGGATGGGTTTCAGTGTCGCCGGTATGATAAACCGAGCGACCATTGGCAGAAAAACCGTAAGACATCCACAATGTGCGGTTAATGTCGAAAAGCGAGCGGTTTGACCAATGCACAGCAGGATAGGCCGTCAGCTTGAAACCGCCATTGGCTGAGGGCAGCGTGACTTCATCATACCAATCGACCTCGCGCACATCGCCATAGCCCTTGAAATATTTGCCCAAGCCGAGCGGCACAATCGCGGTGATGCGCTCCTTATTGGGCAGCTTATCAAGCGTCGCCGTGTCGAGATGGTCGTAATGGGCGTGGCTGATGACAACCACATCAATCGGTGGCAAATCTTCGATGAACAGACCGGGCGGCAAAAGGCGCGCCGGACCGGTAAAGGAAATCGGACTGGCGCGGCGCGAAAACACCGGATCCGTCAGCACATTGACACCATCAAGGCGCACCAAAAATGTGGCATGGCCAATCCAGCTCACAAAATCTTGGTCGCCCATCGCGGCCAATTGGGCTTTTGCCGCATCGCGCTTAATCGCGTGGTCAGTCGGAATAGTCGGTGTTTCGCTGACGGCATTGCGCCATATGGCTTGGCTGAAAAACTTCATGCGGCGAGTAAATGGAATGGTGCGCTTCGGGCTGTTTGGCGGATTGCGAAAGCCGTTTTCAAGGTGATGATATGGCGCATCGCCGCCTAAGGGCTTGCCGACATTGCTGCTGCATGCCGACAACAAAATGCCCAATCCCAAAACCACGCCAAGTCCTGTCAGTGCCGTCATTTTCATTTCCGCCTCATTGGTTGCGCCGCCGATAGCAGCATAAAAAACGGCGGCCCAAAGGACCGCCGTTAAAAGACCTAGGTTTGAAAACCTAAATGTCCAGCCTAGTTATCCAGGCCTTGCCATACAGGCCAGCATTTGCTGCCGGCTTTGGCGGCAACAGCAGCTTGCGCGGCTTTTGCATTATCGCCGGACTGCGTGGCTGTGTAATCGTCTTTACCTGTGCACCACACATAGAATTTGTGGCTACCGGATTGTGACATTGCGTCAAAGCTTGAGTTCAGAGCAATAGCGGCATTCGGCAGAGCGAACATTGCGGCCACGGCCAGAGCAGAAACAGTTTTTTTCATAAGAACCTCCCTAATTGGTGACACCACCATGCGCAGTTTCACCGCGAATTAAAATTAAAATTTTTGTTAGGTTTTGGGGCGCGCTCATGCGGCAGCAAAAACGGCTCCAT
>FZLQ01000115.1 GCA_900197605.1 Phyllobacteriaceae bacterium Water-Bin73
GTGTATGAATTTGTGACCATTCAGGCCGCCGCTTTGCGTCTCGGCCAATCGAAAATCTTGAAAGGCGACTTGCTGGCCAGTTGGGACGATTTGGTTATTTATTGCCGCACCAAAATGGCTGAAAACAAAGTTGAGGAATTTCATGTGCTGTTTCTCGACAAGCAAAACCGCGTGATTGCCGATGAGGTGATGGGGCGCGGCACGGTTGACCATACGCCGGTTTATTCGCGCGAGGTCTTGAAGCGCGCTTTGGCCTTAAACGCCACCGCGCTGATTATTGCCCATAATCACCCAAGCGGCGACCCGTCGCCCTTTAAGGCCGATATTGAAATGACCTATAAGCTGCGCGACCTCGCCAAGAGCTTCAACATTGCGCTGCATGACCATCTCATCATTGCCCGCGGCGAAGTATTGAGCTTCAAATCGCAAGGCTTGCTGTGAATTGGCGGTGTGACGGATTTTTATAAGGCTACACACACTTAAATGACCCGCTCGCCTTTATTGCCTTGCCCGACTCTGGTAAGTCGAGACCATAAGGAGAGTACTCATGATTCCACGTTATGCCCGCCCCGATATGACCGCCCTTTGGGAGGCCGAAAGCCGATTTTCCATTTGGTTGGAAATTGAAACCCACGCCCTCGATGCGATGGTGAAATTGGGCATTGTGCCGGAGGACGCGGCGAAAGCCGTGCGCGAAAAAGGCGGCTTTGATGTCGACCGGATTGATGAGATTGAGCGCGAAGTCAAACATGACGTCATCGCTTTTCTGACCAGCCTGTCGGAGCATGTCGGGCCGGAAGCGCGCTTTGTGCATCAGGGCATGACCTCATCTGATGTGTTGGATACTTGCTTTAATGTGCAGCTTGTCCGCGCCAGTGATATTTTGCTGAAGGATATGGACGCGCTGCTCGCCGCCCTTAAGAAGCGCGCAATGGAACATAAAATGACGGCCACAATTGGCCGCAGCCACGGTATTCACGCCGAGCCGACAACTTTTGGCCTCAAACTGGCGCAAGCCTATGCCGAGTTTGACCGCTGCCGCGATCGCCTTGTCGCGGCGCGCAAAGAAATCGCCACTTGCGCCATTTCCGGCGCGGTCGGCACATTTGCCAATATCGACCCATCAGTCGAGGAACATGTCGCCGAGGCGATGGGATTGGAAGTCGAGCCGGTGTCAACACAAGTCATTCCGCGCGACCGCCATGCCATGTTCTTCTCCACTTTGGGCGTGATTGCCTCCAGCATGGAACGCTTGGCTGTTGAGGTGCGCCATTTGCAGCGCACCGAGGTTTTGGAAGCTGAAGAATATTTCTCGGAAGGCCAGAAAGGCTCTTCCGCCATGCCGCATAAGCGCAATCCGATTTTGACCGAGAACCTGACCGGTCTGGCGCGTTTGGTGCGCGGCATGTCCGTGCCGGCAATGGAAAATGTCGCGCTATGGCATGAGCGCGATATTTCGCACTCATCTGTCGAGCGCATGATTGGCCCTGATGCGACCATCACACTGGATTTTGCGCTGGTGCGCCTGACCAATGTGGTCGAAAACCTGCTGGTTTATCCTGAACGCATGCAGGCCAATCTCGACAAGCTGGGCGGTCTGGTGCATTCGCAACGTGTGCTGCTGGCGCTCACCCAAGCGGGGGTCAGCCGCGAAGACGCTTATCGTCTGGTGCAGCGCAATGCCATGCCGGTATGGCGCGGCGAAGGTCAATTTCTCGATTTGCTGAAGGCCGATGAAGACGTGATTTTGAGCGATGATGCATTGGAGGCCCTGTTTGATTTGGGCTACCACTTCAAACATGTCGATACGATTTTTGCCCGCGTTTTCGGGCCTGAATAATTGCTCGAATCAGTCGCATTGATTAATTTAGCGGTCATCTGACGGAGACAAATTATGTCGCATGAAATGCCGAAGAGTCGTCAAATTTACGAGGGGAAGGCCAAAGTCCTGTTCGAAGGGCCTGAACCCGGCACGCTGATTCAATATTTCAAAGATGACACCACCGCCTTTAATGCCGAAAAGCATGAAATTATGAACGGCAAGGGTATATTGAACTTGCGCATCTCAGAATATATTTTCAGTCGGTTAGAGCAATCGGGCGTGCCGACACATTTTATTGAGACGCTGAGCCCGCGCGCGCAGCTTGTGCGCCAAGCTGAGATTATTCCGCTCGAAGTGGTGATGCGTAATGTCGCCGCCGGGTCTTTGGTCAAACGCCTCGGCCTGCCAGAGGGTGAGGCGCTGCCCCGCCCGCTGGTTGAGTTTTATTATAAAGACGATGCGCTGGGTGACCCGCTCATTTCAGAAGACCATATTGCCGTATTCGGCTGGTGCAGCGCCGATGAGCTGGCCGAAATTGTTGCGCTGGCGCGAAAAATCAATGATTGCATGGTCGAGATATTTGAAGGCGTCGGCATCAGGCTGGTCGATTTCAAATTGGAATTTGGCCGCGTGCCCGATGGCGACGGCCAAAAAATCGTTCTCGCTGATGAAATTAGCCCCGATAGCTGTCGGCTATGGGATATGGACTCAAATGAGAAGATGGATAAAGACCGATTCCGCCAAAATTTGGGCGGCATGGTAGATGCTTATCAGCAAGTGGCAGAACGCCTCGGCCTCACAAGCGACATTAACGATAATTAGGAAATCAGATGAAAGCGACCATTCACATTACCCTCAAAAACGGCGTGCTCGACCCGCAAGGCAAGGCAATTGAAAACGCCCTCGGTCAACTTGGCTTTAATGGCGTTGACGACGTGCGTCAGGGCAAGCTGATTGAAGTCAATCTGAGCGAGACCGATCCGGCGAAGGCCGAAGCGGCGCTGACCGATATGTGCGAGAAACTGCTCGCCAATACGGTGATTGAAAATTACCACATTCACCTTGATAGCGAGTAGGCCATGCAAGCATCGGTAATTGTTTTTCCCGGTTCAAACTGCGACCGCGACGTCGCCGTTTGCGTTGAAGCGGCGATGGGCAAAGCGCCCCTCATGGCGTGGCATGGCGATGCGACCCTGCCGAAAAGCGATTTGATTGTCCTGCCCGGCGGGTTTTCTTATGGCGATTATTTGCGCTGCGGCTCAATGGCCGCCAATAGCCCGATTATGCGCGAAGTTGTGGCACAGGCCGAAAAAGGCGCAGCCGTGTTGGGCATTTGCAACGGCTTTCAAGTCTTGACCGAATGTGGCTTGCTGCCCGGCGTGTTGATGCAAAATAAGGGTTTGAATTTTGTGTGCCGCAATACGCGCCTGACTGTCACCAATAATAAAACCGCTTTCACCACGCAATATATGGCGGACGAAGAAATCATCGTGCCGGTAGCGCATAATGAGGGCAATTATTTTGCCGATGATGACACGCTGAAACAATTACAAGACGAAGACCGCATCGCCTTCACCTATGCGGCAGGCGATAATCCGAACGGGGCCTGCCTCGATATTGCAGGCATTTGCGATAAGGCGGGACGCATTGTCGGCATGATGCCGCATCCTGAGCGGCGCGCCGAAACCGCACTTGGCGGCGAAGACGGCAAACGCATGTTTACCGGTATTGTGGAGGCGCTCTCATGAGTAAAACGGACGGTCATATCAATGATACGGAAATCACCGATGCGCTGGTCGCCGAACACGGGCTGACGCCGGACGAGTTTCAAATGGTCTGCGCGCATATGCGGCGCACGCCAAATTATACCGAGCTTGGCGTGT
>FZLQ01000011.1 GCA_900197605.1 Phyllobacteriaceae bacterium Water-Bin73
GGATTTGAGGTCATCATCAATCACCGCGCCGATGACGGCATGGGCACATCAATCGCCACCGGCATCGCCGCGCTGCAAGGCGAAACCCACGCCCTTATTGGGCTGGGCGACATGCCGCGCCTGCAATCGCAAACCGTCGCGCTTTTGTACCAAAGCGCAGAAACTTCGGGTAGGTCGAGCAGCATTATTATGCCGACCTATGCGAATAAACGCGGCCATCCGCGCCTGTTTGCGGCGGCACATTTTAACGACCTCGCGGCTTTAAGCGGCGATATGGGCGGCAGGCTGATTATTGAGGGCTGCGACAATGTTATGGAAATGCCGGTCAATGATGCCGGTGTGATACTGGATATTGATACGCAAGACCATCTCAGCGCGGCGCAGTCATGACCGCTTTTATTCTGCCTATTTTATTTTTTGCCACGGCGGCGCTTTATGCCACGGTCGGCTTTGGCGGCGGCTCAACTTATACGGCGCTTTTGGTGATGATGGACGATGCCATTTGGCGTATTCCGATTATCGCCCTGATTTGCAACATCACGGTCGTCGCTGCGGGTAGCTATCTGGCCGTCACACGGCGCGCCTTTGTTTCGCGGCACGCCGCGCCCTTTTTCATCGCCTCCGTGCCTCTGGCTTTTATTGGCGGGCTAATTGCGCTGCGCGATGAAACCTATATCACCTTGCTGGCCATCAGCCTCCTCTTGGCAGGTCTGCGCTTGCTGTTGATAGGCGACAAAGACATTATCGCCTCATCGACACAATCGACGGGCAAGGCCATCGCCATTGGCGGCGCGCTGGGCTTGCTTTCGGGCATGGTCGGTATTGGCGGCGGCATATTTCTGGCGCCGATTTTGTATTATCTGCGCTGGGCAGACAGCAAAACCATTGCCGCCTTATGCAGCTTTTTCATTCTGGTCAATTCACTGGCGGGCTTGGCCGGGCAGCTTGTCAAAAACGGTGCGGGCGTTATTCCTGAGATTGCCGAGGTCGCCCTGCCCCTGATGGCCGCAACATTGCTCGGCGGATTGCTCGGCGCGCGCCTGCTTCTGGAATATTTGTCACCGAACAAAATTCAACAAATCACCGCTTTATTGATTATTTTTGTCGCCACGCGACTTCTTCTACAGCTATATTTTTAAGAGATGACAGATTTAGCCCCCCTTCAAGACAGCTTTGGCCGCCGCATCAGCTATTTGCGGCTTTCGGTCACCGATCGCTGCGACCTGCGGTGCCAATATTGCATGGCCGAGAAAATGCAGTTTCTGCCAAAGGCCGAGGTCTTGAGCTATGAAGAAATGCAATTTCTATGCGAGGCCTTTATGCGGCGCGGCGTCAGTAAAATTCGTATTTCGGGCGGCGAACCGCTGGTACGAAAAGATATTATGAAGCTGATGCAAGGGCTTGGTCAGCATATCGGGTCAGGCGGGTTTGAAGAATTGACCCTGACCAGCAACGCCACGCAAATGCCAACCCACGCCGCCGCGCTGGCTGATTGCGGTGTGAAGCGGGTGAATATCTCGCTGGATACATTAAACCGCGATGCGTTTTTGCGCCTGACGCGGCGCGACGCACTGCATCAGACTCTGGCCGGTATTGACGCGGCGCAAGCAGCCGGTTTGCAGGTGAAGATAAACACCGTCGCGCTGAAAAATTATAATGAGGCAGAAATTCCCACACTGATAGATTGGGCGCATAGGCGTGGCATGGATATTTCCATCATCGAAACCATGCCAATGGGCTTTATTGATGAAGACCGCTTTGACCAATATGTGCCGCTTCTGCCCTTGCGGGAAAAGCTGATTGAGCGGTTTTCGCTAACCGCCAGCAGCCATCGAACCGCCGGTCCGGCGACTTATTTCGACCGCCCGGCGTCTCAGCATAATGATGCGGGGCGTCGCGTCGGCTTCATTACCCCGCTCACGCATAATTTTTGCGCCAATTGCAATCGCGTGCGCGTGACTTGCACCGGTGAGATTTACACCTGCCTCGGCCAAGACGGCAAAATGGATTTGCGCGCCGCAATTAAAAGTTTCGACGAAACGCTTTTGCAACAACAACTGGACGCGGCTCTAATCGCCAAACCCAAAGGCCATGATTTTGATATTTCAGAAACGCAACAAAATCCGGCCACAGCGCGGCATATGTCGGTAACGGGGGGCTGAGATGCGGATTTGTTTTTACGGACGACTTGCTGACCTTTTAGGGTCGCGGAGCCTGGACGATGCGCCGGATAATCTGACCGATGGCGCGGCCCTGCGCGATTGGCTGATACAAAACCACCAGCAGCTCAGCGAGGGGCTGACCCACCCGGGCACACGACTGGTGCTCGACAATGAAATCACCGACTGGGACGCGCCGCTGAGCGGGGCGCATGATATTGCCATTATTCCGATTGTGAGCGGTGGTTGATATGGCAGCGCGGCGCACCATAATTGAGCTCAGCGAGCGACCCTTTAACGCCGACGCTATTGCGGCGGCGTTTCGTCAAGGCAGTGAAGAGGCCGGCGCCATTGTCACATTTTTGGGGCAAGTCAGCCGCGAAGACGACACCGATCCGGTCATCTCACTGCATCTCGACCACATGCCCGACACGACACTGGCGTCGATTGAGCGGATTGCCGATGCCGCCGAAGCGCGCTGGCCATTGCTGAAAGCCTGTATTGTTCACCGCGTCGGTACAGTGCTGCGCGGCGAGCCGATTGTGTTTGTCGGCTGCGCGGCGCGCCACCGCCGCGACGCTTTTGAAGCAGCCGATTATCTGATGGATTTTCTGAAATCCGAAGTGTTGTTATGGAAAAAAGAGATACGCGACGACCGCGCCGATTGGATTGAGCCGCGGCCAGAAGATTACGATGATAAAAAAAGATGGGAAAGCTGATGCACGGAATTAATGAAAGCCTTGCCTTTGTGCCTGTGAGCATTGCGGTGATGACCGTGTCAGACACGCGCACGCCGGACACGGATAGCTCGGGGGATATTTTGGCACAGCGCGTGCAAGATGCCGGTCACAATTTGGCCGCCCGCACGATTGTGACTGACGACAAAGAGAAAATCGCCGCGCAAATGAAAAGCTGGATTGCCGCGCCGGAGATTGACGTGGTGATTTCAACCGGCGGCACCGGCCTGACCGGACGTGACACGACACCGGAAGCCATCACGCCCTTATTCGAAAAAACTATTGAAGGGTTTTCGGTGATTTTTCATCAAGTGAGTTTTCAATCGGTCGGTCTATCGACGCTGCAATCGCGTGCCATTGCCGGACTGGCCAATAACACCTTCATCTTCGCCCTGCCCGGCTCTAATGGCGCGGTGAAAGATGGCTGGGACAAAGTCATTTCCTTCCAGCTCGACAGCCGCCACAAGCCGTGCAATTTGGTCGAGCTTATGCCGCGCCTTTCGGAAGTTTAAGATGGCCGACAAACTCACTCATATAGATGATGATGGCCGCGCCCATATGGTCGATGTCGCTGACAAAAAAGACAGCAAGCGCATGGCGCGGGCGCGCGGATTTGTGAGCCTCAGCGCGGAAACGCTATCGGCCATTGCCGAAGGACGGGCGAAAAAAGGCGATGTGCTGACGGTCGCCGAATTGGCCGGCATTATGGCGGCTAAAAAAACCGCCGAGCTTATTCCGCTCTGCCACCCGCTGCCGCTGTCGCGCGTTAAACTTGTTTTGACCCCCCAAAATGACGGCATTGCCGTTGAGGCCGAAGTCGGCTGCACCGGCAAAACGGGGGTTGAAATGGAAGCGCTGACCGCCGTGTCGGTCGCCTGCTTGACGGTTTATGACATGGTGAAAGCGATGGAAAAATCGGCGCGCATTGGCCCGATTGAACTGGTCGAGAAGAGCGGCGGCAAATCCGGCGATTTCAAACGAGATGCAGAATGATTTCCGTTGATGACGCATGGGCCGCGATTGGCGCGGTTGCGCCGCTGCACCAAACTGAAGCCGTAAACCTTGCCGATGCGGTGGGGCGCATCTTGGCGGCGCCGTTAATGGCCAAGCGCACCCAGCCGCCGCGCAATGTCTCGGCGATGGACGGATACGCCGTGCGCGCTGCCGATATCGACAAAGGCACAAGCTCATTCTCCGTGGTTGGCGAAGCGCAAGCCGGTGGCGAATTTACAGACACGCTGGGTGCAGGCGAAGCGGTTCGAATTTTCACCGGCGCGATTGTGCCAAATGGTGCCGCCCACATCATCATTCAAGAGGACGTCGCGCGCGCCGCAAATAGCGACACCATCACCCTCACCGCGGCGCAAGGCACGGCGCGCCATATTCGCGCGACGGGGCAAGATTTCGCCAAAGGCGACGTTTTATTGCCGCAAGGCCGCATGCTGTCCCCAGCCGATTTGGCGCTGGCGGGAAATGGCAATCACGCTGCGTTAGACGTTTTCACCCGTCCGCGCATCGCTTTCATCGCCTCGGGTGATGAGATTGTGCCCGCCGGAAATGCCGACACCGATCGGCAAATTCCCGACAGCATCAGCGCGGCATTGGCGGCTCTGGTGGCGCAATGGGGTGGCATTTGTGTCGCCAGTACAATTACGCCCGACGATAAAAACGCTTTCACGGCGGCCATTAAAGCCCTGCCCGCATGCGATATTATCGTGCCGATTGGCGGCGCGTCAGTGGGCGATTATGACTATGCCAAAGAGGTATTTTACGCGCTCGGCTTTGCGCCCGTGTTTGAGAAAGTTGCCGTAAAACCCGGCAAGCCCTGCTGGTTTGCGACAGCCGCGTCAGATAAGGGCGCCAATAATCTCGTGCTGGGCTTGCCCGGCAATCCAAGCTCGGCACTGGTGACCGCGACCCTGTTTCTTCGCCCACTGATTGCGCGATTATCGGGCTTTGACATGCCCGATATGTGGGCCGAAGCGGTTTTGACCGCCGACCTAAGCGCCAATGGCAATCGCGAGAATTATCTGCGCGGCCGATATGCGCTGAGGCGAGGCCGCGTCGATGTGGCGATTTCAGCGCGCCAAGACAGCGCCCTCACCGGCGTTTTTGCCGATGCCAATTGTCTGGTGAAGCGCGCCGCCAATGCACCGGCGCAAAAAGCTGGCGACAAAGTTACGATTTTGCCGCTTTAATCTCCGCCTTCATTGCTGCTCCATTTGCCGTTGATATGTTCGACATAAATCGGTGATGACCAAGCGCGTTCTTCAACCTCACCGAGGCAGTCATCATCTGCCGCTATGCGCCCGTCGCCATAGCAAATATCGACTTTGGTGCAATTGCCCTCTTCGTCATAAGTGCAGCGCAAATTATCGGCGTTGATTTTTTGCGTCGGCTCTTGAATGGCGCGGGCATAATAGGTTGCCATGCGGCCACTCGCGGCGAATTCGGGGTCGGTAAATGTCGCTGAACAGCCATTGCCATTATCATTGCAGGCAATGGTTTTCCACGGATCGTCTATCAAATTATCAACGCTCTCACCCTGCGTGTTTTGCGGGCGAATACGGACAATTTCAAAGCGGGTGATTTTCATACGCTCATTGTCCGGATTGAAACATTCATTGGCGCAAAGTTTTTGAATTCGGTCCGCGCCCAGCGCATCAATCGTCTCATCGGCGCAGCCCGGCTTTTGCTTATGCGCGCCGACGGCTTTCACCTCAAACACCGGCGATTGCGCCTGCTTGGTCGTGCTGCCCATCGGCACACCGTCTTTTGTGTTGAACCAAAGGAGGATACGCGCGCCGCTTGTGCCATATGTTTCGCGGCGTTTAATGGCGGCGAAGACTTCTTCACGCGAACGGCCTTCTGAGTGAACGGCGGCCAGACCACCGGTCGTCCAGAAACTGGCTTGGCGTTCCAATTCGGTTGCGCCGAACCCACGCTCCATCAACTCTTCCCGGCCAAGATTAACCGGCTCGCTGCTCTTTTCAGACTTCGGATAAATCCGCTCAACCCAGCCATCGCGCACCCGAACCGCTTCGGTTGTGCGTAAACGGTCAACATTCTTATATCCGGTGCCGGGCCGCGCGCGGTGATTATCGCTCGAGGCGACAATGCCCCAATTCAAGCGCGTCGGGTTTTTCGGGTCATCGAAATTGCGAATGGCCAGCGCATATTGAACGCTATTGCCCGGACGATGCCCAAAGCCCGGCAGAAAACAATCGCGACACTGACCGGCATCAAGCCATTCCTCAATATCTGCGCCCGGCACTGACAAATGCGCCGCAACGCTGAGCCCTGCCGTTAACGTGCGCGTCTTGGCCGCGCGCGCCTCACATTCGGCTTCGCTTTCGCCATCATCGAGACACCGACCTTTGATAATTTCACCGGCGCGCCAGCAGACCGGCAAATACGACGCCGTTGCCTGCGGGCAAACACCCGTCATCGTATCGAGGTCGAAATCGAGAACGGATTTGAACGAGCGATATTCCTCAGAATTGCCGTGGCCGGACATAATCTCGACCAGTTCCATTTTCTCAGGGCGGTTTTCGGCCTTCAAATGTTTGTCGAAAGTGACGCCGGTCGGTGTGTAAAAGCCCCAGCTTGTGCCATGCGGAATGACCAGCGGGTCAAGATTTTGCGCTTCCAGACTATCAATCAAACCACCCGGCGTATCGGCAATTTCAAAACAGCTTGCGGGCAAATCCGCAATCGGCGTATCGGCGGGGCATAAATCCACCTCAGCGGCTTCTTGTAAAAAGCGGCGCACATCGAAATAATTTTGCCGATTGGGGAAGTCAGCAAATGCCAGTGGTAGCGGGATTAAATCCTTGCCATTGGTGCGCAGCGCTTGCACGGTAATGCCGCCCGACGCAATCGGTCGCTTGGCCAATTCGCTATCGTCCAGCCCCTCAAAAATCACGTTTTTATGGCCGAAATGCTCGTCCGGCGTTTGTCCGACTTGCGTCCATTCAAAGCCGACAAAACTCACCATATCGGGGCTGTCGCCATTATTTGAAACCGCATTACAGGCGCGTATACTCTGCTTTGTTTGCGCCCAACGCTTCGGCGTAGCCACCTCGGCATGGTCGGTAATGGCCCAGAAGTCGAGCGCCGAGCAATGTCGGGCATAATCGCATGCATCAGCTAGTGGATGCGCGCCCTCGCCACCATAAATCGGCAGCGACCACAAAAACGCATCGGTTGAGAATGTCGTATGCACATGCAAATCACCAAACAGGATTTGCTTCTCAGGCGATTTATTCAGGCCTGCGGTTATTGCGGCCATTTCAGCTTCGCGCGCCGCAACCAAAACATCGCTGCGCGCCTCACCGGTAATCTCTCCCGCGCCGCGAGATTGGCCAAGCCAATCATCATAGGCGGCGTAAATATATATTCCGGCAAGACTGAAAAAGACCGCTGCAAGGCTAATGCTGATTTGTTTTCTTGATGTCATAACCCTCTCCCGATAATGCCGCATCATCAAGACCGGCTTTGTGTGAGTCAATTATTGTTACGATTTGGGTAACAGCTTAAATGTTGCCGATGCTTTCGACACCAACGCGCCATCTGCATCAAACAGGCTGGCCTCGCTATAGGCAACGCTGCGCCCCATACGCAGCACCTTGCCTTTGGCGATGTATTTACCCGGCTTACCGGCTTGTAAATAGCTGGTTTTGAGTTCCAGCGTCGCGTGGCCGCGATATTTTTCCATATCAAGCAATGAGCGAATGGCCACGCCACACGCCGTATCGAGCATGGTCGCAAACGCACCGCCATGCAAAATCCCCTGCATGTTCAGCCAGGTCTCGCCCATGTCAAAGGCGACCTCGCTAAGGCCGTTCTCCATCAAAATCAATTCGCGGCCAATCAGCTTACCGATTTCAGATTGGGTGACGCCGGGCGAAAAACCTTCAAGCGGCATTATTCGGCTCCGATGATTTCATGCTCTGAGAGGCGCTGCATATAGGCCGTCAGATTCTTGAAATCCTCGTTTAACGGCAGGCTGACTTTCGAGATAAAGGATATGAGCGGATAGAAAATGCAATCGACATAGCGCAATTCATCACCGCAAATAAAATCCTGCCCCGCCAGTTCTCCATTGAGCCAACGCATACCGTCTTCGGCATTGCGCTTCATCGGCGTGCCGATGGTCTCATCAATTCGCATACGGGAACGGAAGAAATCTGCACCCTCGGAATTGCGGAAACCGGTCATGGCGGGCGCAAGAATGAGGTAATCACATTGCCGCATACGCATGCGCGTATGCGCGCGTTCGGCGGCATTATTGCCGACCAGCACCGGGTCGGGTTTCAGCTCTTCCAAATATTCGGCAATGGCGGCGACCTCGGCAATCACCTGCCCGTCTTCCAGTTCAATGCAAGGCAATTGGCCGGCTGAATTGGTCTTGCCAAATTCATCGCTGCGGTTTTCACCGCCAACCAAATCAATGGTGATGGTCTCCACCTCAATTTGCTTCATGGCGATAATGATTTCCAAAGCGCGCGGATTGGGTGCGCGCTCTGCCGTATATAATTTAATCATGGCTTCCCCCTTTTGAGCCCGCCTAAGACAAGCTCAACATATGTTCTTGCTGGAACGCCTGCAATTCATCAAAGCGACCATCGCGGATTTTATTCGGCCATTCGGGGTCTGTCAGCAAAGCACGACCGACACCGACAAGGTCAAATTCCCCGCGCTCAAGGCGGTCAATCAGCCCGTCAATCGGCGCAGCTTCTGAGCTTTCACCGCCCATGCCCGCCACAAACTCTCCGGTCAGGCCAACCGAGCCGACGGTAATGGTCGGCAGACCGGTCAGCTTTTTCGTCCAACCGGCGAAGTTCAAATCAGACCCTTCAAATTCCGGCTCCCAGAAACGGCGGGTCGAGCAATCGAAGCAATCAATGCCGGCGTCCATCATCGGCTTCAAGAAAGCCAGCAATTTGTCCGGGTCCGTTGCCATTTTATGTTCAAAGTCCTGCTGCTTCCATTGCGACAAGCGAATGATGAGCGGGAAATCTTTGCCGACAGCAGCGCGCGCTTTCTCGATAATCTCGACAGCAAATGCCGTGCGTTCTTCCAAAGCGCCACCATATTCATCATCGCGCACATTCGTGCCTTCCCAAAAGAAAGTGTCGATGAGATAGCCATGCGCGCCATGAAACTGAACGCCATCGAAACCGGCTTCGCGCGCGGCGACCGTGCCTTTGGCAAAGGCATCGGCAATATCCGTCACATCTTGACGGGTCATGGCCTCGCCCACTTGCTTGCCCGGATATTTAAGACCAGAGGGTGACAGCGTGCTGGCCTCCGGATTGAGGCCACTGCCATCGCGACGCATCGAGCCGGTGTGCCATAGCTGCGGCATAATCAAGCCGCCTGCCTCATGCACTTCTGCGGCGACGCGCTTCCAACCGTCCAGCGCTTCGGGCGTATGGAAGTCCGGAATGTTCGGGTCCATGCTGGCCGATGGGTGGTCGATGGTTGTGCCCTCAGTAATAATCAGCCCGACCCCGCCTTCGGTGCGGCGGCGATAATAGGCCGCAACATCTTCGGTCGGATGGCCGCCCGGCGAATGACTGCGGGTCATCGGTGCCATGACAATTCGGTTAGGAATGTCGAGACCGTTTAGGGTGAAGGGCGCGAAGAGAGCAGGATATTGTGTCATTTTGAATGTCCAATCATTGAATCAGCCAACAAATTTGCAGAGCGCTATCACAAAAGCAAGCATTTGGTGTTATGTTAATCAGATTGAACCCCTGCAGCGGAGCGCAGCATGATTGAAAGAAAAGCAAAATACCAGATCGGCGACGTGGTGAAGCACCGCTATTTCGAATTTCGCGGCGTCATTTTTGATGTCGATCCGACTTTCTCAAACACCGAAGAATGGTGGGAATCCATTCCGGCTGAAGTGCGGCCACGCAAAGACCAGCCCTTCTATCACCTATTGGCCGAGAATGAGGAGACCGAATATATCGCCTATGTTTCCGAACAAAACCTGCTGCGCGATACGTCGGAATTGCCGGTGCGCCATCCGCAAGTAGATGAAATCTTCGGCCATTTTGACGGCGCGCGCTATGAAGTGCGGGTCAATAACACGCATTAGGAAGCCGCATCTTGATGATTAGACCGTTGCTGCGCTTTTTCGGGCGGTTGATAATCCGCTATCTCAACAAGCCGTTATTGAACTATCGCTCTTACCAGTTCATTCCATTGGCTGAATTGGAAGCCTGTCTGCAACCGGGCGATGTGCTGCTGGTTGAGGGCAATCAGCGCATTTCGTCGGCGATTAAATATCTGACGCAATCAACTTGGTCGCATGCCGCTTATTATGTTGGGCGCGAAGCCGGGCTGCGCGATAAATACGGCCACCCCGCCGCTTTGGTGGAAGCCGATTTGACCGATGGCGTTATCGCCGCCTCGCTGACCAAATATCTCGGCTACAATACCCGCATTTGCCGCCCCGAACTGATTACCGAGGCTGACCGCAATGTCGTCAGCAATTATATTATCAATTCCATCGGGCAATCTTATGACGTCAAAAACGTTGTCGATTTGGCGCGTTACCTTCTGCCTCAACCGCCCGTGCCAGTGCGTTGGCGGCGGCGCATGATTGCATTGGGCAGCGGTGAGCCGACGCAAGCCATTTGCTCGACCCTGATTGCGCGCGCTTTCCAATCAGTGCGCTATCCGATTTTGCCCGATGTCACGCGCGAAAATCAGCGCGAGATTATGCATATTCGTCACCATTCCTTGTTCACGCCGCGTGATTTTGATGTGTCGCCTTATTTCTCAATTGTGAAGCCGACCATTGAGAAACGCCCGGATTATAAGGGGTTTGAATGGAACCAAGAGCGCATCGAAACCGATAGCGACGAGACGGAGAGCCCCCCTCATGCGTCGTGACCACAAGCCTTACAGCATGCGTTTGCTGGTTAATTTTGTGCGGCGTCTCTACACAAATTGGCGTTTGAAGCCGCAATTTGCCGCCGTTGGCAGCGGTCTGGAAATTATCGGCCCGCATCGGCTCGAGATTTGGGGCGATGATATTTATCTCGGCGATAATGTGCATATGCAAACCTCAAAGGGGCAAATGTCGCGCCTTTGCACTTGGCCGAATGAGACCGGTGGACGTGGCCGCATAGATATTGGTAGCCATACTTTGCTGACACCCGGCCTGCAAATCGTGTCGGCCAATCATGTGTCGATTGGCGATAATGTGATGATTGCCAGCCGTGTCTATATTTCTGATGCCGATTGGCATGAGATTTACGACCGCTTGGCCTCGCCCGGGCCGCATGCGCCGGTGCATATTGGCGAGAATGTCTGGCTTGGCGAGGGCGTTAAGGTCTGCAAAGGTGTCACAATTGGTGCGAATAGTGTTATTGGTGCTGGGTCGGTGGTCACAAAAGACATTCCGGCCAATGTGATTGCCGCAGGCAACCCTGCCAAAATGGTGCGCGAGCTTAACAAAGACCGCCCTATCAAGAAGCGTGAATCTATGTTTGAAGATGTAAAAGAATACAATAAAACAATGTCTTATCTGCATTACTTAAACCATAAAGAAAATGGCTTTATCGGTTGGCTGCGGCAGATGATTAAGCCATCGAGAAAGGGCTGACCCATGCGCTTACTTGCCACCATCCTTGCATTTATGCTCGCCGGAAACGCGGCCTATGCACAGAATGTGAACCAAAATCACGCGCTGGCCATGCATGGCGCGCCGCAATTAGCGCCGGAATTCCGAAATTATAATTATGCCAGCCCCAATGCCTTGCAGGGGCGCAGTCTTAGGCAAGCTCAAATCGGCAGTTTTGACAGCCTCAACCCGTTCTCCATTCGCGGCAATGCTGCCAAAAACATACGCGAGCGCGTGTTTGAGAGCTTGCTCGACCGCCATTATGACGAGCCTTTCGCGCTGTATGGCCTGCTGGCTGAGAGCGTGGTCGCCTCACCGGACCGCAGTTCGGTCACCTTCACCATTCGCAAGCAAGCCCGTTTTGCTGACGGGCAACCGGTCACCGCCGCCGATGTGGTGTTTTCGTGGGAATTGCTGCGCGATAAGGGTCGCCCCAATCACCGCTATTATTATGGCCAAGTTGAAAGCCTGACGACACCGAACAAACACACTGTGCGCTTTACCTTCAAGCCGACACCGCCCGACCGCGAATTACCGCTGATTATCGGGCTGATGCCGATTTTGCCGAAACATATTTATGGCGCGCGCGATATTCAGTCAGCGTCGCTCGACCTGCCTGTCGGCTCGGGGCCGTATGAGGTGATTGAGGTCACACCGGGCGCGCAGGTGAAGTTTGAAAAACGCGCTGATTATTGGGCCAACGCCCTGCCCCATAATCGCGGGCGGCATAATTTCACCACCATTTATGAAGATTATTATCGCGATGAAGCCACCGCGTTTGAGGCGTTCAAAGCAGGTGATGTCGATATTTGGTTTGAGAATAATCCGCAGCGTTGGACGACCGGCTATAATTTTCCGGCCGCCAAAGATGGGCGTGTCATTAAGGAGAATATCAGCCTGGGGACACCGTCGGGCTTGCGCGCCT
This sequence comes from Phyllobacteriaceae bacterium Water-Bin73, assembly GCA_900197605.1. GTDB lineage: Bacteria > Pseudomonadota > Alphaproteobacteria > RS24 > RS24 > UBA8337. The sequence continues at coordinate 12,463 of FZLQ01000011.1, forward strand.
TTGTCATGAATACGCGCCGCCCGATTCTGGCCGATCCGGTTTTACGCAAAGCCATGAACCTCACTTTTGACTTCCAATGGATTAACAAAATTCTCTATGGCGATGTGTATCGCCGCACGAACAGCTATTTCGGCAATACTGAGTTGAGCGCGTCTGGGCGCCTGATGAGCGATGGCGAGGCCGACCTTTTATCGCGCAGCCTGATTTCCGGCAGCACATTGGCAGCCGGTTATCAATCCCCCGAAAGCGATGGCACGGGTCGCGACCGCGCCAAACGCTTGGAAGCCATGCAAATGCTGGAAGCCGCAGGCTACACCATGCAAGGGAAAAGCCTGATGAACCCGCAAGGCCAACGGGTGCAGCTTGAGATTTTGGTGCAGCGGCGCAGCGACGAACGCCTCGCGCTGTCTTGGCGACGCATGCTGGCCGGTATCGGCGTCGATTTGAAAGTGCGGCTGATTGATTCCAGCCAATATCAGCGACGGCTACAAAATTTCGACTTCGATCTGATTGCCTATAATTATTATGCCTCACTCTCGCCGGGCAATGAGCAAGCCTATTATTGGGGCAGCGAAGCCGCCGATACGCCGGGCAGTCGCAATTATGCCGGCATTAAAGATTTTGGCATTGATGCGGCGGTTACGGCATTGACCCGCGCCGAGACCTCACAAGATTTCACAACAGCCGCGCGCGCGCTCGACCGCGCTCTAATGAGCGGTCATTACTTCATTCCGCTGTATCACAATCCCGGACAATGGGTGGCGCGCTGGCATTATGTCGAGCATCCCGAGACGCACAGCCTATATGGTGCGCGCCTCGATTCTTGGTGGTTAAATCACGAGAACTAAATCGCCTCGGCTGACTTTAACGCCGCCAACACATCATCAGCCACGCCCCAATCGCTAAAGGCGGTGTCATTATGCTCACCGAGTTTCGGCGGCGGGCCCTGAATTTCGCTCGGCGTGCCGCTAAAGCGTGGCGCAACATTCGGCTGTTTAATGCCAAAGGCTTCGGTAATGGTGTCGCGCTCACGATTATGCGGATGCTCATAGGCCTCATCCATATCAAGCACCGGCGCATAGCAAATATCCGTGCCCAGCATAATCGCGTCCCACTCATCGCGGGTTTTGGTTTTGAACGCTTCTTGCACTTTGGTTTTCAAATCCGGCCATGCCGCTTTATCCATTTGTGCATCAAAGGCGGCGTCTTCAAAACCGGCCTTCTCGCGCAGCAGTGCATAAAATTGCGGCTCGATAGACCCGATAGACACAAATTTCCCGTCTTTGGTTTCATAGGTGTCGTAAAAATGCGCGGCGCCGTCGAGCATATTGGCGAAGGGTTTATTCTCCCAAATGCCTGCTGCCTTCATGCCGAAGAACATGCCCATAAGCGAGGTCGCCCCATCGGTCATCGCGCAGTCAATCACTTGGCCCTTGCCCGATTTACCGGCTTCCACCAAAGCGGCGCAAATACCCATAGCGAGATATAAAGCACCGCCACCAAAATCACCGACCAGATTGAGCGGTGGCACTGGCTTATCCTTGCCGATTGCGGCCAGCGCACCGGTGAGCGCAATATAATTAATATCGTGACCGGCGGCCTGTGACAGCGTGCCATACTGGCCCCAACCGGTCATGCGCCCGTAAACAATTTTCGGATTGCGCGCCAAAACCACATCAGGCCCCAGCCCCAAACGTTCCATCACGCCCGGGCGAAACCCTTCATGGATAACATCGGCCTGTTCAACCAATTTCAGCACGGCCTCAATCGCTTCCGGCTTTTTCAAATCCAGCGCAATTGACTTGCGGCCTCGGCTATTGGTATCGGCCGGATAGCCACCCGCGCCGCCTTTGCGGTCAATGCGGATAATATCCGCGCCCATATCTGACAACAGCATGGCGCAAAACGGCCCCGGGCCAATGCCCGCCATTTCAATAATTTTAACGCCGCTTAACGGTCCGTTACCCATAAAAAATCCTCCTCAAATTTCAGCAGAGTTTATCAGCACGGCGCGACGCGGCAAGCCCCCAAAGCGCGCAAAAGTCCGGCCATTATTTTTTCGGGCTACGCACCACTTCGATATTGAGGTCACGAATTTTCTTCCGCAGCGTATTGCGGTTGACGCCCAAAAGGTCGGCGGCCTTTATCTGATTACCGCGCGTCGCTTCAAGGCATAGCTCGATTAACGGCGTTTCCACTTCGCGCATCACGCGCTCATACAAACCATTTGGCGGCAATGAACTGCCGTGGCCTTTGAAATAATTGCTGAGATGGAAATGCAAGCTCTCGGTCAAATTATTACCGGCCTGCTGGGTTTGTGGCGCGGCCATATCATTATCGCTTAACTCCAAGCGCACAGCCTCCGCGCCGATAACCTCATCGGCATGCAGCGCAGACAGGCGGCGCACGAGGTTTTCCAATTCGCGCACATTGCCCGGCCAGCCATGCCCTTTCAGCGCATCAATCGCCTCGCGGTCAAAACTTTTGACCGACAGCCCCTCATCAGCGCCGCGCGCCATAAAGTGCCGCACCAGCTCCTCAATATCCTCAAGCCGTTCGCGCAAGGGCGGCAAGCGCAGCGGCACGACATTCAACCGAAAATATAAATCTTCGCGGAACAGACCCTGACGAATAAGGCGGCGCAAATCTTGGTGCGTCGCGGCAATCACCCGCACATCGGTTTTAATCGGCTGACGACCGCCAATGGTCGTATATTCGCCCTCCTGCAAGACGCGCAGCAAGCGGGTTTGAGTTTCCATCGGCATGTCACCGATTTCATCGAGAAATAAAGTGCCGCCTTCAGCTTGGGCGAAGCGGCCATCCATGCGCTGACTGGCACCGGTAAATGACCCCTTCTCATGGCCAAACAATTCGCTCTCAATCAATTCGCGCGGAATGGCGGCCATATTCAACGCCACAAATTGACCGCGCTTGCGCGTGCCGAAATCATGCAGCGCTTTGGCGACAAGCTCTTTACCCGTGCCGCTCTCACCGGTAATCAGCACCGATAGATCATTCTGCGTCATGCGTGCAACGGCGCGATAAATTTCCTGCATGGCGGGCGAGCCGCCGACCAAAGGCAGACCGTCATCGTCTCCGGCCTCGGCTTTGCGGGTCACACCATCATTGGGAGTATCGACAGCGCGCTGCACCAATGCAGTCAACTCGCTAAGGTCAAACGGTTTGGGCAGATAATCAAACGCCCCTTTTTCAGCCGCCGTAATGGCCGTGCCGAGAGTGTTTTTCGCGCTGATAACAATAATCGGCAAATCGGGGCGCAGCTTTTTAATGCGCGGAATAACGTCGAAAGCGTTTTGGTCGGGCATCATCACATCAGTGACAATCACATCACCCTCGCCATTGCTGACCCATTGCCATAATGACGCCGCCGTATCGCCCGCGCGCACATCAAAACCGGCGCGACCCAAAGCCTGCGTCAGCACCGTGCGAATGGCGCGGTCATCATCGGCAACGAGAACGGTTCCCTTGCTCATTTTGCATCCCCTATTGCTACGCCGCTTGCCGCTTCATCAATCATCGGCAGGCGAACACAAAAATCAGTGCGACCCGGCTCGCTCTTACATTCAATCGTTCCGCCATGGTCGCCGATAATTTTGGCGACCAACGCCAGGCCGAGGCCGGTGCCGTTCGATTTGGTGGTCACAAACGGGTCGAATAAATGCGATTTAATATCTTCCGGCACGCCGCTGCCATTATCAATTATTGAAAACTCAAGCGGCAGACTGACCGGACGCGCGCGCCCCGGCACAGACAGGCGCACCCCCGGCCTGAAAGATGAGACCAGTTTAATCTCAGCCTTATTGCCGTCGGTTGCTTCAGATGCGTTTTTCACCAGATTGAGAAAAACCTGCGTCAGCAAATCTTTATTGCCCTTCACTTCCGGCAAAGACGGGTCGTATTTCTCAATAAAGCGCACATGCTTGCCAAAGCCATTGCTCGCCAAAAGGCGCACATTCTCCAACACGGCATGCACATTTACCGGACTGTCCAAATCGGCATGGTTCTCAGTAAATTGTTCAAACTGGTCAACCAAACCGGTAATGCGATCGGTCTCGCTGACAATCAGTCGCGTCAGCTCCACGCCATCGGGGCCGGCATCGCCCTCCAATAATTGCGCCGCACCCTTAATGCCCGAAAGCGGGTTTTTAATCTCATGCGCCAGCATCGCGCTCATGGCCGACACGGAACGCGCCGCGCCGCGATGGGTTAATTGGCGGTCAATATGATGGGCAATCGAGCGGGGCTGCACAACAATCAGCGCATGGCGATCGCCCGGTTTGAACTCGGTCGGCGTGACATGCAAGTCAACCATGCGTCCGGTGCTGGCGGCCAAAGCCTGCACAGGCGCGCCGAGGTCGATGCCATATTCATTAAAGCTCAGATTATTATCGAGGCAACGCTCAATCAGGCTGATAACAGGACTGCCAAAGGGCAGCACATCAACAATATGCTGGCGACGCAGCAGATTGAGGCTGGAGCCGAAAAACTCCTGCGCGGCAAAATTGGCATAAGTGACATGACGGTTATTGCCGATGGAAACCACCGGCTGCGGCAGTGTATCCAGCAAAACTTTTTCATTCGGTGCGGCTATATCGGTGACGGGCATTAGGCGGCCTCGCTGTCAGAAATGTCATAAAGATGGTGCATGGCTTGCATAACTTGCGCGGGTGTTTCGAGGCGGCATATCTCAGCGCGATGGTCGCGCCCCGCATCCATGCCCAGCAGGCTTTCAATGAAACCGGCAATATGCTTGCGCGCCACGCGCAGGCCTAAACCCTCGCCATAAAGCGCCAGACAATCGCCATACCAATCGGAAAAAATGCGCCATTGCTGCGCCGCATTTGGTGCATTTGGCCACATGCCGGTTTCCAGATAAGCCTCGATTTGACCGGGCAACCACGGGCAGCCAATCGCCGCGCGGCCAATCATAACGCCGTCAGCCCCTGATGCCGCCAATGCTGTTTTCGCGGTTTCACCGTCAATAATGTCACCATTAACAATGACTGGAATATCCACCGCCTCAACTGTGTCGCGCACTGCCGACCAATCGGCTTTGCCCTTATAAAATTGGTAACGCGTGCGGCCATGCACAGTAATCATTTGCACGCCAAGCGCTTCGGCGCGCTTCGCCAAATAGGGCGCGTTGCGGCTGTCATCATCCCAGCCCAAGCGCATTTTCAGCGTTACCGGCTTAGAACTGCCTTCGACTGTCGCAGCAATAATGGCCTCGGCCAGCCCTTCATCGCGCATTAAGGCCGAACCCGATAAGCCGCCGGTCACCTGCCGCGACGGGCAGCCCATATTAATATCGACAATATCTGCACCGGCTTGGCAGGCCAAATGAGCGCCCTCGAGCATCCATTGCGGGTCGCGGCCGGCCAATTGCAAAATAAACGGCGCCAAGCCGGCCCCCTCGGCGCGGCGCAGAACATCAGGACGCGCTTTCACCAATTCTTCGCAAGCGACCATTTCAGAAACAACGGAAACGCCACTGGCCTTCGCCACCGCCTTGCGAAACGCAAGATCGGTCACACCCGACATGGGTGCCAAAAGCACGCGCCCGACAAGCGCCATATCCCCTAGTTGAATGTTCATTTTTTAGGCAAAAACCCGAAAGTTCAAGATGTGCCTAAAATGGTGGCAGAATTGCTAAAAGGCAAGCAATATCTCAGAATTCTATCGCCTTACCCGCCGCGTCGGGCTAGATTAGCGCCCATGAGTGAGCCTTTGACAACTGCCATTATTGTTGCCGGTGGGCGCGGACAGCGCGCCGGGGAAGGTATTCCTAAGCAATACCGACCCATGCCCGATGGCGGCGGCGATAATGTGCTGGCGCGCAGCATCGCGCTTTTCGCTGAAAATCCGGCCATATCCAAACTTTGCGTGGTCATTCACAAAGATGACGTATCACTTTATGATAATTCCATATATTATTGTAATAATAAAGAAAAAGTAATCCATGCCTTTGGCGGTGACAGCCGCCAGCAGTCGGTTTTTAACGGGCTTAAAGCGCTGGCGGAAAGCAAGCCGCAAACCGTTTTCATTCATGACGCGGCGCGCCCCTTCGCCACCCCCGCCCTGATTGCGCGATGCCTTGAGAGCTTGAGCGATAATGACGGGGTTGTGCCTGCTTTGCCGGTCACCGATACGCTGAAAAAGGCTGAGAACGGCTTGATTGACCAAACCGTGCCGCGCGATGGTCTGTTTCGCACGCAAACACCGCAATTATTCTCATTCGACAAGCTATATGCAGCGCATCAAACAGCGCCGGAAGGGCTTACCGATGACGCGGCTGTGGCAGAGCATGCCGGTTTGCGCGTGCAAATTGTGACGGGTGAAGCGCAAAATATCAAACTAACCACGGAAGAAGATTTCCTCATGAATACGCAAATTTTGCCGCGCACCGGTTCCGGCTTTGACGTGCATCGCTTCGACGCGCCCGGCAGCGCAGCTGAAATTATGCTGTGCGGCATCGGCGTGCCGCATGACCGCAAGATTATCGGCCATAGCGACGCTGATGTTGGCTTACACGCCATTACCGACGCCATTTTGGGGGCGTTGGCGGCAGGCGATATTGGCGACCATTTTCCGCCTAGCGATGCCGCCAATAAAGACCGCGCATCGGCGGTGTTTCTGGCTCATGCCTTAAAACTCGCCGCCGCGAGACAGGCGCGACTGACCCATATCGACCTGACCCTGATTTGCGAAGCGCCTAAAATCGGGCCGCATCGTGACGCCATGCGCGCCAGCCTCAGCGCGCTGACCGGCTTGCCGCTTTCCGCCGTTTCGGTGAAGGCCACCACGACTGAAGGCTTGGGCTTTACCGGCCGCGGCGAAGGCATCGCCGCACAAGCCACGGCGACGCTGCTCATCGCCGGAGATGCGTAATGGGTATGCATCGCCTACCGGCACATTTGCGATTTTTCTCACCCGCCGCGCTGATTGCGACATTTTTCGGTTCCGGCTTATTAAAGCCTGCCTCGGGCACATGGGGATCGTTGGCGGCATTGGCCCCCGGCCTGCTGATTGCCGAGCGCTTTGGCGCGTCCGGTTTGCTTATCGGCGCAGCCTTCGCCTATGGCCTCGGCCATTGGGCCAGCACGGTTTGGATTAACGGCACCGAGGATAAAGACCCCTCGCCCATCGTGATTGATGAAGTTGCCGGACTTTGGCTGACCCTCACATTAGCGCCGCTAACGCCGCTTGGCGCGGCGCTGGCTTTCGGCTTGTTCCGCTTTTTCGATATTGTGAAGCCCTGGCCGGTGCGCTGGGCTGATAAAAACATTGGCGGCGCGACCGGCATTATGCTCGATGATATATTGGCCGGAATTTGGGCCGCATTAGTGCTGCTGGCGGCCCGCGAATTTGGCTTGATTTAGGAGAAAACCTCATGCTGTTCGACAAACAATTGACTGATAAGGCAGAAAAACTGCTCAAACTGGCTGGCGAAAAGAAAATGCGTATCGCCACGGCGGAAAGCTGCACAGGCGGGTTGATTGCCGCGCTGATGACCGAAATCCCCGGCTCCTCCATCGTCGTCGGGCGCAGCTTCATCACCTATTCCAATCGCGCCAAACATGAGATATTGCACGTGCCGGCCGAATTATTGCGCGAACATGGCGCGGTATCTGAGCCGGTTGTTCGCGCCATGGCGCAAAACACATTCGACATGACCAGCGCGCATTTGACGATTGCCGTGTCGGGCATTGCCGGCCCGGGCGGCGGTTCAGCCGAAAAGCCTGCCGGTTTGGTGCATATGGCGACCTGCCTCGATGGCGATGTCATTCATGTGAAGCAAGAATTTGGCGATATTGGCCGCACTGAAGTGCGTCTGGCGACCGTCAATGCGGCGATGGATATGCTGCTGGCGCGGTTCTAGCTTCCGTAAATATCCAGCGCGCGGGTTTCAAAAGCCGCAATAAAACGCTCAACAACGCGGTTCATCATGGGCTGAATAATGCGCCGCAAGAGCGGCACGGCGAACTCAAACTGCAATTCAAAATGAACCTCACAGCCGGTTTCCGTATCCTCAAAAACCCATTGATTAAAGAGATGGCGAAACGGCCCTTTGGCTTGATGCACCGTGACACTGAGCGGCGACGCGCCCAGTTCAATGCGGCTTGAATAAGTCTCGCGCAGCATTTTATAGCCAATGGCGAGGTCGGCCAGCATCTCCGTGTCGGAACGCCGGCGTACCCGCGATGCCGTGCAATAGGGAATGAATTCATCATAACGATCGACATCGGTAATCAGGTCGAACATTTGCTGCGCCGAAAACGGGCTTTGGCGCGTCAGCTTAATCGACTGCATACTCAATTTTTACGCACCGGCCTTTTGGCTTTTGGCGATGCGCGCCGCTTTCAGCTTTTCAAAATCTGCATCAGCATGATGCGATGAGCGTGTCAGTGGCGTGGCCGAGACCATGAGGAAGCCCTTGGCGCGCGCCTGCGTGGCTAGCCCGTCAAATTCGTCAGGTGTCCAAAACTTATCAATCGGCGCGTGTTTGCGGGTCGGCTGCAAATATTGCCCAATGGTGATGAAATCAATATCGGCCGAGCGCATATCGTCCATCACCTGCATCACCTCTTCGCGCGCCTCGCCCAGCCCGACCATAATGCCGGATTTGGTGAAAATTTCAGGGTCAAGCTGCTTCACGCGCTGCAATAAATTGAGCGAATGGAAATAGCGCGCACCCGGGCGGATATTGAGATAGAGCCGCGGCACGGTTTCGAGATTGTGATTGAACACATCGGGCTTCGCCTCAACGACAATTTCCAGCGCGCCCTCTTTGCGCAGAAAATCAGGGGTCAGAATTTCAACCGTGGTGGTCGGTGATACCTGGCGAATGGCGTTAATTGTGTCGGCAAAATGCTGCGCGCCGCCATCATCAAGGTCGTCGCGGTCAACGCTGGTAATCACCACATGACGCAGCCCCAGCTTGGCGACCGCCTCGGCCACATAAGCCGGTTCCGACGCATCAAGCGGCAGCGGCACACCGGTTGCGACATTGCAAAAGGCGCAGGCACGGGTGCAGGTCTCGCCCATAATCATGAAAGTGGCGTGCTTTTGTTCCCAGCACTCACCGATATTCGGGCACGCCGCTTCCTCGCACACGGTGACCAGATTATTCTCTTTCACAATGGCGCGGGTTTCGGCATAGGCGGCAGAGCCCGGCGCTTTGGCGCGAATCCAACTGGGCTTGCGCAAGACAGCGCTATCCGGCCTGTTTTGCTTTTCAGGATGGCGCGGCTTTGTGGGCCGCTTTTCGGGTTCGCCCGACAGATTGTCAATCACAACAGTCATGGGTTTTATATAAGCGCTTTTGCCGCGTATTTATAGAGACATTGTGAAGCGTTGCGCCTATCGCGCTAATGCAGCGTTTAATTCAGGCGCGGGTCGGTTTTGAAAACAATCGTCTCATCGCGCCCGACAAGGCCAAGTACCAAGCGCGCCCGCTCATCAAGAAAATCGAGGTCGAGATTATTATTGCCGAGCAATTCTACCTGCTGGCGCAATTCCGTATTCTGATTTTTCAGCGCGTCCAACTCTTCTTGCAGAAACGCTTTCTCGGTTTGCAAATCATTCCAGCCGCGCCAACCGCGCTCGCCTTGCAAGGCCTGCATGGTCAATCCGGCAATCGCCAGCAACAGCAAAAAGCTCGGCACGAGGCGGCGAAGGCGCAAAGGCGCTTGCCCGACGGTGCGGCTTGAAGGCCGAGATGTCACAAAACGAATCATGGGTGACCGAATCACGATTTGATTCGCACGGTCAAGTGAAAAGTAATTCGGCAGAGCTTTTTTCTGAGAAAACGAGGCTTGCAGCGAATTAATTCCGTTTTATTTTGCCACGGCTCAGTTCTCATGTTAGCGTCCGTGCCATGTTGAAACGGACGAAGATTTTATCGGTTGGCCTATTGGTGCTGATTTTGCAAATGGGCCTCGCCCATGCCGTGCAGCATGATTTGCACGACTTTAATCCGTCCGCCATCACCATTGAACATGACGAAAGCGATTGCTTGCAGGGCGATACACCACACGCCAAATCGGCTTTGCCGCCCCTGCCGATGCAATTTGCCCGCTCTGACAACCAGGCCTCCCAAGCCGTTATAACGCGCCACACCAAGCGTCTATATAAAAAGGCCAGCCCTCGCGCGCCCCCCTTCTCTCTCTGATTTTAATTTATTTCAAAAATTCAGAGGGAGGTTCACATGAACCGGAAAATGCAAGTCGCCGCTTTGCTCGGCGCAACAATGCTCAACACATCTGTTTGGGCACAAGAAGTTGACGAAATTATCGTCTTGAGTTCACCATTTAAGAAAGCTGCCACTGAGGTTATTTCGACAACCGAAATTTTGACGGCACAAGATATTCGGGCTGAAATTGATGGCCCACTCGGCAATGTGCTGGATAGCCTGCCCGGTGTCAGCAGCGCCGGTTACGGCCCTGCTGTCGGTCAGCCGGTTATTCGTGGTCTTGGTGGTTATCGCGTTGACACAATGGTCAATGGCATGACGGTTGGCGATATTTCCGCAACCAGTGGCGACCATACCAACACCATGTCACTGTTCGACACGGAGCTTGTAGAAGTGCTGAAAGGCCCTGCCGCGCTGCGTTATGGAGCGTTTGCCGCAACCGGTGTGGTCAATGGCTTTAATCGGCATTTGAACGCCAACACGGAAGAAGGCTCGGAAGTTTTGGTCGGCTTTGGTGACAATGCCGATGAAACCATCACCGGTTTTTTCACCCGACAAGGCCGCTTCAGCCTGTCGGCCTATTCGCAAGATGCCGACAATATAACCATTCCGACGGCTGGCGAGACAGATGCTTATCACGACCGCGAATGTGAACATGAGCAGGAAGAAGACCCAGCCCATGTTTGCGAAGAACATTCCGATAGTGGCGAACAAGAAGCTGCAAACACGGAAAGCGAAAGCACCGGCTTCACGGCTGCCGGTCATTTTGGTGATGACGAAACCAGCCTGTCCATCATGCTGAGCAGTCTTGAGTCGGATTACCTTGTGCCGCATGAACATGCTCATGGCGAAGAAGAAGAAGGCGAAGAAGAAGAAGAAGAAGAAGAAGGCGGTGCTGACATCAGTCTTGAGCAACAAACGATACATGCGCGTTTAATGCATAATGGCGCGATTGGCCCGTTTAATGGCTTCCGTGGCGACTTGACTTCGACAACATTCGAGCAAACCGAAACGATTGAAGAAGAGGGCGAGCTGGAAATGTCCATGTTTGATCAGGATAGCCTGCATTTGCGCGGTGAATTTACCGGTGCGTTTGGTGACTGGCAAACACTGGTCGGCTTAGAGTATCGCGATATCGAACTGACAGCTCCTGATCATGACCATGAAGAGGGAGAAGGCGTTGAAAATGCCGAGGAAGAGCATGGCTATTTGCCGAACACTGAGCGTTCGCAATATGGCCTGTTTGCTTTCGCCGAGCGTGAGCGCAATGGCTGGTTGACTGAAATGGCGGCCCGTTATGACAGTGTCGAACTGGAAGCCGAGCATGACGAAGACGGAGACGACGACCACGCCGATGAAGGCGACCCCTCATTTGATTTGGTCAATCTCTCTGTCGGTCTGGCTCGTAAACTGGACGGCAATCTGTTGATTGGCGGTTCAGTGTCTTCAACCGAACGCGCACCGTCTCAGGTTGAACTGTTTGCCGATGGTGAACACCATGCCGTTAGTCGGACTGAACGGGGTGATGATGAGTTAGACAAGGAAACCTCGCTTTCGACCGAGCTTTATATTCGCAAAGCTTGGGACAAAAGCCAGTTGCGCGTCGCGGTCTTCCAAAACGATTACAGCGACTTCATCTTCTTGAAAGAAACAACCACCGAAGGTGAGTTCAATTTTGTTCAGGAAGACGCTGAACTGACCGGCTATGAGGTGGAATATAAAACCGGCATCATGCTTGGCCGTCGCATGTGGGACGCTTCGTTGAGCTATAGCTCGGTCACAGGCGAATTGGATAATGGCAATTTACCGGCCATTCCGGCTGATAAAATTGGCTTTGCTCTCGGCACAAACTTTAATTCAATTGCCGTGCAATTGAATGTAGAGCAGGTTTCCGACCAAGACGATGTGGCGCTTTATGATGCCAATGAAGAGCATGATGACGAACTGGCAACAGATGGTTACACCTCTGTTGACATCTCAGCCAACTGGCAGCCCGCTGCCTATGACGGGCTGAGCCTCACGGCCTCCATTCGCAATTTGACGGATGAAGAAATCCGCCATCATACAAGTCCGCTTAAGGATAAATTGCCGGAAGCCGGACAGGATATTCGCCTGACCGCGCGCTATAAGTTCTGATACGCCTACGCGCTAACGCGCTTCGGCGTGATGAAAAAGAAAAGGCCCCGTCGCACGATGGGGCCTTTTTTCATTCAAACTATTTTCGGGCAGGCTTGGCCCAATGGCCCGCGCCCGAAAACGGGACGCCATCTCCTAACGGAGATGGACGCAATCGCTAAAAGCTCTACCTCAAAATATCCTTGCCCGGATAAACCGCATTATCGCCGAGCGCTTCTTCAATCCGAATAAGCTGATTGTATTTCGCCAAGCGGTCAGAGCGCGCCAGCGAGCCGGTTTTAATCTGCCCGACATTCAGCGCCACGGCCAAATCGGCAATGGTTGCGTCTTCGGTCTCGCCGCTACGATGCGACATGACGGCGGTATAGCTGGCCTTATGCGCCATCTCAACGGCTTGCATAGTTTCGCTCAGCGTGCCGATTTGATTGACTTTAACGAGAATTGAATTGGCCACGCCCTTCTCAATGCCATCGGCCAAGCGCGCCGGATTGGTGACGAATAAATCATCACCGACCAATTGCACTTTATCGCCAACCGCGTCAGTCAGCGCTTTCCAGCCATCCCAATCATTTTCGTCCATACCGTCTTCGATAGAGATGATGGGGAAGCGGGCGCATAAATCAGCCCAATAGGCGGCCATCTCACCGGCATCGAGCTTCTTGCCCTCGCCTGCCAGATTGTAAACGCCCTTTTCATAAAACTCTGTGGCCGCCGCATCGAGTGCGAGATGAATATCTTCACCCGGCTTGTAACCGGCTTTTTCAATCGCCTTCATCACATAGCCCAGCGCGTCATCAGTTGAGGCAAGGTTCGGCGCAAAGCCGCCCTCATCGCCGACACCGGTCGCCAGCCCATCGGCATTCAACAAGCCCTTTAGCGTATGGAATACTTCCGCCCCCATACGCACCGCTTCTTTAATGTTTTCAGCGGCAACCGGCATAATCATGAATTCTTGCACATCAATCGGGTTGTCGGCATGCGCGCCGCCATTGACGATATTCATCATCGGCACGGGCAGCGTTTTGGCATTGGCCCCGCCAATATAACGCCAGAGCGGCGTGTCTTGGCTCTCCGCCGCCGCTTTGGCCACGGCCATAGAAACGCCTAGAACGGCGTTGGCGCCGAGGCGAGCTTTGTTTTCCGTGCCGTCCAATTCCAGCATGATGCGGTCGAGGTGTAATTGCTCGGTCGCGTCAATGCCGCATAGCGCGGCGAAAATTTCGCCATTTACCGCATCAACGGCTTTTTGCACGCCCTTGCCGAGATAGCGCTTTTTATCGCCATCGCGCAATTCAACCGCCTCATATTGGCCGGTCGATGCACCGGAGGGAACAGCGGCGCGGCCAAAGCTGCCGTCTTCCAGCAATACATCAACCTCTACCGTCGGATTGCCCCGGCTATCAAGAATTTCACGTCCGAGAATGTCTAAAATGGCAGTCATCGCGCCCTCGCTCATCTGGCTTATATTCTCGCTGTCTTATCCTAATTCCCAAGCCTGTGCAAATTGGTCTAAAAGGAAGCATGAGCGAACAAGATAAAGCATTGATTCTTTTTTCCGGCGGCCAAGACAGCACGGCCTGCCTTGCCTATGCGCTAGATAAATTCGACCATGTTGAAACGCTGGGTTTTGACTATGGCCAAACCCATAAGATTGAGCTGGCGTGCCGCGCCGCCCTGCGCGCTGAAATCAGCAAGCTGAATGGCTGGGGCGCAAAGCTGGGCGACGACCACACACTGTCTCTGCCCGCTTTGGCTGAGATTGGCGGCACCGCGCTTATCGGCGATGGCGAGATTAAGATGATGGAGAATAATCTGCCATCTACTTTCGTGCCCGGGCGCAATTTATTGTTTCTTACTTATGGCGCAGCGTTGGCTTATCGCCGCGGACTTGGCGTGTTGGTGGGCGGCATGTGCGAGACCGATTATTCTGGCTATCCCGATTGCCGCCGCGACACGCTCGACGCGCTTGAGACCGCCCTCAATAAGGGCATGGAAAGCAATATCAGCATCGACACGCCGCTGATGCATATCGACAAAGCCGCGACTTGGGAATTGGCGCAGCAGCTTGGCGGCGACGCATTGGTGGCGCTAACGATTGAACACAGCCACACATGCTATCGCGGCGACCGCGACACGCGCCACGCTTGGGGCTATGGCTGCAATGACTGTCCGGCCTGCCAATTACGCGCCGCCGGTTTTGAAAAATGGAATTCTCAATGACTTACAGCGTCAAAGAAATCTTCTTCACCCTACAAGGCGAAGGCGCGCAAGCCGGTCGCCCTGCTGTCTTTTGTCGCTTTGCGGGCTGCAATCTTTGGTCAGGCCGCGAAGAAGACCGCGCCACCGCGCAATGCAGTTTTTGCGATACGGATTTCGTCGGCACGGACGGGCAAAATGGCGGCAAATTCGCCGATGCCGATGCCCTGGCCGAAGCGATTACCGGTTTCTGGCCGGAACAGCCGATTGGCCCCGATGCCTATGTCGTCTTCACCGGCGGCGAGCCGTGCCTGCAACTCGACGCGCCCCTGCTCGATGCGTTGAAAGCGCGCAATTTTGAATGCGCGGTAGAGACCAATGGCACGCTGGACGTGTCGGAGGCCGTCGATTGGATTTGCGTATCGCCCAAGCCTCAATCAGACCTCAAGCAGACGCGCGGCCATGAGTTGAAATTCGTCTATCCGCAGGAAGAATTATCGCCCGACCAATTTGCCGAGCTGGATTTTGAACATTTTTATTTGCAACCAATGGATACCGGCGAGGCTGAAAGCAGTTGGCATAATGTGCAAGCCGCCATCGCCTATTGCCTGCAAAACCCGCAATGGCGCTTGAGCCTACAAACCCACAAAATCATCGGGCTGGATTAAGCTTTTACGAAGCGGAATTGACCCGATTCCGCTTTTGCGCCATAAGCGGGGCATGAAATTGTCGCGCGAATTTACCTTTGATGCCGCTCACAGCCTCGACCATTATCCGGCAGGCCACGCCAATACGCGCGTGCATGGGCACAGCTTTCGCGCGCGCGTAACCGTTGAGGGCATGCCCGACGCCAATGGCCAAATTGTTGACCTCGAAGAAATGGGGCGGCAGCTTCATGAGATACGCAATAAACTCGACCACCAAATGCTGAATGATATTGACGGGCTGGAGCAGCCGACGCTGGAAAATCTCTGCCTGTTTATCTGGGATAATTTGCAAAACGGCCTGCCGCAAATCAGCGCGGTTGAAGTGTTCCGCGACAGCCTCGGCCAATCGTGCCTGTATCAGGGAAGCCAGCATGTCCACTAAGAAAAGCGATGCCTCAGATAAAAAAATGGGCGGCGCCACCATGTTGGGCGCGCAAACAGACCTGCCCGCCTCGCCCGATGAGGCAGTGTTGGAAGCCGTGCCGAACCCCCACCCCGACACGCTTTATGTCGCGCGCTTTGCCGTGCCCGAATTCACCTCTATCTGCCCGGTCACCGGCCAACCGGATTTTGCGCATATTGTGATTGATTATGTGCCCGATCAGCATCTGGTTGAGAGCAAAAGCTTCAAACTGTTTATGGGCAGCTTTCGCAATCACGGCGCGTTTCACGAAGATTGCACGCTGATGGTCGCCAAGCGGCTGATTGACTGCATGAAACCGAAATGGCTCCGCATTGGCGGCTATTGGTATCCGCGCGGCGGTATTCCGATTGATGTTTTTTGGCAAAGCTCAGAGCCACCCGAGGGATTATTCATTCCCGACCAGGGCGTGCCACCGTATAGAGGACGGTGACCCGAAGGCCCGCGCAAGGCGCACTAAGTTTCGCTGCGCTCAACAAGTGCTTTTAGCTGAAAGTGGTTGCAGAAACCGCCTAATTCACTACGGCGTGAATGTCTTTAAGCTGGCTTAATAGCGCTTTCGCGTCGGAGAGTGGCAAGCAGCTTGGCGCGTCGCATAAGGCTTCGTCGGGGCGCGGGTGAAACTCAAGGAACACGCCGTTTGCCCCTGCCGCAATTGCAGATTTCGCCAACACGGAAACACCCTCGCGACGACCGCCGGTTGAGGCGCTCCCCCCACTATTATTGGCCGTGCGCGGGTCAGCGCCCGGCAATTGCACAGCATGGGTGGCATCCATCGTCACGGGCACGCCAAGCTTTTTCATTTCCGGAATACCCAGCATATCGACGACGAGATTATTATAGCCAAAACTGGTGCCCCTATCGCACAGAATGACTTGCACATCAGGCGCGGCTTCGCGCGATTTTGAAATGATATTGGCGCAGTCCCACGGCGCGAGGAATTGCGCTTTCTTGGCATGCAGCCAGCCGCCCTTCGCCGCCACGGCGCGCGCGGTCGCAACAACCAAATCGGTTTGCCGCACCAGAAACGCCGGCAATTGCACCACTTCGGCAATCTCGGCTACGGCTTCGGCTTGCGCGGCCTCGTGCAAATCGGTGACGACGGGCACGCCGTGCTTGGCCTTCACCGCTTCCAACATGGGCAGCCCCTCTTCCATGCCGGGCCCGCGATAGCTGGTGATGGAGGAACGATTGGCTTTATCCCAACTGGCTTTGAAAATATAAGGCAGGTCAAGCTCGGCACAGATGGCTTTCAGCTCAGCGCATACTTCTTGCGCCAGCCCCTCATCTTCCAGCACATTCAATCCGGCCATGACGACCAGCTTCTCGCCATCGCCGATTTTAATGCCGTAATCTTTCAGTTCCAAATTATTCATTTTGACCTCTATACCAATCGGCTTTGCGTCTCTTTATACCAGACGCGATTGCGTCAGTGCCGCTTCGATAAATGAAGCGAAAAGCGGATGCGGCGCAAATGGCCGCGATTTCAGTTCAGGGTGGAACTGCACACCGATATACCACGGATGATCGGGCAATTCGACAATCTCCGGCAATACGCCATCAGGCGACACACCGGAAAATACCAAGCCCTGCGCTTCCAATATCTCGCGATAATTCATATCAACTTCATAGCGATGGCGGTGGCGTTCTGAGATGACCCGCGTGCCGTAAATATCCTCAACGCGACTGCCCGCTTTCAGATATGCCTCAAACGCGCCAAGCCGCATGGTGCCGCCCAAATCGCCATCAATGCCACGCTTTTCCAGCGTGTCGCCATCAGCCCATTCGGTCATCAGACCAACCAGCTTGGTGCCGGTGCGGCCAAACTCGCTTGATACCGCATCACGAATACCCGCCATATTGCGCGCTGCCTCCAGCACCGCCATTTGCATGCCATAGCAAATGCCGAAATAAGGCACATTGCGCGTGCGGGCAAAATTGGCGGCGGCAATCTTGCCTTCCGCGCCACGCTCGCCAAAGCCGCCGGGCACCAAAATGCCGTTTACTTTTTCGAGATAAGAAGCCGCGTCCTCGCGCTCGAATATCTGGCTGTCCATCCATTCAATATTCACGCCTACATTATTGGCAATGCCGCCATGTTGCAGGCTCTCAATCAGCGATTTATAGGCATCTTTCAGCTCGGTATATTTGCCGACAACCGCAATCGTGACATCGCCTTCCGGCTCGCGCACCGCTGTCATTACTTCATCCCAAACGCTTAAATCGGGCGG
>FZLQ01000007.1 GCA_900197605.1 Phyllobacteriaceae bacterium Water-Bin73
TTATCATGACAGCACACGGCGTGTTTCCGCTTTGACGCTGGAGGGTGAGGGGCTGCGCGCCCATTTCACGCCAATGGCCCGCCTATTTTATATGCAAGGGCTGGGATACATTCATCCCGAATGGAATCACGGCACGCATCACGGCGCCTTGCGCGTTGGCTTTGACGAGATTGAGCTTGCGACCGCAGAGGCCGCGTTGAAGCAAGGTCAAATGGAAAACCTCCATGTGCAAACATTGACCAAGATAAATCTGGAAGTTGACGGTGCCAGCCATAAAGGGCAGGGCGTGATTGAGCAGCTTTTCATCGGGCCGCATGCGCCAAGCGGCTTTCAAGACCTTGTCGATCGGATTATGACATGAGCTTTCGCGACCATCCTGCGCGCTTTGATAAGGCGTTTCTGGCCGGCCTGTTTGGGCGACCGGCAACGGATTTGCAAGATTTTGCGTTCACCCCGGTCGGCACCGGCCAAGTGGGCGATAGCTATCGCGTGAGCTTGGATTGGGCTGCCAGCGAAAGCGGAAGCGAAAACAAAAGTGAAAACGGAGCGCCGCCGCCCGCGTCGTTGGTGGCCAAATGTCCGGCTGCCGATACAGTGAGCCGCGACACGGCGCGCAACATGCATCTTTATGAAATTGAAACGCAATTTTACACGCATTTTGGCGATAGCTGCGGCGCGCGCGTGCCGCATGTGTTTTTATCCGATTATGATGCAGCCAGCGGCGATGGGCTTTTGCTGTTTGAGGATATGGCACCGGCTGTGCAAATCGCGCAAATGGATGGCTGTTCCATGCCCCAGCTTGAGGCGGTTTTGGATGAGGCGGCGCGGCTGCATAAAAGCCATTGGAATGATGTGCGCCTTGTTGAGCATATGTTTCTCACCTATGGCCATCAAGAAGAGCGTCGCGCTTTTATCGGTGGCTTAATGCCGGCGGTTTATCCTGAATGGCGCGCGCGCTATGAGGGGCGGCTTGATAAGGATATTCTCGATATGGGGGCGGCACTGGTGGCGCGTTTTGCCGATTACATCGCGCCGCGCGATGGCCCGATGGTGCTGACGCATGGCGATATGCGGCTGGATAATATGTTGTTCTCTGACGCTGATGGTCGAACCATTTTGCTTGATTGGCAAACCGCGGCGGCAGGCCCGCCAATGGGTGATATTGCCTATTGCATTTCGACCAGCCTGGCGCAGGCCGATGCGCGCGCCGCATTGGAAAAGCAATTGGTCGGCGCCTATCACGCCAAATTGGGCGACAGTGTCGGCGCTTATGATTTTGACGCAGCCTGGGCGGATTATCGCCGCGCGTCTTTTGCCGGTTTTATTATGGCCGTCATCTCGGCGATGATTGTCGAACGCACAGAGCGCGGCGATGAAATGTTTGCCGTCATGGCCGAGCGCTCGGGCTGGCAGGCCTTGCATCTCGATGCATTAGCGTTAATTTAAGCCCCTATTTGCCCGCCAAAGGAGAGAGCAATGGCCTATCAATGTTTTGACGTTTCACTTGCTGACGGCATTGCCCATATTGTGATGAACCGCCCCGAAGTGCGAAATAATATGAACCCGGCTTTTTGGGAAGAATTGCCGCAAATCGTGCGCGAGATTGACGCCGACGCGCAGGCGCGGGTCATTGTTATGTCGTCCACCGGCCCGCATTTTTGCGGCGGGATTGATATTTCCATGTTCGCTTTGGACGCGCCCGATGACGCGGCCGCCAATCCGCATGGCAAACGCCAAAGAGGGCTGAAATTTCTCGATACGGTGAAACGCATGCAGGATTCGCTGTCCGTGCTCGAGCAATGCCGACTGCCGGTTTTGGTCGCCATTCAAGGCGGCTGCATTGGCGGCGGCGTCGATTTGGCCACTGCGGCGGATATGCGCTATGCGACGGCTGACGCTTTTGTCACGATTTATGAAACCAAGATTGGCATGACGGCAGATGTCGGCACATTCCCGCGTATCGTCAAGCTGATACCCGAGGGCATTGTGCGCGAGCTGGCCTATACCGGACGGCGCATGCCGGCCGCCGAAGCGCTGAATGTCGGCTTGGTCAATCGCGTGTTTGACGATCATGAAGCCATGTTGGACGGGGTGATGGATGTAGCCCGTGAGATTGCCGCCAATGCGCCGTTGGCCGTGCATGGCTGCAAACGCGCCATCAGCTATGCGCGTGACCACAGCACACAAGACGGTCTCGATTGGATTGGTCTATGGAATGCGTCGAATTTGCATCCGGAGGAGATTCAAGAAGCCATGCAGGCGCGGGCTGAAAAACGACCGGCCGATTTTGCCGATTTACCCAAACGCCGCGCCTAAAGTCAGCTTTGCGAGGTTAATCTTATGACGCTTTTCAACACGCCAATTTTAAGCCCGTTTTTGAAAATTATCGCTTGGGGGATTTTGCTGATTATCGGTTGGCGACCCGGGCCGACCATTCCCAAAGATATTCCAAAATGCGTTGTGGTGGTTGCCCCGCATACATCGAATTGGGATTTCGGGCTGTTTTTGCCATTGGTGTTTGCGCTCAATCTGCATGTTCGCGTGTTGATTAAGCACACTTTATTTATCGGGCCGGTTGGCTGGTTTTTGCGGTTCTGTGGCGGTATTCCGATTGATCGCCGCGCCGCGCGCGATTATGTCGGCCAAATGGCTCAAGAGTTTGAAAAAAATGAGGTGTTTCATCTGGTGGTCACGCCGGAGGCGACGCGCAGCCCGCGCACCCATTGGAAAACCGGTTTTTACCATATGGCGATGGCGGCCAATGTGCCGATTCTTTTGGCCGCGATTGATGTCGATAAAAAAGCCGTCGGCGTTGACCGCATTATGCACCCGTCGGGCGATTTGGACGCTGATATGGCGGAAATTTACGCATTTTTCGACAATGTGCGCGGCATCAAAGCGGGCAATTACGCCTCGCCCAATAAACCGGCACCCGATGATGGCTAGCGCGTCGGCGGCTAGCCCATCTTATAAAAGCATATTTTATTGCCATCGAGGTCGCGAATATAAGCGCCATAAAACATATTCGGCACGCGCTCGCCCGGGGCGCCCTCATCGGTTGCGCCCAGTTCCAGCGCTTTGGCGTGCATGGCGTCAATCTTGGCATTATCGGCGCATTTAAGCGCCACCATCATGCCATTGCCGACGCTCGCGGCTTGCTTGTCATAAGGGCCGCCGACCACAACAAACGGGCCTTGCGGATTGTCGCCGAAAAAATATAGGCGCTCATTGTCAAATAATTCCTTCATGCCCAATTCTGCCAATAGCGCACCGTAAAAAGCGCGCGCTTGTTCAATATTATTCGTTCCGATGGTTACATATCCAAGCATGTTTGCCTCCCAATTCAGTTGGCCTGAGAGTAACGCGCTTTGCCAAAAACGCAATTCCGCAGGCCAAGAAAAATTTGCCTTGCCGGTTGAGTTGCGGCACAATAATGCCAACTTAAGGGAGATGATGATGTTGGACGACACAAAAGGCGACGGCCAAGAGCAAGCGGGCTTTCACGCCATGATTGATGGCACGCAGGAGGATTATCAAAAAATCTCTGCGGCATTTGGTGAGTTTTCGAAAACCCTGCCCGACCGCGTTATGGATCATTTGAAAATGCTGAAAGGCGATTTTGGCGGTTTTGCCGTTGACCGCTTTGAGCACAGTCTGCAAACCGCGACCCGCGCCCATAAAGATGGCCGCGATGAGGAATATGTGGTTTGCGCGCTCTTGCATGATATTGGCGATTTGCTGGGCACTTTTAACCATGCCGAGTTGGGCGCGACGATTTTGAAGCCGTTTATTTCAGAGCAGAATTATTTCATGCTGCAAAATCACGGCGTGTTTCAGGGCTATTATTTCTTCCACCATATCGGCCTTGACCGCGATGCGCGTGACGCTTTCCGCGACCATGAGCATTTTGAATATACCGCGCAATTCTGCCATCTTTATGACCAGTCGAGCTTTGACCCGAATTATGAGTCACTGCCATTGGAATTTTTCGAGCCAATGGTGCGAAAAGTAATGGAACGCCCGCGCGCATCAATTTATATGAAAGAAGACGGCGAAACGGCCATTTAGCAAGACGCTGAAGGGCGTGCCGTTTTCGGTAAGAGGGTTCTTATGGGTGCGGTGCTGACGCTGGTTTCCCAGCTGATTGAATTTTATATTTGGATTGTCATCGCCTCGGCGGTGCTGTCTTGGCTGGTCGCCTTTGATGTTATCAATATGCGCAATCGCTTCGTGTTTTTACTGGGCGATGCGCTCAACCGCATGACTGAGCCGGTCTATCGCCGTATTCGTTCTGTGCTGCCCGATATGGGCGGCATTGATTTGTCGCCCATTGTGGTGATTTTCGGCCTGATGTTTCTGCGCAATCTGATGTGGGAAATGCTTGGCCCCTCAGTCTATGGCGGGTAAATGACAGCACAAAAAATTGACGGCAAAGAGATTGCGGCGCAATTGCGTGGCCGCATCGGCAAGGCTGTGGCGGGGCTTCAAGCGGCGCATGGCAAAACCCCCGGTCTGGCAGTGGTGCTGGTCGGAGAGGACGCGGCTTCCGAGGTTTATGTCAGAAATAAAGGCATTGCGACCAAAGCGGCCGGCATGACGTCTTATGAGTTTCGCCTGCCCGCAGATACGCCTGAAGACGTGCTGCTCGATAAGGTGCGCGCGTTGAACGCCGAGCCTGACGTGAACGGCATATTGGTGCAATTTCCGGTGCCCGCGCAAATCTCGCAACAGCGCGTCATTGACACGATTGACCCGAGCAAAGATGTCGATGGCCTCAATCCGGCCAATGCCGGTCGGTTGGTGTCGGGGCTGCAAGCGCTGACGCCGTGCACGCCTTTGGGCAGCGTTATTCTCGCCAAAGAAACATTGGCCAAACAGGGAGGCGACTTGAGCGGCAAACACGCTGTCATTATCGGTCGCTCCAATTTGGTCGGCAAGCCGGTGGCGCAATTATTGCTGAATGAAAATTGCACCGTCACGATGGCCCATTCGCGCACCGCCGACCTGCCCGCCATGTGTCGCCAAGCCGATATTTTGGTCGCGGCTGTCGGCATTGCTGAGATGGTCAAAGGCGATTGGGTGAAGCCCGGCGCGTGTGTGATTGATGTCGGCATTAACCGTATCGATGCGCCCGAGAAAGGCCTTGATGATAAGGGGAGGGGTAAAACCCGTCTGGTCGGTGATGTCGCTTATGACGAAGCGGCAGAAGTGGCCGCGCATATCACGCCCGTACCCGGTGGTGTCGGCCCGATGACCATTGCCTGTCTTCTTAAAAACACCCTGACGGCGTTTTGTCGGCAAAACGGGTTTGAGGAACCGGTGGTTTAGGCCGCTTCGACTTATTTCTGCTTGCCCAGTAATTTCAGCCGCAGCGCGTTTAATTTGATAAAGCCTTCTGCGTCATGCTGGTCATAGACCGCGTCTTCTTCAAACGTCACATGCGCTTCTGAATAGAGCGAATAGGGGCTTTGGCGTGAGACGACAGAGACCGAACCCTTATACAGCCGCAGCACCACCTCGCCCGTCACATGGGCTTGGCTGGCATCAATCGCCGCTTGCAGCATGGTGCGCTCGGGCGCAAACCAAAAGCCGTTATAAATCAGCTCGGCATAGCGCGGCATCAGCTCGTCTTTCAAATGCATCGCACCGCGGTCCAGCGTGATGCTCTCAATACCGCGATGGGCGGCGAGCAAAATCGTGCCACCGGGCGTTTCATAAACGCCGCGTGATTTCATGCCGACAAAACGGTTCTCAACCAAATCCAAGCGGCCAATACCATTGGCCCCGCCCAATTCGTTTAATTTGCTCAGCAATGTTGCGGGCGACATTTTCTCGCCGTCAATCGACACCGCATCACCGGCCTCAAAACCAATGGTTATTTCGCGCGGCGTGTCGGGCGCGTTTTCGGGCGCGACCGTGCGCTGATAAACAAATTCGGGGCAGGCTTGGCCGGGGTCTTCCAGCACTTTGCCCTCGCTGGACGTGTGCAGCAAATTGGCATCGACCGAAAACGGCGCTTCGCCGCGCTTGTCTTTGGGCACCGGAATTTGATTTTGTTCGGCATAGGCAATGAGTTTTTCGCGGCTTTGCAAATCCCATTCGCGCCAGGGCGCAATCACCTTAATCTCGGGATTGCAGGCATAATAGCCAAGCTCAAAGCGCACTTGGTCATTGCCCTTGCCGGTCGCGCCATGACATACCGCATCGGCGCCGGTGGCGGCGGCAATTTCAACCTGCCTTTTGGCGATAAGAGGCCGCGCAATGGAGGTGCCGAGCAAATAAACGCCTTCATAAAGCGCATTAGCGCGAAACATCGGGAAGACATAATCGCGGACAAATTCCTCGCGCAGGTCTTCGATGAAAATCTCTTTAATGCCCAGCATTTCGGCTTTGGCCCGCGCCGGTTCCAGCTCTTCACCCTGACCCAAATCGGCGGTGAAGGTCACGACCTCGCAGGCATAGACGTCCTGCAACCATTTCAAAATGATTGAGGTGTCCAAACCGCCTGAATAGGCCAGCACAACTTTATTGATGTCGCTTTTCTCGACCATCGCTTTTCTCCATATCTCGCGTCTTTATAAGCCGAATGGCGAAAAAGGGAAGCATTTGGCGCAATGAAAATATTTTCATGTTTCAACCAGCGCGTGTGGTGAAATATGCCAAACACGCATAACTATATGTTCGGGAGGCAATCACTGCCTTTCGGTGGCAATCGGGCGCTAGGCCTAATGTTGAGTATTTGCAATCGTAAACTAGCCGGACTTGTTGTTTGGATTATATGTTGCCCGATTGCCGCTTTTCTTTTCCGCCGCTTTAGCGGCCCAAATTACGGGTCGCCAATTCGGCCTTTTTCTTTTCCGCTGCCGATTGTTTGACGCTGGCCGATTTTAACTGGCCACACGCTAAAAGTCCTTAGCGCGGTTTGCCGCGCTTTAGGGCGCCTTGCGCCTGTGGCTCTAGAAAGAAAATATATCGCCGCGTTAGCGGCCCAAATTACGGGTCGCCAATTCGGCCTTTTTCTTTTCCGCTGCCGATTGTTTGACGCTGGCCGATTTTAACTGGCCACACGCGGCCATAATATCCCGCCCGCGTGGGCGGCGCACCGGGCTGGCATAACCGGCGCGGTTGACAATATCGGCAAAGGTTTGCATGCGCGCCGCGTCTGAACATTCATAGGGGGCACCGGGCCAGGGGTTGAACGGAATGAGATTAATCTTGGCCGGAATACCGGCCAAAAGTTTGACCAAAGCCCGCGCATCGGCATCACTGTCATTAACGCCTTTCAGCATCACATATTCAAAAGTAATGCGCTTGGCATTGGACAGGCCGGGCCAATTGCGACACGCCGCCAGCAAATCCTCAATCGGATATTTCTTATTGAGCGGCACCAATTCATCGCGCAATTCATCGGTCACCGCATGCAGCGATATGGCCAGCATGACGCCGGTTTTCTCGCCCATATCGGCTATTTCCGGCACCACGCCCGAGGTGGATAGGGTGATGCGCCGCTTGGACAGGCTCAATCCGTCGCCATCACTCATCACATTCAGCGCCGCGGCCACATTATCGCTATTATAAAGCGGCTCGCCCATGCCCATCATCACCACATTAGTGACTTTGCGGGTGCCGCTATTGGATTGTTCGTTTTGTCCCCAATCATCGAGGTCGTCGCGCGCCGCCACCATTTGGCCGGTAATCTCGGCGGCGCTTAAATTGCGCACTAATTTTTGCGTGCCGGTATGACAAAAGCGGCACGTCAAGGTGCAGCCGACTTGGCTGGAAACGCATAATGTCCCGCGCCCCATTTCGGGGATATATACTGTCTCGACCAATTGCCCGTCGGCCAAGCGAAACAAATATTTGCGCGTGCCGTCTGTCGATATATGTGCCTCAGCCATGTCGAGGCGCTCAAGCGTATAGGCGGCGGCCAGCTTGTCGCGCAACTCTTTGGCGATATTGGTCATTTGGTCAAATTCGCGCACGCCATGGGCATAGAGCCAGCTCCAAATTTGGCTGACGCGCATGCGTAATTGTTTGTCGGCAACGCCAATATCGGCCAGCACTGCGCGCAAATCATCACGCGTCATACCGATAAGGCTGGGGGGACGTGTCTCGCTTGAATTTTCCATGCAAATGGTTTTACGGGGCGGGGCAGGCCGCGTCCAGCGCCTTCATGGCGGCGGTGACGCCCTTCAGACTATAGCTGTCTGTGGTCAGCGTGCCGCGCGCCGATGTGCCCTTGAAAACCAGCTCATTGCCGCGCTTCATGGCGGTGACAAGGCGGGCTTGGTCGTCGAGTTTTTCAAGCCAAGCCCATTCATCAGCGCCGTTTTCAACCTGCACGCCGGTGAAGAAACCATATTCATCGCTACCGACACGGGCAAACGGCTCAGAGGTTGCCGAAAACGGATAGCCGATACGCACCGAGATTTCATTGCGCACACCTTGTCCCGGCCGATGCGAGACAATTAAGAAAATATCGCCGCGCCGCGCCTTTTTGGGGGTGGAGCGTTTCGGCTCACCGACAATGAAACAGCTTTTCGCCTGTCCGCCATCATTGGCAAACAGCCGCCAATCGCCATATTCGCCGACAAGTCGGTCATTGGCATGGCTGACAGATAGGGTGCAAAGCCCCAGAATTCCGGCAAAAAGCATCTTTTTCAACATGAAGAGCAAGTTATGGTGATTTGCGCCAAGAGGCCAGCCCGCTTTTTCTTGCTTTTGCTGCGCCAATAGCCTTTACTGGAGAAAGCGCACGGAATATTGTGCGTGGTTAGAGAGGTCTTAAGACCATGTCAGCGAGTGGCCAGAACACCGGCTCCGCGCGAAACGAAGTAGAACGAGACCAAGTCGGTCAGCCAAACCATGCTGCCGCCATTGCGAAAACCGGAACCCAAGACACTAAAGCCGATTTCGCAGGTCTTATCGAAAAGATCGCCGAATCCCAAGATCGCGACGCTTTTGCGGCGTTATTTGCGCATTTTGCGCCACGCCTGAAAGGCTATTTATTGCGCTTGGGCGCTTCAGACGGCCAAGCCGAAGAGGTTTTGCAAGAAGCGCTGTTAACTGTCTGGCGCAAAGCACATTTATTTGACCGCAAAAAAGCCGCCGCTTCGACTTGGATTTTCACCATTGCGCGCAATCGGCGGATTGATATTTTGCGCAAAAAGAAATTCCCTGAAATCGATGCCGAAGACCCGAGCCTTGTGCCTGATGCGCCGCGCCCGCCCGATGAAGAAGTGATTGAGGCGCGCGAAGGCGAGGCGGTGCGCTTGGCGCTTCAAAAATTGCCGGAAGAACAGCGAGAATTGGTGCGCTTGGCATTTTATAATGGCTGGTCACATTCGAAAATTGCGGCCGATACCAATCTGCCTTTGGGCACGGTTAAATCGCGCTTGCGCTTGGCCTTTTCACGTCTGCGTAATGAGCTTGAAGGGCGGCTTTAAGCCGCCATCAAGCCGCCATCAACCGGCTCTTATTTCCCTTATTTCCTTCATGTCTCTCATTTTCCGCTTCTCATTATGGGCGATGGGCTTATGATGCCTCCCATGAAAGCATGTGCGGGCGACTTGGTAAAAGCGCGCGCCAGGAAGAAAACCCCGCGCCGCGTTATTTAAGACGCTTGAAGCGGGCATTTATGAGGGAGATAAAAATGAAAGCTGTATTGTGCAAAGAGTTTGGGCCGCCTGAAAGCTTAGTGGTCGAAGATATTGCCTCACCCGAACCCGGCCCCGGTGAAGTGGTGTTGGAGGTGCATGCCGCGGCGGTCAATTTCCCTGATGTGCTCATCATTCAAAATAAATATCAATTCAAGCCGCCTTTGCCATTTGCGCCGGGCGGCGAGGTTGCCGGTGTCGTATCGAAATTGGGCGATGGGGTGAAGAATCTCAAAATCGGTGACCGCGTTATCGGCTCATGCGGGCATGGCGGTTATGTCGAAGAAATTGCGCTTCATGAGGGGGCGTGTATTCCGGTGCCTGATGAAATGGATCTCGAGACCGCCTCGGCACTGGTGCTGACCTATGGCACCTCGCATTATGGTCTGAAAAACCGCGCGCAGTTAAAAGCCGGTGAAACGCTTTTGGTTATGGGCGCGGCCGGCGGGGTCGGTCTGGCGGCGGTTGAATTGGGCAAAGCCATGGGCGCGCGCGTCATCGCTGCGGCCTCAACCCAAGACAAGCTCGATGTCTGTGTCGCGCATGGTGCCGATGAGACGATTCTGTATCCCTCCGGCAAGCTCGACCGTGACCAGCAAAAAGCCTTCTCTGAAGAGATTAAAGCGAAAAGCGGCGGCCAGGGTGCCGATGTGATTTATGACCCGGTCGGTGACGCTTATGCCGAACCGGCATTGCGGGCGATTAATTGGGAAGGGCGTTATTTGGTTATCGGTTTTGCCGCCGGTGATATTCCGGCCATTCCGCTCAATCTGGCCTTGCTGAAAAGCTGTCAAATTGTCGGCGTGTTTTGGGGTGCGTTCACGGCGCGTGAGCCGAAAGCCAATCAGGCCAATTTGCAAGAATTGATGGACATGTATAAGGCCGGCACAATACGCCCGCATATTTCCGATAAATTCCCGCTCGAACAGGCCGCTGACGCGCTCAATAAAATGGCCAATCGTGAAGTTAAGGGTAAGGTTATTTTGACCACCGGTCGCAGCGAAGGCTGACCCCGCGTGGCTGAAACCCCTGCTGTACCGGCACGCCAGCCGGTCGATAATCGCCGCGCGGCCCTATGGCTTCTCGCTTCTGCGACCATGTTCACCTTTACCGGTGTGCTGGTGAAAACGCTGGGTCAGACCCTGCACCCGTTTGAAATTTCATTTTTTCGCGGGCTGGTCGCACTGGCGGTTATTCTGCCGATTTTCTCGCGCACGGGCGGTATTCGTGCCGGCATGCGGACGCAAATTCCGCTGCTGCAAATCACCCGTGGTGTGGTCGGCTCGGTGGCGATGTTTTTGGGGTTTTACGCCATTGTCGCCTTGCCATTGGCTGAGGCACAGGCCATCAGCTTTTCGCGCAATCTGTTTCTGGTGCCGCTCGCCGCTTTTATTTTATCAGAGGCGGTCGGCCCGCGCCGCGCCATTGCCGCATGTGTCGGCTTTGTCGGCGTGTTGATTATGCTGCGCCCCAATATGGGGGCGGGCGATGCCGGCATGTTGTTGAGCCTGGGCGCGGCGGCTGCTTTGGGGCATGCGTTTTTAGTCGCGCTGGCGACGGTTTTGGTCAATATCGCGTCGCGCTATGATGGCTCGGTGACGTTGATGTTTTATACCAATACGGTTTCAGTGACGCTGATTGCCATTCCAACCTTCTTTGTTTGGCAAACCCCGAATATGAGCGAGTTGATGATGCTGGTGGCGATGGGCATATTGGCGACCGCCTCGCATAATTGTTTCATTCGGGCTTTTGCGCTGGGCGAGGCCAGTGTGATTGCGCCGGTTGATTATTCGCGGCTTATTTTTGCCGCGCTGGCCGGGTTTGTGGTGTTCTCAACCGTGCCGGATATTTATACCATTATCGGCGCGCTGATTATTGTCGCCTCGAGCTTTTATATTTTGCGGCGCGAAGCCCAAAGCACCGGTGCGCGCCATCCCCCCTCTCCTTAAACCCTCATCTTAAACCCTCATCTTAAACCCTCATCTTAAACCCTCATCTTGGGCTGCCCGCCAATCAAGGCTTGCGTGGCGGCGGCGGACTGAATAGAGTTCCAGCCATATTTACGAACCTCATCTTTGGGAGAGAGATTATGAAACTCGATTCAAATATTACGGCCATTGTTACCGGCGGCGCGTCCGGTCTTGGCGAAGCGACTGTGCGCCTTTTGGCCGAAAGCGGCGTGAAATGCGGCATTTTCGACCTGAATGAAGAGCGCGGTGAAGCCGTTGCCAAAGACGTTGGCGGCGCTTTTGCCAAAGTCAATGTCACCTCTGACGAAGAGGTTGATGCAGGTTTTGCAAAAATCCGCGACGCGCTGGGTCAAGAACGTATTCTGGTTAATTGCGCCGGCACGGGTAATGCGGTGAAAACCGCATCGCGCAATAAAGAGACGGGTGACATTAGTCACTTCCCGCTCGATGCGTTTAATCTGATTATCCAAATTAATCTGGTCGGCACATTTCGCTGCATCGCCAAATCTGCCGCCGGCATGATGAGCCTCGACCCGCTGGCCTGTGGCGACCGCGGCGCCATCGTCAATACCGCATCGGTTGCGGCTGAAGATGGCCAAATCGGTCAGGCTTCTTACTCGGCGTCAAAAGCCGGTGTTGTCGGCATGACCTTGCCCATCGCGCGCGACTTGTCGCGTGAGGGTATTCGCGTCAATACGATTTTGCCGGGCATTTTCGACACGCCGCTTCTGGCCGGTGCGCCGGATAATGTGCGTCAGGCTTTGGGCGCTATGGTGCCTTATCCGTCACGCCTCGGCATGCCGGAAGAATATGCCAAGCTGGCCAAAACCATGTGCGAAGTAAATTACTTTAATGGTGAAGATGTGCGCCTTGACGGCGCTATTCGCATGGCCCCCCGCTAGGGGAAAAGGAGCCCCGCTCAGATATCCATTTGATGCGAGACAAGCAATTGACAGCCGGCGATCTTCCAAGATCCGTCCGGCTGTTTTTGCATCATATAGCGCGCTTTGTGACTGGTGCCGCGATCATCGACCAAATACACATCCTGCAAGCGGATTTCCGGCACATCGGCAACGGCCCGCGTCGTGCCGGTAAAGCTGACGCTTTGCGCTATATAAATCGGTCGATAATGCGCCCGCACCATCGCCATAAAGCGATTGGGCGCAACAAATTGGGCGCGCAAATCGGGCGAGGCAAAGCCGAAAGCAGCGAGGTCGTCATCGCGCCGAAACGCCTCAATTTGTGCGCCGATAATTGTTCGAATGGCTTGGTCGTGCAGCGCCATTGGCTGATGGCGGTTTTGCAATAGCGCCGTGGCAATGGCCAGCCCCGCGAGCAGCGCCAATACAGCAATATCGGCAAAGCTGATGCGGGCCTGACGCATTATTTTCCGCGTCCCGCCGCGCCTGCGGTTTTATCCATAAAGCGCGCCAGCTTGACATCAAGCGCCGACAGCCCGCCCGCATCATGGGTGGTCAGCACCACATTGACGGTTTTATAGACATTGTCCCATTCCGGATGATGGTCCATTTTTTCGGCCTGCATGGCCACACGGCTCATCCAGCCAAAGGCAGCGTTGAAATCGGCAAAGACGAAAGTCTTTTTTATCGCCTCGCGCCCGCGCAGTTTCGACCAGCCCTTGAGCTTGGCCATGGCGGCTTTTTTCTCACGCGGTGTTAATTTCTCAACCATGAAAAATCCTTATCGGCTTTGCCCTATGGCTTAAGGGCACAAATTGGGCGCGCGCAAATGCACTTTATCAATATCGGCCAAAATCTCATCTGTCAGGTCAATATCAACACTGGTCACGGCAAGTTTCAACTGTTCCATGCTGGTCGCCCCGATAATATTGGAGGTCACGAAATCGCGCGTGGTGACAAATTGATTGGCCAGTTGCGACGCATCAAGCCCGTATTTTTCGGCAATCGCCAAATAGCCGTCAATCGCCTCCTCGGCACCGTCAACTTCATAACGTTGCAGGCGGTCGAATAATTGTTTGCGCGAGCCTTCAGGTGTCAACCCGCCTTGATATTTGCCGGTCAAATAACCTTGCGCCAAAGGCGAATAGGCCAGCAGGCCAACGCCTTCGCGGTGGAAAATCTCAGAACTGCCAAGCTCATAAATCCGGTTCAGCAGATTATAAGCATTTTGCACGGACACCATGCGCGGCAGGCTGTTATCGATTTCTTGATATTGCAGAAATTTCATTATGCCCCAGGGCGTTTCATTGGACAGACCGAAATGACGCACCTTGCCGGCTTTTTGAATATCGCCCAGCACACCCAGAATATCTTCAATGCGGTTTATCTCGCCGCCCATTTCCTTATGACCCAAGCCGCCAAAAATACGGATCGGGCGGTCGGGCCAATGCAATTGATAAAGGTCGATATAATCGGTTTGCAGACGCGCCAGAGTTTTATCAATGGCTTCGTGAATTTGCGCCGCGGTTTGCTCTGTGCCGCTGCCATCATCGCGAAGCCAATTCATGGGCGAACGACCGGCGACTTTCGAGGCCAGAATAATATCCTCGCGCTTGCCGGTTTTTTGAAACCATGTGCCGATAATTTCTTCTGTCTTGCCTTGTGTCTCGGCCATTGGCGGCACGGCATACATTTCTGCCGTGTCGAAAAAATTAATGCCCATTTCAACCGCATAGTCCATTTGCTCATGGCCTTCGGCCTCGGTGTTTTGCTGGCCCCATGTCATTGTGCCCAAGCAAATTGAACTGACCTCAATATCGGTATGTCCCAAGCGACGATATTCCATAATTTCCCTCTCCCTTATGGTGTGGTGCGTGCCAGCAGCTTTTCGACTGTTGGCAAAATATTGTTGACGATGACCTCAATGCCCTGCGCATTGGGGTGAATACGGTCGCCTAAATTCAATTTCGGGTCGCCGGCCACACCGTCCAAGAAGAACGGATAAAACACCAAGCCATATTGTTTGGCAAGTTGCGGATAAAGCCGATTGAATTGCGTTTCATAATGCGCGCCCAAATTGGGCGCAGCCAACATGCCGGCTAGCATGACTTCCAGCCCTTTGGCCTGCAGCGTCTCGATGATTTGGCGCAGATTTTTATCCGTCACCTGGGGCGCAATGCCGCGTAACATATCATTGGCCCCAAGCTCGACAATCACGGCGTCGGTTTCAGGGCCGATAACCCAATCAAGGCGCGCCAGCCCACCGGCGCTGGTATCGCCGGACACGCCGCCATTATGAACCGTGACCTGATGCCCGCGTTCGGTGAGCGCGGCTTGCAATTGGGCGGTAAAGCCGTCGCGCGGCGCAAGGCCATAACCGGCGGTCAGGCTGTCGCCCAGCGCGACCAGATGGACGGGTTTTGTTTCGCCATAGGCAAATGACAGCGCGCTCATCCATATGGCGATTAAAAGCGTAAACAAACCGAGTCTGGCGAAAAGTACCGGCAACGGATTTGACGCGGTTTCGCGTTCTATATAGGACAAACGGGCGTTTGTTTTATCAGCCATATAAAGGAAGACCATCGGCAATGCCATCTATCGTGATTGAGACCCAAGATTTGACCGTTACCCTGCCCAGTCGCGCCGGTGACGTCAATATACTTCGCGGCATTGATTTATCCGTCACCCGGGGCGAGACCGTCGGTCTTATCGGCCCGTCGGGGTCGGGCAAAACAACATTGCTTATGGTGCTGGCCGGTTTGGAGCCGCCGACAAGCGGCGCTGTGGCCGTGGCCGCGCATGATTATGGCGCGATGAGCGAAGATGATTTGGCGCGCTTTCGGCGCACCCATATTGGCATTGTGTTTCAAAGCTTTCATCTTGTGCCGACCATGACGGCGCTTGAAAACACGGCTTTGCCGCTCGAATTGGCGGGCGAGAAAGATTGCCGCGCGCGAGCGGCCGCGATTTTGGCAGAAGTCGGTCTGGCTGACCGGCACGACCATTATCCGACGCAAATGTCCGGCGGCGAACAACAGCGCGTGGCGCTGGCGCGCGCCATGGTGGCTGACCCGCCGGTTTTATTTGCCGATGAGCCGACCGGCAATCTCGACCAATCGACCGGCGAGAGCATTATGCAACTCATTTTGAACCTCGCAAAAAACCGCAATGCGACCCTGTTTCTCATCACCCATGACGCCAATCTGGCAGAAAAATGCGACCGCACATTGACCATGCGCGACGGGGTGCTCGTCGCATGACCGGTCGGCGCAATACTGATGCGCCAAACCGCGGCGCTGAAAAGACGGGTAAAACCCCGCCCGCCAATTTGGGCTGGGGGCTGGCCATGCGCTTGGCGCAACGCGAAATGCGCGGCGATGGTGGTCGCGGGGCAAAGGGCGGTATTTTCGGCGGCCCGCTTTCCGGTTTCCGGATTTTTCTGCTATGCCTGATTTTGGGGATTTTCACCATTTCCGGTGTCGGGTCACTATCGGCGGCGCTGGTCGCCGGTATGGTGGCGCAGGGTCAGACGATTTTGGGCGGCGATATTGATTTTCGTCTCATTCATCGCGCCGGTGACGACGCTGAAAAACGCTGGCTGGCGCAACAAGGCACATTATCTGAAATCGCCACCATGCGCGCGATGGTGCGGCTGATGGGTGATAGCGCCGATGAGGGCGCGGGGCGTGATGAAGCTATGCTGGTCGAGACGAAAGCGGTTGACGCGATTTACCCGCTTTATGGGCGCGTGGTTTTGACCGATATGGTGGACGGGGTTAACGGCCTAGCGACCGCGCTGCAAAGCCGCAATAATATCTATGGGGCGATTGCCGAGCAGGGCTTGTTTGACCGCCTCGCCATTGCGCCGGGGGCGGTGGTGCAATTGGGCGAGATAAGATTGCGCTTAAATGGGGTGATTGCCGCTGAACCGGACCGCAATGCCGGTGGGTTTCCGCTGGCACCGCGTCTGATGGTCAGCCATGACACGCTGAAAGCCGCCGGTCTGTTGCGCCCGGGCGCGCTGATTAATTATCATTATCGGCTGCGCCTGCCGAAAGCGGCGGATAATGACGCGGTCAAAGAAATTACCCGCATCGCGCCCGATAAATTTCCATTGGCCGGTTGGCGTATTCGCGACCGCAGCGATGCCTCGCCCTCCATGCGCCGCTTCATTGAGCGGCTGGGCTTGTTTTTGACGCTTGTCGGCCTCACCGCTTTGGTGGTTGGCGGCGTCGGGGTCGGCAATGCGATTACCGCTTATTTACAAAGACGGCGCGAAACCATTGCGGTGTTGAAAGCACTTGGCGCATCGGGGCGATTTATCTTTCGCATTTATGCCGTGCAAATCAGCGCGCTTAGCTTGGTGGCTTTGGTGGTCGGGCTGGCTTTGGGCGCGGCAACACCGGGCGTGGTTAAATTTTTCTTCAATGCTTTGCTGCCGGTCGAGCTCGCCATTGGGCTTTATCCGGCACCGCTGATGGCGGCGGCGGGTTTCGGCTTATTATCAGCGGCGGCCTTTGCCCTATGGCCATTGGGGCAGGTTGAACTGACACCGGTCACGGCGCTATTTCGCGCGCAGGCGGCTGAGCGTTATCGCGCCCCGCCCTGGCCGTATATTACCGCAATCGCTGCTTGTTTTGTCGCTTTGGGCGGCTTGGCCATGTTGATTTCTGAACGCCGCGATGTCGCGCTTTGGTTCGCCATTGGCGTGGCTTTGGCTTATCTGGCCTTGCGCTTTGCCGCCGCCTTATTGGTCTGGCTGGCCAAACGGGTCGGGCGTCCCAAGCGGCCTGAATTGCGTTTGGCGCTGGCCAATATCACCCGCCCTCAAGCCCCGGTGCGCGCGGTTATGTTGTCCATCGGTTTATCGGCGACACTGCTCTCGGCCATTTCAATGGTTGATGGCAATATTAATGCGCAAATCAGTGGCGATTTGCCTGAGCGTGCGCCGAGTTTTTTCCTGCTCGATATTGGCCCGCAACAAATTGACAATGTGTTGGAACTGGCCGAGACGCAAGGCTCGGTGTCGATGATAGAAACCGCCGCCATGTTGCGCGGTCAGGTTTTGTCGCTCAAGGGCATTGCGGCGGCGGATTATAATCCGGCCCCCGAAGCGGCCTGGGTGTTGCGCGGCGATCGCGGACTGACCTATGCGGCCAGCCTGCCAGATGGCGGCGAGATTGTAGATGGCGCATGGTGGCCTGCAGATTATGACGGCCCGCCGCTTGTCTCTTTCTCGGCCGAGGAAGCCGGTGAATTGGGCTTGTCCGTGGGTGATATGATTGAGGTCAATGTCTTGGGCCGTCCGCTGAAAGCCGAGATTGCCAATTTGCGGTTTGTCGATTGGGCATCGGGCGGCATGAATTTCATCATGGTGTTTTCGCCCAATCCGTTAAAATATGCGCCGCATACTTATTTGGCCTCCCTGAGCCTTGACACAGAAGATGAGGCGGCGTTTGCCCGCACCATGGCGCGCGATTTTCCCAATGTCACCATGATACGGGTGAAAGAAGCCATCGCCACCATGCGCGGCGTGCTGAATAATCTGGGGCTGGGTATTCGCGCTATGAGCTTGGTCACCATGCTGGCGGGGATATTGGTATTGGCCGGGGCGATGGCCAGCGGTCATCGCGCACGGGTGTATGATGCGGTAGTGATGAAAGTGCTGGGCGCAACGCGCGGGCGTATCATGCTGGCTTTTGCCTTGGAATATGCGCTGATGGGGCTGGGCGCGGCCTTGATTGCCGCGGCCGCCGGCAGTTTGGCGGCTTATGGGCTGATTGTCGGTGCCATGCAGGCCGAATTTGTGTTTTTGCCCGCCACTTTGGCGATAACCGTGCTGGGCGCGGTGTTTTTGACCGTCACATTGGGGCTTTTGGGCACATATCAGGCTTTGGGCGCACCGGCGGCACCGGTTTTGCGCAGCGAATAGATAATTTTACGTCGAAACGCCTTGAAAAAGACAAGATTTGCGCCGATATTAGGGTTAACGCAATTTCGAGAGGAAATGAGAAATGGCTGAGAACTGGTCGAATAACCAAACCACCCAAGCTGGCGAAGCGCGCGCGCAAGCGGTTGATGAGGGTCTGCGTATCTATATGACCAAAGTCTATAATTATATGGGTCTGGGTCTGCTGGCGACGGCGCTGACCGCCTATATTGGCGCGGCCTCGGGTATTTATGTCGCTTTGGCACAAACGCCGCTGATTTGGCTGGTTGTTCTGGCGCCGCTGGGCATGGTGATTTATCTCTCCACCCGCTTGCATAAAATGAGCGCAAGTGCCGCCAAAACCACGTTCTGGATTTATGCCGCCATGACCGGCCTGTCGCTGTCTTATGTGCTTTTGACGTTTACCGGCGTGTCTGTGGTGCGTACTTTCCTTATTACCGCCGCTTCATTCGGCGCTTTATCGCTTTATGGCTATACCACCAAGCGCGATTTGAGCGGCATGGGTTCTTTCCTGTTTATGGGGCTTATCGGTATTATTCTGGCCTCTGTGGTGAATATTTTCATGCAAAGCCCGGCCATGCATTTTGCCATTTCGGTTATTGGTGTTTTGCTGTTTGCCGGTCTGACGGCCTATGACACACAAGACATTAAGCGGATTTATTATGCCGGTGACAGCCGTTCGATAGCTGAGAAAAAGGCCATTATGGGCGCGCTGCGTCTGTATCTGGACTTTATCAATATGTTCTTGTTCCTGCTGCAATTCTTGGGAAATCGCGACTAGATTAAGCCGCTTTTGGGCATCACAATTTAAGCCCGACCCGTTTTCGCGAATGGGTCGGGCTTTTTATTTTCTCTAATCAACAAGCTTGAGTGATGTGCGGTCGAAAAAGCGCATTAAGGCGGGCAGGTCGTGGCCGCGGCGCAAAACCCGCCCGTCCATCGCATGCAGCACATATTGGCCTTGCTTGCGACGCATGGCCGGAATTTTATCAATGCGAAAGAGCGGCACTTCGCTGGCGCGGCGAAAAATAGAAAACCGCGCCGCGTCGCGGCCATCATTGATCGCATAATCGCGCCATATACCGGCAGCCACCATGCGGCCATAGACATTGAGCAAATGACCCAGCTCGTCGCGCGTCCACATAATACGCTCGGGCGTGGCCTGGGCGGCGCGGCGTTCGAGCTCGAAAGCATTGCCGACAATGACCAGAGACTTGCGTGATTTGCTCATAATGCATGGTGCCGCTTTGGCTGGCTGATTGCAAGTTTTGGCTGCGCGAAACGACTTTTCCGCCTGCCCCGAAATTGCCCTAATTCGGTCTTTTTCTTGTCCCATTCATGGTGATGATGGAGGGTGCTTAAAGAGCCCCGCCCGACGCGCTGCCTTGTTCTCTCCTCCCATGACTGGCGCGTCGGGCATTTTTCTGCCACCGGTTTACCGGCATATAAAAGTTTACCGGCATAAAGCGGGCGCATATGAGGAGAGGTGACATGTCTGTTTTAGAGATAAATCAACCGCACCTGACGGGCGGACAAAAACACGCATTGCCAGCGCCGGTCGCTTCACCTAAATGTAGGGCCATTGGCTTGCGTCCCGCGCCAAGCGATTGGGCTTGCGCTGAAGGGCTTGCGTTAAAGGGCTGGGGGGCTCGTTGAGAATAATCACATGATTGAAGTCGATCATCTAGTCAAAAAATTTGGTGATTTCACCGCCGTTGCCGATCTTTCTTTTCGGGTTGAGCGCGGTCAAGTGATGGGTTTTTTGGGGCCGAATGGCGCGGGCAAATCCACCACCATGAAAATGATTACCGGTTTTTTGCGCCCGAGTTCGGGCACGGCGCGCATTATGGGCCTAGATATTTGCGACGACATGTTGGCGGCGCAACGCCATTTCGGCTATCTGCCCGAAGGCGCCCCGGCTTGGCCCGATATGACACCGCGCGCGTTTTTGCAATTCATCACGCGTATTCGCGGTCTCGATAAGGCGGCTGCGCGCGCCGCTGAGGGGCGCGCCATTGAGATGACAGAATTACACGGCGTGCTGGACCAGCCGATTGATACGCTGTCCAAAGGCTATCGCCGCCGCGTCGGGCTGGCGCAAGCGATTGTGCACGACCCTGATGTGTTGGTGATGGATGAGCCGACCGACGGTCTTGACCCGAACCAAAAATTTCAAGTGCGCCGCGCCATTACCGATATGGCTGCCGATAAAGCGATTATTATTTCCACCCATATTTTAGAAGAAGTTGATGCGGTTTGCGCCGCCGCGATGATTATCGATCGCGGGCAAATTGTGGCTGAAGGCACGCCCTCTGAATTGGCGGCGCGCTCGCGGTATAGCGGCGCGGTGGCGTTGACATTGGAAACCGAAAAACTATCCGCCGCGCAAGCCATATTGGCCCAAATCGCGCATGACAGCGCCGAAATTGTGACGCGGGGCGATGAAAGCACGCTGCATATTTTCGCCCAAAAGGGCAATGAGCCGGGCGCCTTGCTGGCCGATTTGCGCGCCCGTGTCGGCGAGGCCGGTTTGGCGCCGCGCGCGCTGGCATTGGAAACCGGTCGCTTGGATGATGTGTTTGGTGCCCTGACCGGCAAAGCCCGTCCTGCGCCGCCTATTTTTTCAGCCGAGAAAGAGACCGCCTCATGATGCGCGCTTTGCTGGCCATTACCGCGCGCGAATTTGGCGGTTATTTTGCAACGCCGCTGGCGTTTGTTTTCATCATTGTGTTTTTGCTGGCCAATGGTTTGGCGACATTTTATCTGGGCGCTTATTTCTCAATGGGCCAAGCCGACCTGACCAGCTTTTTCATGTTCCACCCCTGGCTTTATTTGTTTTTCCTACCGGCCATTTCCATGCGCCTTTGGGCCGAGGAGCGGCGCAATGGTTCGATTGAACTTTTGCTGACCCTGCCGGTGCCGCTCACCGCGGTGGTGATTGGCAAATATCTCGCGGCTTTGGCCTTTTCGGCTTTGGCACTGGCGCTGACATTTCCGATTTGGCTGACCGTGAATTTTCTCGGTGACCCCGATAATGGCGTCATTCTCGCCTCTTATTTGGGCTCGCTCATGCTGGCCGGTGGCTATCTCGCCATTGGCTCATGCCTGTCGGCATTGACCCGCAATCAGGTTATCGCTTTTGTGATTTCCGTGGTGGCGTGTTTTTTATTCACGGTTTCGGGCGCGCCTCTGGTGTTGGAAATTTTCGATGGCTGGGCACCGCAAGCGCTGATTGAGACATTGGCGACCTTTTCTTTATTGACGCATTTTCGCGCCATTACCGGTGGCGTGATTGATGCGCGCGACATCATGTTTTTCGCTTCGCTGATCGGCGTGTTTTTAACCGCGACCGTGATTGTCGTTGATATGAAAAAAGCGGAAGGGGCGTAAGACCATGCGCGCTGTGCTGAGCCTTCAATTTTTTGCTCGATTTGTCGCGCGGCTTTCCGGCGGCCTCTTGCGCCGCCCGCATGCGCTGGCGCTGATATTGCTCGGCGTGATTTTTGTCAGCCTTAATCTGTTTTCCAATTTGGCGCTCAGAAATGCCCGTCTTGATTTGACCGAGAACGGCTTGTTTACCCTCTCGCAAGGCACGCGCAATATTGTGGCGGCGCTTGATGAACCGATACGGCTTAAATTTTATTATTCGCAAGATATTGCCGCCAATCAGCCGGGCTTGCGGGTTGAGGCGCAGCGTGTGCGCGACATGCTGGAAGAAATCACCATGGCAGCCAATGGCATGGTGCAATTGGATATTATTGACCCTGAGCCGTTTTCCGAAGCCGAGGACCAAGCCGTCGCGCAAGGACTGGTGGCGCGTCCGGTGGCTGAGGGCGAGGTGGTTTATTTCGGCCTGGTCGGCACGAATTTGGTCGATAGCGTTGAGATTATTCCTTATTTCGCCACTGAACGGCAGCAATATTTGGAATATGATTTGGCGCGCATGCTGCATAATTTGGGGCGGCCTGAAAAGCCGGTGCTGGGTATTATTTCCAATCTGCCGCTGGATACCGGCGCGGGCGGCATTATGGCGGCAATGCGCGGCCAGTCGCAGCCCTTCCTGATTTACGCTGAATTGGCTGACCGCTTTGAGCTGGAATTTATCGTCGCCGATACGGTGCGTATTCCGACCCGCATTGATGCTTTGCTGTTGGCGCATCCGCGCCCGTTAACCGATATTCAGGCTTATGCGATTGACCAATTTGTCATGCGCGGCGGTCGCGTGATTGCCTTTATTGACCCGCAATCCGAGGTCAGTCTGACCGCCGGGCCGAATGGCGAACCGCTGCGCGGCTATAGCGAACAATCCGATTTGCCGCTTTTGATGCGCCAATGGGGGCTTGCTATGGCGGGGGATATGATTATCGCCGACCGCAAACGCGCCCAGCGTGTTGCCGCCGGTCGCGATGCCCGCCGCGCGCTGACGGATTATATTCTCTGGATGGGTCTGGGCCCGTCTGAAATGAACGCTGATGACCCCATCACCGGCAATATTGACCGGCTGAATATCGGCACGGCCGGTGCCTTGCGCCCGATAGACGGCGCGACAACCAGCTTCACGCCATTGGTCACCTCTTCTGACGAAGCCGGGCTGATGACCCGCGATTATGT
This sequence comes from Phyllobacteriaceae bacterium Water-Bin73, assembly GCA_900197605.1. GTDB lineage: Bacteria > Pseudomonadota > Alphaproteobacteria > RS24 > RS24 > UBA8337. The sequence continues at coordinate 23,108 of FZLQ01000007.1, forward strand.
TTTAAGCGCGCCGACCCCCGATGCATTGCAGCGTCGTTTCGCCATTGGCGAAGCCCCCTTTACCATTGCCGCGCGGCTTTCCGGCCCGGTGGAAACGGCCTTTGCCGATGGCCCACCGGCGGCGGAAAACAGCAAGGGCGAGCGCGCCAAAGCCGCCGCGCATCAAACCGAAACGGCGGCGGCCAATATTGTTGTTTTCGCCGATAGCGATTTTTTTGATGACCGGTTTTGGGTGTCGGAGCAAAATTATTTAGGCCAGCGTTTTGGCGTGCCGATTGCGGATAATGGCAAGTTTCTGCTCAATGCAGTTGAAAATCTGATGGGGTCAAATGACTTAATCTCGCTGCGTGGTCGCGAAGAAGCGGCGCGGCCTTTCACGCGGATTGAGGATCTGCGCCGCGCGGCGGAAGCCGATTATCTGACGGAACAGCAAAATCTGGTGGCGCGCATTGAAGCGGCGCAGGCCGAGCTCGACCGTTTGGAACAAAGCGGTGCGCAATTGGCCGAGGCCGATGAAGCGGCCAGTGCCTATCGCGCTGAATTATTATCGGCGCGCAAAGCCCTGCGGCGTGTGCAAGGCAATTTGCGCCGCGATATTGAAGCACTGGAAGGGCGTCTGACCTGGGCCAATATCATCATCATGCCGGTGCTTATTTCGGGCTTGGCTTTGGTGCTGGCCTGGCGACAAAGACGCCAAAGACTGGCCACGCAAAAAGCCGGTGGCTTGATTATTGACGATGACACAGCGCAAAAAGGAGCGGCCTGATGGATATGCGTCGCTTGTTACGCCCGCTTGCTTTGGTCACGGCGGCCAGTCTGATTTTGGCGTTTACCGCGCTATTGGGCGAGCGCCGCGTTAATGCCGTGCCGCCGCCGCAAACCCTGTTGCCCGAATATGCCGCCAGTTTGGCGCGCGCGCAAAAATTGGAAGTCACTCACGGCACCGGCATTTCCGGCACGCGCGGGCTGGTTATCAGCCGCGCGGCTGATGGCTGGGTGCTCGATGAGCGCTGGGGCTATCCGGCCAATGATGAATTGGTCAATGAGACATTATTGGCGCTGGCTGATTTGAAAGCGGTGGAGGCGCGTACCGCCAAAGCCGATTGGCATCGCGCTCTGGGGCTGGGTGTGCCTGAAAATCTGGGTGCGGCTGTGCGCTTTCGCGTGAGCGATGGCGCGGGCGTTGAAATGGCGTCCTTGCTATTGGGCAAAGAGCAGCAAAGCGAATCCGAGGCCAAGCAGCAAGTGCAAAATTATGGGCCTGAATTGCGCCAGTTTTATGTGCGTCGCGCCGATAGCGACCAAACATGGTTGGCGCGCGGACGCTTGCCACGCAATCGCGAACCGGCGGCGTGGATTGACCCGTCTTTGGCGCGCCATGCGCCCGAAAAATTGCAACAGGTTCGCTTCGGCAAAGCCGAAGATAAGGGCGACGCCAAGTTCAAATTCATTCGCGTCGGCGAGGGCTGGTCATTGGCCGGCGCGCAAGATTGGCTGAGGCTTTTTGAAACCCTGCGCCCCGATGATGTGGGGCGCGCTGATGGCATTAATTTTGATACGGCGCGGCCATTTACGCTGAGCTATTCAGACGGCCTGTCCATCACTTATGAAAATGTCGGTGCAGCGACAGTTATTTGGAGCCGGATGAGCGCGCAAGCGGCGGCTGATGCAGATGCTGAGGTGGTCGCTTTGGCGGCACAAATCAATGCGCGCTTTTCCGGTTGGGCTTTGCGCTTTACGGCGGAACGCTCGCCCATTTTGCTGCCCGCCAAAAGAGACCTTACCCGCTAAATTTGGTGTCCTTGCGGCGCGAGATAAGCGGCGCGCTAATTGACTTATGGCGAGCGACGCATTAAGTCAAAACCATCTAAAAACACAAGCGAGAAGCGAGCGACCCTATGAGCCTTTACGACGCTTATCTTGAGAATATTGAAACCCGCAAACAGCAGGGTTTGAGCCCGAAACCGATTGATGATGGCGATTTGCTGGCCGAAATTATCGCGCAGATTAAGCAAGCCGATAATCCGCACCGCGCCGATTCGCTGACCTATTTCATCTATAATACGCTGCCCGGCACAACCAGTGCTGCCGGTGAAAAAGCGGCATTTTTGAAAGAGATTATTCTGGGTCAAGCGCCGGTTGACGAGATTCCGCAAAGTTTCGCATTTGAGCTTTTATCGCATATGAAAGGCGGTCCATCGGTTGATGTGTTGCTGGATCTGGCGCTGGGCGATGACGCAGAGATTGCAGCGCAAGCGGCGGCTGTTTTGAAAACCCAAGTCTTTCTCTATGAGGCCGATACGGCGCGCTTGAAAGCGGCTTTTGAGGCCGGCCATGCGGTGGCCAGAGATATTCTCGAAAGCTATGCGGCGGCTGAGTTTTTCACCAAGCTGCCGGAGATTGACGAAGAGATTAAAGTCGTCACTTATATTGCCGCTGAGGGCGATATTTCGACCGATTTACTGTCTCCGGGCAATCAGGCCCATTCGCGCTCTGACCGCGAATTGCACGGCAAATGCATGATTTCGGAAAGCGCACAAAAAGAGATTGAAGCGCTGAAAATTCAGCATCCTGACAAACGCGTCATGCTCATCGCTGAAAAAGGTACAATGGGCGTCGGCTCATCGCGCATGTCGGGTGTCAATAATGTGGCGCTATGGACCGGCACGCAAGCCAGCCCCTATGTGCCTTTCGTCAATATTGCACCGATTGTTGCCGGCACAAACGGCATTTCCCCGATTTTTCTGACCACGGTTGGCGTGACTGGTGGCATTGGGGTTGACCTTAAAAACTGGGTCAAAAAAATCGGCGACGATGGCAAACCGCTTTTGAATAATGATGGCAATGCGGTTTTGGAACAAAAATATTCCGTTGAAACCGGCACGGTGCTGACCATTAACAGCAAAACCGCCAAGCTTTATAGCGAAGATGGCAGCGAAGAATTGGTCGATATTGCCGATAGTTTCACGCCGCAAAAACTTGAATTTATGAAAGCCGGTGGCTCTTACGCCATTGTCTTTGGCAAAAAACTGCAAAGCTTTGCCTGCGAGACTTTGGGCGTTGAACTGAAATCGGTTTTCGCCCCGTCGAAAGAGATTACCCGCGACGGCAAGGGTCTGACCGCGGTTGAAAAAATCTTTAACGCCAATGCGCTGGGCGTCGCCGCAGACAAGCCCTTGCATGCAGGCTCTGATGTGCGCGTGAAGGTCAATATTGTCGGCAGCCAAGACACAACCGGTCTGATGACGTCCCAAGAATTGGAAGCCATGGCGGCGACGGTTTTGTCGCCCACAGTTGACGGCGCTTACCAGTCGGGCTGTCACACCGCCTCGGTTTGGGACACCAAAGCGCAAGCCAATACGCCGCGCCTGATGGCCTTTATGAATAAATTTGGCCTGATTACGGCGCGCGACCCGAAGGGCGATTATCACGCCATGACAGATGTCATTCACAAAGTGCTGAATGATATTACGGTTGATGATTGGGCGATTATTATCGGCGGCGACAGCCATACGCGCATGTCAAAAGGCGTCGCCTTTGGGGCTGATAGCGGCACAGTGGCGCTGGCATTGGCCACCGGTGAGGCGACCATGCCGATACCCGAAACAGTAAAAGTGACCTTTAAGGGTCAAATGGCCGATTATATGGATTTCCGCGATGTGGTTCACGCCACGCAAGCGCAAATGCTCGACCAGTTTGGCGATAATGTGTTTCAAGGCCGCGTCATTGAGGTGCATATCGGCACCTTGCTGGCCGACCAAGCCTTTACCTTTACCGATTGGACAGCCGAGATGAAGGCGAAAGCCTCGATTTGTATTTCCAATGATGAGACGCTTATCGGCTCGCTGGAAATCGCCAAAGCGCGTATCCAAATTATGATTGATAAGGGCATGGATAATGCCGCGCGCATGTTGCAGGGTCTGATTGATATTGCCGATAAGCGCATTGGCGAGATTAAAACCGGCACCAAACCGGCGCTTAGCCCCGATGATAATGCCGATTATTTTGCCGAAGTGGTGGTCGATTTGGACGCCATTAATGAGCCGATGATTGCCGACCCTGATGTCGAAAATGCCGATATTTCCAAACGCTATACGCATGACACTATTCGGCCGATTTCATTTTACCGCGCCGAGAAAAAAGTCGATTTGGGCTTTATCGGCTCGTGCATGGTGCATAAGGGCGATATGAAAATTGTCGCGCAAATGTTCCGCAATTTGGAAAAAACCGAAGGCGGCGTTGATTTCAAAGCCCCGCTGGTGATTGCCCCGCCGACTTATAATATTGTCGATGAGCTGAAAGAAGAAGGCGATTGGGAGATTTTGCAAAAATATTCAGGATTTGAATTTGATGATGATGCGCCCAAGCAAGAAGCGCGCACGGCCTATGAAAACACGCTTTATCTGGAACGGCCCGGCTGCAATTTATGCATGGGCAATCAAGAAAAAGCCGCCAAAGGCGACACGGTCATGGCCACCTCGACACGGCTGTTCAAAGGCCGTGTGGTAGAAGACAGCGACGATAAATCGGGCGAGTCGCTTTTGGCTTCAACCCCGGTCGTGGTGTTGTCGACCATTTTGGGCCGCACCCCGACATTAGATGAATATCAAGCGGCAGTGCAGGGCATTGATTTGACCAAATTTGCCCCACCGGCCTAATTCTCGTGCCATAATTCATTTCTATGGCCGAGACACAAAACCTGTTTTCCAATTTGCAGCACAGCCGCGACGCGGTTTGTCGGGCTGATGGCTTGGCATGCGCGCGCGGTGCCATAACGGTTTTTGAGGGCGTCTCCTTCAGCCTCGCTGCGGGCCAAGCGCTTTGTTTGCGCGGCGCCAATGGCAGCGGCAAATCTTCCCTCTTGCGCCAGCTTGCCGGGCTTTTGCCCGCCGCCGCCGGAACCCTGACGCATCCCGACCCGGCCTATGGCACGCATTATTTGGGTCATGCAGATGGCTTGAAAGCCGCGCTGACAATTGCCGAGACGCTAGCCTTTGATGCCGCTCTCGCAGGCTATCGGGCAGATAATGATGCATATGCCGATATTGCGGCGCGTCTCGGCTTGGCCGGATGCGATTGGCAATTTGTCGGTGATTTATCAGCCGGTCAAAAACGCCGCCTCACTTTGGCGCGCCTGATAATGGACCCGCGCCCGCTTTGGCTTTTGGACGAACCGATGACCGCGCTTGATGCGGCAGGCCGCGCGCTGGTCACGGATTTGGCAGAGGCGCATCTTGAAAACGGCGGCATGATTATTGCCGCCAGCCATGAGACCCTTGATTTCGCCGATGAGGAAGTTTTATTGGAGCCGCGGCGATGAGCGGGTTGATGCGCATATTTGCCGCCATTTGCAGCCAGCATATGCATTTGTCTTGGCGCAGTGGTCAAACCATGCTGGCGGTCAGTTTTTTGTTTATCGCCATCACCCTATTGCCGTTTGGGCTGGGGCCTGAATTGAAATTGCTGCGTGCTTTAGCGCCGGGCTTGCTCTGGGTGGTGCTGGCCATCAGCCTGTTGACCGGTTTGGAGCGATTGTTTCAGGCCGATTATGAGGATGGCACATTGGACCGTTTATTGCTTGTGCCATTGGCTTTCGAGGCCGTGGTGCTGGCCAAATTATTGGGGCATTATTTGGCGCTGGTGCTGCCGCTCATTCTCGCCGTGCCATTGGCCGGATTATTGCTGAATATAGAAGCGGCGCGCCTGCCGGTTTTATTGGCCGCCATGCTTTGCGGCTCACCTGCTTTGGTGCTGCTCGGCGGCATTGGCGCGAGCTTGGCCGTCAGCGTGCGACGCGGTGGTCTGTTGACGGTGCTTATCGCCATGCCGTTTTATGTGCCGGTATTGATTTTTGGCGCAGCCGCGGGGCGCGCCGGATTGGAAACCGGCGTGGCTGTGGGCCCCTATCTCGGTATTTTGGCCGCGTTAAGTGCGGCGTCATTATTGCTTGCGCCTTTTGCCATTGCTGCGGCCTTGCGCAGCGCCTTACGATAGAAAGATAGCGAATATGTTGAAAGCGCTTGAAAATATATCGGCTTTTTATGCCAACCCGACCCGCTTTATGGCACTGGCGAGACAGGTGCATCGGCCACTTTGGGCATTGGCCATTGGCGTCTTGGCCTATGGCTTGTATCGCGTCGCTTATGTGCCCGCCGATTACCAGCAGGGCGACAGCGTGCGCATTATGTTTGTGCATGTGCCGGCGGCGTGGATGTCGCTATTCGGCTATAGTTTCATCTTTATCGCCTCGGTGACGGCCTTGATATTCCGTCATCCGCTGGGTCATGTGGCGGCGCGCGCGGCAGCCCCGGTCGGGGCGGTATTCACCTTGCTGGCGCTCATCACCGGCAGTTTATGGGGGCAGCCCATGTGGGGCACATGGTGGGTGTGGGATGCGCGCCTGACGTCCGTCTTGGTGTTGTTTTTCATCTATCTCGGCTATATCGCGCTCTGGCAAGCGATTGACGAACCGACCCGCGCGGCACGCGCCGCATCTATTTTGGCGATTGTCGGTTTCATCAATGTGCCGATTGTTAAATTTTCCGTCGATTGGTGGAACACGTTACATCAACCGGCCAGCGTATCGCGGCTGGCGCGCCCGGCTTTGCATGCTGATTTCCTATATCCGCTGCTGATTATGGGGGCGGGGTTTCTCGTCTTGTTTTTGGCGCTGACGCTCACCCGCATGCAAATGGAAGTGTTGCGACAAAGACTGCGCGCCCGCGCACCAAAAGGGGAGCCGCCGCATGTATGACATTTATATTTATGCCAGCTATGGGGTCACGGCTGTCTTATTGGGCGGGTTGATTATCGTCAGCTTTCGGCAATTATCAAAAGCCCGCCGACAAGTTTTTGCGCTGGAAGCAGGTGAACTAAAGAAAGAAGACGAATGAGCCGGTTTGGGCGGTTTGCGCCGGCGCTGATTGGCGGGCTGCTTTTGGCGGTGTTTGCCATTGGCCTGAAACAGGGCCCGCCGGATAAGCTCGACAGCGCGTATCAGAATAAATCGCTGCCCGCTTTCAGTCTGCCGCCGCTTTATGAGGACGGCGCGGGTTTGGCGCAAGCGCATTTGAAAAGCGGCGCGCCGGTTTTGCTGAATGTGTTTGCCAGTTGGTGCGCGCCATGTCGCGTTGAGCATCCCCAGCTCAAGGCCTTGGCCGAGAAGAATATTCCGATTTATGCGGTGAATTACAAAGACACGCGCAATGCGGCAAAGCGGTTTCTTAATCGTTTGGGCAATCCCTATACCGCCATCGGTTTTGACGGGCGCGGTCGTGCGGCGCTTGATTTGGGCGTTTATGGCGTGCCGGAAACCTTTGTGATTGACGGGCAGGGCCGTGTCTTATTGCGCCATGTCGGGCCGCTCACGCCGGAAGATGTGCGCGCGGTGATTTTGCCCTATTTCAAGGATAGCCCGAAGGAGACGCAAAATGCAGTTTCGCGATAAATCGCGTGCCTATACGCAAGATATTTCATTTTCAAAAACCGTGCCGCATGACGACAGTTTCGAGCGTGATGTGTGCAATACATGCGGGCTGATTAATTACGTTAATCCGAAGCTCATCGCCGGTGTGGTGGCGACATGGCATGAGAATGGCCGGGATAAAATCCTCATGTGCAAACGCGCCATTGAACCGCGCAAAGGGTTTTGGACGCTGCCCGCCGGTTTTATGGAACAGGGCGAGACGGTGGCCGAGGGCGCAGCGCGCGAGGCCAATGAAGAGGCCAATGCCGATGTTGAAACCGACGCGCTTATCGGCATTTATAATGTGGCGCGCATTGCCCAAGTGCAGATGTTTTATCGCGGGCGCTTGCGCACGCCCGATGTGTCGCCGGGCCCTGAAAGCGAAGAAGTTGCGCTGATGGCATGGGAGGATATTCCGTGGGACGCGCTGGCGTTTCCGGCGGTTTATTATGCGCTACAGCATTATTATGAGACCCGCGATAAAGAAAGTTTTGCGCCATTTTCTGAACCGGAAAATTGGGCCGACACGCCCGGTTTTGAGGCGTTGCGCGCGCGTTATGAGGCGGCGGATAAGAAGGATTAAGCCTTGCTCATCTGCCCGCATCATAGAAAACCGCCCACGCATGCGCCGCGCCGTCAGGTGATGCGGTGAACGACAAAATCAGCACCGCTTTTGAGGCGCAAAAACATGCCTGCGATTTGCTCGGCTCGCCTTTGACGCGCGATGTGGTCGGCTTTTGCGCCGATAATTTTGCCGCCGGTGGCATTATCGCCAAGCTGGTGCGTGGCTGGCAGGGCGATCCGCTGAATGATAATGTGCCGTTAAGGCTGGCCGGTTTTGCCCATTATCGGGCATTGACCCATGATGCGGCCTTACAGGGTTTTTATGAAAGTTGCGGCGGTATTTATGACGCGGCGAAGCGTGCCGATTTGGCCGTCGCGCTGGAGCAATTATTTTCACGCGAGGAAGCGGCGGCGCGACAATTTTTGCGTAGCACGCCGCAAACCAATGAGACGGGGCGCGCGGCCATGTTGCTTTTGGGGTTTTCCGAGATTACCAAACGTCTCGGCCTGCCTTTGCGTTTGCGCGAAATCGGGGCCAGCGCCGGATTAAACTTGTTTTTTGACCGCTTTCGCTATCGCTTCGCCACTGATGAGGGCGATATTTTATGGGGTGACAGCCGGAGCAAGCTGACCCTTGATGCGCGCTGGCACGGCGCGCCCCCGGCTTTGGCAGAAAAAATTGAGGTAGCCTCGCGGCGTGGCTGCGATTTATTTCCGGTCAATATTTCTGACGCTGATGAGCGGCTGAAACTGCAAAGCTGGGTTTGGGGTGATATGCCCTTGCGCCGCGCCCGACTTTTGGCGGCACTCAATATTGCCGATACGGCACCGCCCGAAATTGACCGCGCCGATGCGGCCGGTTGGGTGGCGGCACAAATTATGCAGCGGCCCGAGGAGCAAGCAACCATATTATATCATTCGATTGTCTGGCCTTATCTCGGCGTGTCGCAACGCTTTGCGATTGAAAGCGCCTTTGCCCAAGCCGCCGAAAATATCCGCCCCGATGCGCCTTTGGTGTGGCTGAAAATGGATGGCCGCGAATTGGGCACCATCGCTCAATTATCCTATCGCATATGGACCGGCGAGAATGGGCCGGAGGGCGAGGAAGTGATTATCGGCCCGTGCCATCCGCATGGGGTGGATTTGGAAATTAACGCCGGTTTCAATCCCGTTTAAGGTCATTGAGCGCGCCGTGTTTTTTCAATAGCGGCATTTGCAGGGCCATGAAGGCAAAGGTCAGCGGCAAAATGCCGAAGACTTTGAAATTGACCCAAATATCGGTCGGATAATTGCGCCAAATAAATTCATTCAAGGCGGCGAGAAACAAAAAGAAATAAACCCAGCGGCGGGTCAGCACCAGCCAGCCGCGCGGTTCCATTGACAGGGCTTGGCCCAGCAAGAATTTCAAATAGCTTTTGCCGCGCAGCAGGCCAAAGCTCAAAACCCCGGCAAACAGTAAATAAACAATGGTCGGTTTTATTTTGATAAAGGTCTCGTCTTGTAGAAAAAGCGTCAAACTGCCAAAGACGAAAACAAAACCGCCCGATGCCAATGTCATATTATTCGGCTTGCCACCCCGCGCATAAGTCAATACCAGCGACACCACCAAAGCGGCCATAAAACCGGCTGTCGCAATCAGCAAGCCGTCTGTCTCTGCGCGGTCAAACCATTCAGCGCCGCGCGCATTAAGCACGAAAAAGACCAAAAGCGGTCCGAAATCTTCCAAAAATTTTGCCATTAGCCTGCCTCTTCTTCTAACCCGACCAAAGCACGGGCAAAGCCATTGGCGGAGAAAACTTGTAAGTCATCAGCCTGTTCGCCGACGCCGATGAAATAAATCGGCAGGGCCAGTTTTTGAGCAATCGGCACCAGCCCACCGCCGCGCGCCGTGCCGTCCAGCTTGGTCATAATCAGGCCGGTGGTTTGCGCCGCGCCCAAAAACGCCTCGGCTTGGGCAATCGCATTTTGGCCGGTGGTGGCATCGAGTATCAGCAGGCTTTCATGCGGCGCGGTGGCGTCGAGTTTTTTGGCAACACGGATAATTTTGCTCAGCTCCGCCATCAGATTATCATTGGACTGCAAGCGGCCTGCCGTGTCGATCATCAAGACATCGATCTTATCGGCTTGGGCTTGTTCAAGCGCCTGAAAAGCCAGACCGGCGGCATCGGCACCCGCCGCACCGGCAATCCCCCGCACCTTGGCGCGCGCCCCCCAACCCTGCAATTGCTCAGAAGCGGCGGCGCGAAATGTATCGCAAGCCGCCAGCATGACGGTTTTCCCCTCGGCCTGAAATTTTTTCGCCAGCTTGCCAATGGTTGTGGTTTTGCCCGCCCCATTAACACCGGCCAGCAAAATCACATGCGGTTGATGCGATGACACGCTAAAGGTGCTTTCGACGGGTTCCAAAAGCGCGGCGATTTCACCCGCCAAAGCGGCGCGCAGAGCGCCATCGTCGAGCTCGGCAAGGTCACGGCGCGCGCGTAAATTATCGGTAATAATGGCGGCCGTGGCGACGCCCAAATCCGCCATAATCAGCGCATCTTCCAATTCGCCCAATGTTTCGGCTGACAGTTTTTTGCCGCCCATCAGGCCGGATAGGCTATTGCCCAAGGCCTCAGAGGAGCGTGACAGACCCGATTTCAAACGCGACCAAAGGCTCATTTGACGCCCCCCAAAAGCATCAGCCCATTATCGCCGTGAATGGTCACATCGACCAGCGTCCCGCTTTCATGGCTTTCATGGCTTGCATCGATTTGCACACGGGCAAAATTTTCAGCCCGCCCCTGACCGGGTTTTTCAATCAAGACCGACATGGTTTTGCCATGCTGGCGGCTCAGCCAGTTCTTTAATTGCGCCTGTGCGGCATCGCGCAACCGCGCCGCCCGCGCCTTCACCTCAGCGGGGTTAATTTGCGGCATGCGCGCCGCCGGTGTGCCCGGGCGCGGGGAAAACGGAAACACATGGACAAAGCTCAAATCGCAATCAGCAATCAGCGCCAGTGAGTTTTCAAACATTGCCCCGGTTTCGGTCGGAAAACCGGCAATAATATCGGCACCAAAAGCCATATCGGGTCGCGCGGTTTTCAGCTTTTGACAAAACGCCACGGCCTCGGCGCGGCTATGGCGGCGTTTCATGCGCTTCAAAATCATGTCATCACCGGCTTGCAAAGACAGGTGCAAATGCGGCATCAGGCGCGGCTCGTGAATGACCATATCAAGCAGGGTCGGGTCAATTTCGACCGCATCAATAGAGGACAGCCGCAGGCGGGGCAGGCTCGGCACGCCATCCATAATGGCGCGCACCAGATGCCCCCAACCCCATTGCGCTTTTTTGCCCCCACCAAAATCCGGGGCCCAA